>JAJHQJ010000024.1 GCA_020833415.1 Desulfurococcaceae archaeon | reverse complement strand
TAGTATGTTAGTACGAAGCTTAGTAGTAGGACCCCCAATACCAGGGTTACGGAGAGCGCAGCCCTCCTTACGATGTAGTTGAGGGTCAGCATCCCGCTAGCCCAGCACCTCTAGGTACTCGAAGAACACTACGTAGGTATACAGGGGGTTCAGGGCCCTCTCCGGTAGTAGGACCTTCTTAGGGTTGTAGACGTAGATGTGCTGCATGTCCCACAGGTTCACAGCCGGTAGCTCCTCGTAGACGTACCTCTGGAGTTCGCGGTAGAGTGGGAGGGCCTGGTTTAGGTCTGCTATGTCTACTCTGTAGACCTCCCACAGTTTCTCGTCGAAATCCTCATTGCAGTACCCGGACCAGTTCCACGTTACGTAACCGCACTCAAGTAGGGATAGGTAGTCGTAGGGGGTTACGTAGGTGGGCCACCAGTCGTTGATTACCATGTGGGGTGCTGCCTCCGGGTTACTCCACACCTCCGCACCCCTCTGCTTAACCAGGTCCCAGGGTAGTGACGTGATCCTAAGCCTGAGCCCGAGCTTAGCCAGCTCGCTGGCTAGTAGCTGGGCGAAGCACTCCTCTTCCTCGTACCCGGCCGTTATCACCATCTCTAGCTCCGTACCGCTGGGTACCCCGGCCTCCGCTAGTAACCTGGCCGCCTCCTCAAGGTTCTGACCTAGCCTTAGCTCCGGATCGTAGCCGGGGAAGCCGTAGGGTATTAGACCACTACCAACCCTACCGTAGCCGTGCAGGCACGTGGGTACTAAGCTATCCCATGGTATGGCTAGGGCCAGGGCCTTCCTAACCTCGGTTACGTTAGTAGGCCACCTAAGTACGTTGAACATTAGGATGAAGTTGTGGTAGGTATCTGCTACCTGTATTTCGAAACCCCCCTCCTTCAGGGACCTGAGTACAGCCCTGGGGACGCTGGACGCTACGTGTATCTCACCGGCCCTTAGACCCCTCTCCTGCTCCCCGGGGTCCTCAACGATTCTAATCACAACTACGTCGGGCGCTCTCGGGTTATTGACTACCCTCCAGCCCCACCAGTCCTGGAACTTCTCTAGGACGACCTCCCTCTCAGGCTTGTAACTCCTGAGTCTGTAGGGCCCGCTACCCAGCTCCCTACCTGAGTTAAACCACTCAATAAGCCTCCTATCCGTAACATTCGCGGCACCGCTTAGTTGGAGGACCCTCCTGCTGTATACGAAGGCTGAGTAGGCTGCTGATGCAGCCCTCCTTAGGTCGCAGGGGCCGTCAGTAACTACCTCGAGGTGGGTTGCGTTCAGGACCCTAACCTCCCTAACACACTCCCATACATACCCCAACCCTACACCCTCCTCGTAGAGGGCCTTAGACCTCTCTATACTGAACTTCACATCCTCGGCCGTTATCGGGGAGCCGTCGTGGAATACCGCCCCCCTCCTAATGACTATAACCCACCTATCCTCAGCGACCCTCTCAAACCTCTCAGCAAGCCACGGGACGTAGCCCCCGGTCCTGGGGTCGTAGCGTAGTAGGGTATCGTAGAGGGCGTGTAGTACGACTACACCGACATCGTCCTCAGCCCCGGGGTCTATACCCGTGATAGCGTCCCTGTACGCATACACGACCACCCTAACCTGCTGGGGCTGTCTGTAGAGCGCTGCGACAACCCCGATAACCGCTACTAGAACTACCGCGAGGACTACCACCGGGAGTAGTCTGCGGTTCAATTCCAGTCCACAGTACCTTAAGGTAGGACCTTATAAACACGGCCCAGGGTACTCCACAGCCGGGACTAGCCCTTATTTCCCCGGCTGAGACCCCCAAGGAGTCGAGGTTAGTAGTAGACCTAACGTACGCCAGTACTATCAGTTGAGTTCTAGGGTGGTTAAGTACCATAGGCTTGCCATCTGCGGGAGGTGTGGGTTTAAAGTTGATATAGACTCTGTAGGAGCCATGAACGTCTGGTTGAGAACTTTTGAAGCGTGCGCGGGGTGCGTGGGTCACCGTTTCTCGGTAGATAGTGGTTCATTGCCATTCATGCTTACTGCTCTCAGGCTCCCCACCATCTACCTCCCAACGGTCTCCCCGAGCCCGCTCACCGCAGTGGCTCCCCGCTAGTCGCCTAGGGCTCACAGCCCTACGGGTCTCGGGAGCCCGGGGGCACCAGTGAGTTTGTAAGGTAAGGAGCTTATAAACCTTCTTAGGATGATTCCCCAGATGACGTATGTAACGCTGGCGTTTCCGTTTAATGTCTGCTGTGATGTCGCTAAGAGGCTCTTGCCTACCGCGTGGCTGTTCAAGAGTGCTACAAATGATTATGAAAACCGAAACAGCCCCAAAGAGCTCCTCCAATGACAGTGAAGCCGGGGGGAGGGGAGGAAGGGGGTGAGGAAAATAGTTAAAGCTAAACTATTTTACCAGACCCAAACTCCTTACAACTGAAAGCCTAGCCTTTTAAGGCGGGGATGGGTAGAAAGGCTTATAAATCCTCTTTGTTTAATTGCTATTGGTAATGAGTGTTAAGATCTGTGAGCCTAGGGCGATGATGGTTGGAGTACCCATAGCCCCGAGCCCCGTCTGGGGTAGGGGTAACGGGCCGGAGGCCCGGCCCGGGGTTGAACCCTCGGGAAGAGGGGGTGTAGCCCCGAACCTCCCCGCCCTAGCGGGAACCCCCGCACTTCAGGGCGGGGAGGAGGTCAGAGAAGGTCTCGACTAGAGGTACAGCACCGCGCTTAAAACCCTCGAGACCACCTCGACATGGATGATGAGTGGCGATGGCTGTGATAGGTGAACTAGCTGATCTACTCTGAAGCACCCACTAAACCGTTAGACCCCTGCTCACAATGTATTAATGTGGGGAAAGCAGTACAGCTGGGCCCGTGGCCCAGCCAGGACAGGGCGCCGGCCTTCGGAGCCGGAGGTCCCGGGTTCAAATCCCGGCGGGCCCGCGGTTCCTTTTAAATACCCATACAAATTTCATGGATTGTTTCACAGTTCACGCTCCCGTGGTAGGGTGTGAACTACTGGACGATTTACTGGGTGAAATCATGTCTGCTAACTCCTGGTATAATAGGGTGAATGCTAGTGCCCTCAGCTATGAAGCACGCAGGCTCATCCTCGAGCGGGTTAAGAGGAAGCTCGGGTTTGAGAAAACTCTTAAAGTACTGGGCATTGCGAGGGGTTCGCTACACAACTACCTACACAGTGTTAGGAGGGTTCCTGGTGAAGTAGTCGGGGGCTCTACGGTTCCTCGAGGAGGGAGAGTTCGACGAGGTAGTGCAGGGTTCCGACAGGCTCCGGGCTGTTGGCATTATACGTGGATACAATAGCTTGGACTACCCCCCAATACTACAGGCTAATGCATTGGCGACCCGTGATGAATACCTTAGGCAAGCACTGCTAAGGTTCACGGTTGAGAACCTCAGGGAGGACTTGATGAAGATGCTTGACTCGAGCATGGCCCATATCACCTCCCCCTAAGGCGTCAGAGTGTCCTACCCGACCTCGGGTTCGTCCCTCTAATGGTGGTCGAACTCCTACCGGGTATGGGATCTTCGGAGGTGTTCTACGCCCTCTCCTCGCGGAAGTACTCCCGCCCCAGAGCCCTGGGCTCTGCGAGTATGCTACCTCTGCGGGGTGCTAGGGATACTAGGACCATTACTGCTACCGACACTATGTAGGGGACCGCCATCGATATCTCTATCGGTAGTCCCAGCCTCTGTATGTGGGGTAGGAGTACGTAGAGGGATGAGAAGAATACCGATACTAGGGCTACGAGTAGTGGGTACCTCCAGCCGGCTATTGATATAGCGTATGCGAGCCAGCCGTGGTTAAGCCCCTGACCCTGGGACCAGCCACCTATCCTCCATAGGGTGAAGAGGGCCCCTCCTAGGCCTACTGCAAGCCCCCCTATGAGTCCTGCGAGGAACCTGGTGTGGGTTACGTTAACACCGACCTGACTAACAACTCTAGGGTCCTCACCGACGGCCCTTATGAGTACCCCTAGCCTAAGCCTGTACAGGAGTAGGTGTGTGAGGATAGCTACGGCCACCAGTAGCACGTAGGCTACGGCAGAGCCCCAGCCGGTTACACCTAGGTAGTCCACCCTAACCCTCTGTATACTGAACACCAGTCTACCGATGTTACCTACTACAGCCCCCAACCCGTAACCAGCAAACATGAAGGAGAGGCCTACAGCCCCCTGACTTACCGGTAAGGCAGTATTCAGGGTGGTGAATAGGGAGTAGAACACTGCCGTAGTTAGAGCTGTAAGAGCTATAGCTATGTAGGTAGCTAGGGGTCCAGAGCCCAGGACCTGCGATAGGAGGATTGCGTAGGTGTACGCGAAGGCCGAGCTCAGGACGAAGAAGCCGTCGATTGCTATGTTGAGGACCCCAGACCTCTCGATTACTGCGTTTCCCAGTGCAGCTAGTGTGTACGCTGCGTAGGCCGGTGCTAGAGCTACCGTAAACCAGTTCAGGACCTCGCTCAAGGCTTAACCACCAACCTCATGGAGTAGTCCCTCAGTACCCTGAAAATCGAGTACACGACTAGGGTAACCCCCATGAGGATTAGGGATATGGCGTACGCCGATATACCTGGCGGTAGAAGGTCTTTTAGGAGCATCTGCATCCTGTAGCCGAAGCTGGTTAGTACAGCTACGATCAGGGCTGACGGTAGGATGTACCTCACATCCCTAAACGAGAGCCAGGCAACTAGGATAGCTGTGTAGCCGTAGAAGCCTGTCTTCCCATCACCTATATTGTAGGGTAGTCTGTAGTCGTAACCCAGGAGCCTTAGAGCCCCAGCAACTCCCACTACGAAACCGCTGAGAGCTGCTGTAGTTAGGGTAACTACCCTCTCATCATACCCCGAGGCTCTGAGGGCTACCGGGTTAGTACCCAGGAACTTTATCCTAAGTCCCACCTCCGTACGCTCTAGGAGTACGTATGCGAAGGCTATTACCAAGACTAGGGCTACTACCACCTCATACCTAAGCATCTCCAGACCAGGTATAATCGTTAGCCGAGCTGCCTCAGGTATTAGGTCGGTCCTTATGTAGCCGTACGTATACCTCCCCTTCCACGGACCCGCCGTTAGGTAGTCGGAGATACTGTATGCTACGTAGTTCATTAGTAGTAGGACCGGTACCTCCGTAACCCTCACGTAGGCCTTAAGGACACCCGGTACCAGAGACCAGAGGACCCCCAGTAGTCCGCCAAAGAGTACCACTAGGACCTTGAGTAGAGCTGTAAGCACCGTACCACCCCCCTCGAAGAGGGGGACTAGAGGTGAGAAGAGCGTGAGGAAGAGGGCACCGACCATGCCCATCACGTACTGCCCCTCCGCACCCACGTTCCAGAAGGAACCGTAGAAGCCTATGGAGATAGCGGTCCCGATCATAGCTAGAAAGATCAGGGGCTCTAGTAGTCCGGTATAGGAGATGAGCGTCTGATACAGGGTCTCCAGGAAGCTCACTAGGTCTACGCCTACCGTTACCCAAAGTAGAACCCACGATACCAGGAGGCCTAGAGTTAGGGACCCTGCTAGTACTGTTGGGGTCGACGTTAACGTACTGCGTTTCGTACGCTTCGTAACTACTAGGCTAACCCTAGGCAGCTACATCACCATAAGTCTCTCTACGGTATCCCTATTAACGCCCTCCCTATCGAATAGACCGACGATCCTACCGGAGCTTATTACGGCAACCCTATTGCTTACAGCTAGGACCTCGTCAACGCTCTCACTGATGTACACCACAGCCGTACCTCGCTGTGCTAGGTCTCTAACCGCGTTAAGGAAGTACTCGGAGAACGCCTCGTCTAGGGACCTGGTAGCGTTGTAGGCTACCAGCATATTCCTTGAAAGTTCAAGCTCCCTAGCTACGGCCAGCCTCATTATATTACCCCCCGAGAGGGTCTTTACGGGAGCCCTAGGTGATGCCGCTGAGATCCCGTAGGTGTCCACGAGCTTCCGAACCCTAGATGCCAGGGAGTCCCACCTTATTACTGGGCCCCACCTAGAGGCTATGGCTACGTTCTCAACTAGGCTTAGGTCACCGGAGAAGATGTAGTAGAGAGGTGCCTCCGGTATGAAGCCCACACCCGCAGCCCTTACGGTCCCGGTACCTCTGTTAGTGACGTCAGCCCCCCTCAGGTAGTAGCGGCCCCTCACAAGACCCCTAAGACCTACTAGGACCTCGGCTAGCTCCCTCTGCCCGTTACCAGCTATTCCAACAACTCCCAGGACCTCACCCCTCATAATGCTCAGGGTTACCCCCCTTAGAGCTAGGTTACCGCTATCGTCCCTAGCCCAGGCGTTCTCCAACCTCGCGACCTCCTCTCCCCCACCCCCGGGGGTAGGACCTCCCGGCTGCTCTACAGTGCTGGAGGTTACCCTATTACCGAACATGAGCTTCCTTATTAACTCTACGTTGAACTCCCCCCTCTCCAAGGTTCTTACGACAGTACCTACACGTAATATAGTTATCCTATCAGCTACCTCAACAGCCTCAGAGATCTTGTGGGTTATGAGGATCACAGACCCACCGCCCTCCCTTACCTGCCGTACGTAGTTGTAGAAGAACTCCCTCACTACCCGGGGTAGGTATGTGGTTACCTCATCGACTATCAGGATCCTAGCTCCTAGGAGGACGGCCTTCGCTAGCTCCACCGTCTGCCTCTGGGTATAGCTCAGTTCTGAGACTTTAGTATCTGGGTCTACCCTAGTGCCTAGCTTCGAGGCCACCTCCCTCACTACCTCCCTAACCCTACCTACCCCCGCTAGCAGACTGTAGGACCTAAGGGCTAGGAGCACGTTCTCAGTTACGGTTAGGCTCTCGACTAGGCTGGGGGTCTGGGGTATGTAGTATATGCCGTACCTAATAGCGTCCGCGGGGCTCGAGAACACTACCTGTCTACCTGCAACCTCTATGCTACCGCTATCCGGTAGGTATATACCTGAGATAACCTTAGCTAGCGTAGACTTCCCGGAGCCGTTCTCACCTAAGAGTACGTGTACCTCCCCCTGGTAGAGCTCGAGCGAGACCCCGTTTAGTGCGGTAACTCCCGGGAACCTCTTAACTATGTTGAAAACACGTAGGATGGGGGTATGTAAAAAACTCATTTAGAGTAACCCCTACCTCCTACCTAGGTACTTCACCCAGCTTACGAACCAGTCCATGTTCCAGAGGTCGTCGTGACCTAGCCTAACACCGGCTGGGATCGTAACCCTATCCGCCTTCCTACAGTATCCGCTGAAAGCCTTGTCCCCGGTGTAGAGGCACCAGCCCTCCAGAGGTCCTGTGAAGGGTTCGAAGATAGCTGATACCAGGTACCTCCTCTCCCTACCCCCTATGTCTACGTAGGTCAGGTTCTCCAGCTTGTGGGTTAGGGCTGAGAACTGCAGGGGCTGTAGTAGTGGGGCGTACTTCATCTGCTCATACCTCCTCATAACTAGGTCGTAAACCGATATCCTCTCCCCAGTTAGCTTATCCACGATCACCACGTTCTTGAGGACTGGTACGAACTTCGGGTTCACCATCATGACCGTCCCGTTCTCGAAGACGTGGGCACCCAGCTCCACAGCACCGCTGTTGAGTAGGTACCAGTAGTCGACGTTGATGAGGTTTGTCGGGTTCAGGATCCCGCTCCTTATCTTAACCAGTATGTCGGCATATATCACCTCCCACCTAACGAGCTGACCCGAGACCACTACGTCAGGTCCGTACTCGTACATAGGTCCGTAGTGGCCGAATACGTATACCTGCCTCCCCCTCCTGTAGAGGTCTTGGGCGAACTCAACTATAGCTGAGGTATCCTCAGTGAAGGCTATGACGTCGACTCCGACTACATCGATCAGGTACCTTGCAGCATCGACAGCCTTATCGGGGGCTACCCAGGAACCTAACTCAACTACGTAGACCTCTATACTCTTACCGAGCTGCTCACCAACTTCCCTAGCCCCTATAGCGAAGGCGTTTATGTGCCTCACTACCTCGGGGATTGTGAAGGCCGCTACGTACCCTATCTTACCCGTCTTAGTTAGGGCACCGGCCATGAGGCCGTTGAGGTAGTAGACCTGGTAGAGGTCTGCGAAGTAGGTACCTACATTCTCCCTCCTCATGTAGCCGCTGCAGTGGAAGAACATGACGTTGGGGTACTTCTTACCGGCCTCGTAGGTCTTCTCCATGAACTCGAACGACGTCGTGAAGATCACGGTGTAGCCGGCCCTAACGAGCTCATCTATCCTAGAGAGTAGCTCAGCCTCACTAACCTTCTCGTAGTACGTAGTCTCCAGCCACTCCTTAAACAGGCTCTCGACAACCCTCCTACCTAGGTCGTGCATGTAGGACCACCCTAGGTCACCGATAGGGCCTACGTAGATCCAGGCAGCCTTGATCTTACCTGGAGGGGTTACTGGGGCTATGGTAGGAGCAGCTACCGTAGTAGCTACAGTCACTACGCGGGTTACCGTAGTACCGACTGGTACCGTAACTGTGGTAGCCTGTGGGACCCGGGCCGTACCTAGGAAGTAGCCGACTACACCTGCTACTACTATAGCTACGACGAGTACCGCGTACAGAGCCCCCTGCCTAGGCACGTATCACACCACGATAGCTGCGTTAACAGACTTAATAAGTTTGCCGCTCATTCAACGCGGGAGTTACTCCGGTAGGTTTTCACGTAAATACGTTAACTTCTGTTGGTGGGGTTGAGCGAGGGTTAATGCGTGGCTATATGCGGGTTTTATTGCCGGGTGCTCACTAGGTGTGGTGGTCCCGTGCCTACACCAGCTATAGCTGTTCACGGAGGTGCGGGTAGGTGGGAGAGGGATCCCGAGACCCTGGGGAGAGTGCAGCAAGTCCTTAGGGAGGCTGTTGAGACTGGGCTGAGGGTCCTCAACTCGGGTTCAGCCCTCGACGCTGTCGTCGAGGCTGTTAAGGTTATGGAGGACTCCGGGGTGCTGAACGCGGGGGTCGGTAGTACGGTAGACCTCTCCGGTTCTGTAAGTATGGACGCTGGGGTTATGTACAGTAGGACCGGTAGGGCGGGGGCTGTAGCCTACGTAAAGTACCCCAGGAACCCAGTGGTCCTAGCTAGGTACGTTATGGAGTTGACGGACCACGTCCTCTTAGTTGGGGATGCGGCGGACCTCCTAGCCAGCAGGCTGGGGTTGGAGAGACACCCAGGCCCCCTGGAGAGGGTTAGGAGGATGTACGGGGAGGCTGTGCAGAGGATAGCTAGGGGTGAGGTACCGCAGAGGTTCTACTCCAGATCCATATCCCTCTGGCTATCGAAGTTCCCCACGGGTACCGTCGGGGCCGTAGCTGTCGATAGGGAGGGGGAGCTGGCTGCTGCTACCAGTACCGGCGGGGTCTTCCTGAAGATGCCGGGGAGGGTCGGGGACTCACCGATAGTCGGTGCCGGCTTCTACGCGAATAGGTGCGCAGCGGCCTCGGCAACCGGTATAGGTGAGTTCATAATACTCTACCACCTAAGCCTCAGGGCCGTGGAGGCCGTGTGCAACGCGTTAGACGTAGCCGAGGCCGCCGAGAGGGTTATGGCGGACTTCACCTCGAGGTTCGGTAGGGACACCGCGGGCTTCATAGTGATCGATAGGCTCGGTAGGGCCTACGGGGCCTACAACACCCAGGCAATGCCCTGGGCCTACGGGGCTGGCGGTAGGATCGAGTTACGCGGACTCTAGCGGGTCTGGCAGGTACCGCGTACCTCCTCGTAGAGCTCCGCGAACCTCTTAACGAAGTCCACAACCCTCCCCAGGTTACCAAGGGGTAGCCTAGCTACTACAGTACCTACGTCCTCCCTAAGCTCGTAGGCTAGGCTACCGGCGAGGCCCCCGCGAGCGACTACTTTAAGGAAGATGCAGTACCTCTCCAGGTACTCCCCAGCCAGGTAGTCGTCGAGGAAGTCCTTAGGTAGGGGTAGCTGGATCAGAGCTACGTAGGAACCCCCCTCGTTGATCACCCTAACCTCGAGACCGCCGAACCTAAGTGCTACCTGGTCTCCGCATATCTCGCAGCTAACCCCGTACTTCATAGCTACCTCGTCTAACCTCACGACCTCCAGGAAGCTCTCCTCCAACTAGTCCCCCGACTAACCCGCCGGCGGTTGGTTATAAGGGTGGGTTGGAATCCCGTTACCAGGAGTTCCCCGACCTCCTCCCCGTCCTTTAAGGCGGGGAGGTCCGTTCCTAGTCTTTGTATAAAACTACGTGATGCCCCGTCTATCGTCACGTTCTGTGAAGGCTACTCCGGTCCTCCATGTTAACCCGAGGATTCCACCGACCACAGAATATACGTCAAATGTTATGTCTATAGTAGATAGTGGATCCTGATCTTATCCTGTCCTGGTTCGCCAGCGTTAACCATAAAGGCGCCTTCGTACGAGTCTTTCGCCTGGTAGCCATGGTGGTGCTAGATATTTATAAGTATCCTTATGGTACTTATGTCTTGGAGGGGTTGTTCGTGTTCCCTGGAGAAGATGTTAAGAGCTTTCTGAGAAGGGTCTACGAGTTTCTCTCCGAGCTTCCTAATATCATTGCTTCAGAGGATGTATGTTCTATAGTTGTCTTCGGCTCAGCTGCAAGACCTTCGGATTTCGCACCCGGCGTCAGTGATATAGATGTCCTGGTCCTGGTCAGGAAGGCTCCGAAGAGGCGTGTGTACGACCTAGACTTCATGGATACCAGGGTCCATATGGAGCTTTTCACTCCCGAGGAGCTGGATCGAATGATCGAGGAGGGATCTCCCCTAGGCTTCATGCTCAGATACTCGGTCGTAGTGCTAGACCGAGGATGTCTACCTATGATAAGGTCTAGGCCTAGAATAACTGAGTACACGATAAAGGTTTTGAGGAGATCCGTTTTAGCAGCCCTGGGACTGGCGGTAGAGAGCTACTACATAGGCATGCCCAGGGAATCTGCCTCACACCTCTATCACTCGGTAAGACATCTAATCAGATACCTCTATTCACTCTCGGGAGACGCCGAAGGCTTCCCAGTATCAGATGAGGAGCTCCTATCGCGAGGTCCGGAGGATCTGAGGAGCTTTTTCAAGAAGCTGATCGAGATGAGAAGAAGGGAGACCGATGCAAGTGAGCTTAGAGAGGCTATCGAGGAAGCGGTAGAACTGATAGCAAGAAAGCTGGGCCTGAAAAAGACGGGGATCGACGTATTGGAGAACCTGCCCGACAGACCGCATATGGTGGTTGCGTGCGAGAACGGCGACTGGCTGGTGTTTCACGTCGAGATAGCAGGCGAGGCGGGTCTGAAGAAACTTAGACTGAGGGGATCCGATGTCACAGAGATAGAGAGCATCTTATGTGATTAAGGACGCTAAATGGTACCTGTGGAACGCGGGCTGACCTCCTCCCCGCCCTGAAGTGCGGGGGTTCCCGCTAGGACGGGGGGTTCGGGGCTACACCCCCTCTTCCCGAGGGTTTAACCCCGGGCCGGGTCTCCAGTCCGTTGCTCCTATCCCAAGTGGGACCCGGGGGTAGCTACATAGAAAACCTCCCCGCAGCTTTATTACCCTTTAAGCATATCTAACCGCGGCCCCGCCACCACACACCACCTAGACGAGCCCGCGGAGGCCATGAGGATGGAGGGTGGCCGGTCTGGCGGGGTACATAGCTAGGAGTTCCTCTAACCCGCAGTCAGTATAGTCCATACCAGGGCCGCCGTACACTGAGCAACTACCACCGGTGCGGCCAGCCTAACCCACCTACCCCAGCTTACCGACCTCCTAGCCCTCCTCTCGAGTATTGAGACGGCTACTATGTTGGCTGTAGAGCCCACCGGTGTTAGGTTACCCCCGAAGACGCCTCCGAATAGGAGGAACCAGTAGAGCCCCCTAGCCCCGAGTACGTTTGTAATGAGCTTTAGGGCCGGTGTGAGGGCTACGACCAGTGATAGGTTGTCCAGTACCGCGCTTAGGCCTGCCGAGAGTACCAGTACCACAGCGCCTACCCTGGCAACACCCCCACCGAGGACCTCGCCCAGCCTAGTTATAGCGTAGGCTAGCTTAACCATGGCCCCGCTCCAGGTTAGGCTGTAGCCGAGCATGAAGAGGGCCATGAAGAAGGCTATGGACGGCCACTCAACCCCCCTGGCTATGACCTCGCCGTACTCGGGTAGCTCTACGAAGGGGAGTGTGAGGACTATGAAGAGGTAGGGTATTAGGGAGAGCAGAGCGTTGGCCTCTACGTGAGCTCCCGAGGTAGCTGATAGGAACTCGGCTAGTCGGGGACTCGCGGAGACCGTTACCAGGAATAAGACTAGGAGGAGGAGGCCGTAGATCCTGGACAGCCTCTCCCTCGGTGTTAGGTCCGCTGTCCTAGCGGTTACGAACGCCTCGAGGTACTCCCTCCTCTCCGAGACCCTCCTCTGCAGGTCCCTCAGGTAGCTACCCCTCAGGGCCCTGAAGACCAGTAGTAGGAGCCCTAGGCACAGGGCGGAGACTGGTAGGGCCCTACGTACGAAGTCGGCCACGGTAAGTCCTGTGGAGAAGGCTATGTAGATCCCTATGGGGTTCCCGACCGGTAGTGCAGAGCTACCCGTGTTCGTAGCCAGTATGCTGAGTGCGGCCAGCTCCTCGACATCCACCCTGAGCAGCCTACCCAGCTCAAGGACTATCATGACTACGTAGACTACGCTCGTCACCTCGTCCACGACCATCGCTGTAAACCAGGCTAGGAAGCATAGTAGAGCTACGAGTACCGTAGCCCGACCCCTGCTCAGTCTAACCATGTGGGCGGCTACGTACGTAAAGACCCCTAGCTTCCTGAGTATTGCGGCAAAGCACAGAGACCCTATGAGGAAGACTATCAGGGGCCAGTCGACGCTCTCGATCAGCCTCTGAGCCGGTACGGTACCGCTGAGAGCTATGACCGCCAGAGCCGCGAAGGCGCTGAAGTGCCTGTACCTCATGTCCACAACCATGGTAGCTATTACGAAGATGAAGAGCCCGAGCGAGACCACCTCCTCTACGGAGACCAACAACTGGCTCCGGGGGGCAGAACCCCTCAACTCCCTCCAGAGCTCTAGAAGCCTAGCACCGTACCCGGTCTCCGGGATCGCTATACAAGCGACTACAGGTACGGCTATGGCCATGGAAAGCGCTAGAATCAGCGCCAGCCTACGTAGCTCGCCCACCAGCTCCACCGGAGGTCACTAACCGGACCTCAGCTTAATAAGCTGGTGGAC
>JAJHQJ010000040.1 GCA_020833415.1 Desulfurococcaceae archaeon | reverse complement strand
GCTCTCGCAGGTACTGGGGACTCCTGTAGTCTACGGTAGGGTAGCCTCCGGACTTAGGGTAGGGTTTACCGAGGTCACCGGAGCCATTACCATAGACTCCGTAATCCAGGGTAGGCTGGATGTCCTCGTAGACTCCCTAGTTAGGATCATCCCGCCAGCACTAGTACTATCGACATACCCTATGGGTGTCCTAGCTAGGGTGGTTAGACTAGCTGTAGCCGAGGCTCTTGAGGAGGAGTACGTTAGGCAGGCAGTATCTCTAGGTATTCCGGCCGGGGTCGTATTAAGGAGGTACGTAGCTCCGAGTGTTATGCCGGTAGTAACCCAGCTCTCCGGACTTTTCTTCTCCTACAGCCTGGTCGAGGCCATGGCTGTGGAGGGGGTGTTCGGTAGGGAGGGTCTAGGCTACCTATTGGTAAAGGCCCTAGAGTCGTCTGACTACCCACTAATAGTGGGCTCCATAGTACTGGTATCCATAGTCTTCGTAATAGCTAACACTGTAGCCGACGTAGTCCAAGCTAAGGTTAACCCGAGGGTAGTGGTTTGACTGTTCTCCCCGAGTCTTTGGGTGACCTACTAAAGTTCTTCCGTAGGGCTTGGAGGAGACCTACGTTCAGGGTAGCCATCTCGCTAGCCCTAGCCCTAACGGTCCTGGGGCTCCTAGGACCCTACGTAGCCCCCTACCCACTCCAGGGTCTAGGTGTTGAGGTAGTCCCCGAGAAGAGTCTGCTCCCACCATCGCCTAAGCACCTTCTAGGGACAGACGCTATGGGTAGGGACATCCTCAGTAGGGTACTCTTCGGACTCTGGAGAGCTATAGTCGTAACCCTACTAGTGATAACACTAAGTACGGTCCTAGGCCTCCTCATAGGCTCGGTAGCGGCTATCCTACCTAAGCCCCTGGAGACGGTGCTAGTCTACATCATGGAGCTCCTCATATCGATACCCTCAGTACTTCTAGCAGCGGCTCTAGTAGCTGCTGTTGGGGGTGGTCTAGTACCCCTAACCGTAGCCCTTGTAGTTACCTGGTGGCCGTGGTACGGACGTGTAGCCTATACCCAGGCTAGAGCCCTCCGGGAGCTGGACTTCGTCAACCTACCGAGACTCTTCGGCCTCTCGAGGCTGTACGTAGTGCGTAAGCACGTAGTACCACACATAGTCCCACCGGTACTAGTCGAGGCCCTGTCGGACCTGGGGAGTGTGGTGATAGAGATGTCGACTATAACCTTCATCTTCGGGGCTGCCCAGAGCATTAGCGAGCCGGACCTGGGGGTCATGGTCGGCCTGGGGTTACGCTACCTAACTACACACCCCTGGGTAGTACTATCACCAGCCCTCTTCCTAGCCCTCCTAGCCGTATCGTTTACGGTATTCGGTGAGGTGCTCTACGAGGAGGCCAACCCGGTTCTGAGGAAGAGGTGGTTTAGGTGGTTCTAGCAGTAAGGAGCTACGGACTTAACGTAGGCTACGAGGTTGAGGAGGGTCTACTCTGGGTTATCGATGGGCTGAGCATGGAGGTAGGGGTTGGAGAGTCCTACTGCCTAGTCGGTGAGAGTGGTTGCGGTAAGTCTACCATAGGTAATGCCATAGCTGGGCTACTCCCACCCTACGCAGTTACTGACGGGGTCCTGGAGCTCATGGGGGTTAGAGCTATTGAGGGTAGACTCCGCAGATTCGACGGACTACGTGGTAGGGTTGTAGTGAGGATCCCGCAGGACCCCGCAGCATCCCTCAACCCCTTCTTAACCGTTGGGGAGCAGTTGGTGGATGTACTCAGAGCCCACCTAGGACAACTTACTGAGGACGAGGCTAGGAGGAGGGTGGAGTACCTACTTAACCTAGTTAAGCTACCCACCGAGGTAGCTGAGGCATACCCACACCAGCTTAGTGGAGGTATGAAGCAGAGGGTGGCCATAGCCCTAGCACTAGCACCGTCCCCTAAGGTCGTGGTTGCCGATGAGCCTACCTCAGCACTAGACGCCTACCTCAAGTTCTCGATAGCTAGGCTACTGAAGACCCTTCGGTCAGCCCTAGGCCTAACTCTCATCTTCATAACCCACGACATCTCCCTAGCTAGGTACGTATGCGATAGGGTGGCCGTAATTTACGCGGGTAGGGTAGTTGAGGAGGCGCGTATCGGTGACATCGTGGAAGGGGCTCTCCACCCGTATACTAAGCTACTCCTACGTGCAGTACCCAGACGCCTATCTAGTGAGAGGTTAGCGGACATCCCTGGAGCTCCTCCGCCACCAGGTAGGTACCCACCTGGGTGTAGGTTTAGACCACGTTGCCCCATAGCCTCTGAGGAGTGTACTAAGGATCCCGAAGCGGATGAGGTGGGGGAGGGGCATAGGGTCTACTGCTGGCGCTGGCGGTTGAGATGAATCCGCTACTGTCCATAGAGGATCTCTACGTAGCCTTTAGGACCCCTAGAGGGGGCTTAGCTCTAGGGTACAGAGTTGTGTGGGCTCTGAGAGGGGTTAGCCTAAGCGTTGAGGAGGGGGAGTCCCTAGGGGTTGTAGGGGGTAGTGGGGGTGGTAAGTCAACGTTACTCAGAGCTGTGGTAGGGTTGGTAAAGCCCCTAAGGGGTAGTATCATATACCGCGACCTCGACCTCCTTAAGCTTAGCTGGTCACAACGTAGGAGGGTTTTGAGGGAGGTGGGCTACGTCCCTCAAGAGCCCAGTCAGTCGATGGACCCTAAGATGTCAGTTAGGGACATAGTTTTAGAGCCTCTACTAGCTCTAGGTGTCCCCAGGAAGTTGCGGGAGTACCTACTGGAGTCGGTACTGGAGCTGGTAGACCTACCAGGCGATGTAAAGGGGAGGAACATTAGAGAGCTTAGCGGGGGTATGCAGCAGAGGGTAGCCATAGCTAGGGCTCTGGTGACGAAGCCGAGGCTCCTCCTACTCGACGAACCTACATCGTCCCTAGATGTCTCAACAGCAGCTCAGATACTCAACCTCCTCAAGGACCTGAGGGAGACCCTGGGGCTTAGTTACGTAATGGTATCCCACGATATAGACTCGGTAAGCTACGTAGCCGATAGGGTAGCGGTAATGGCCTTGGGGATGGTGGTGGAGGTAGGACCTACGTGTAACGTCTTAGCAGAGCCCCTACACCCCTACACTAGAGTACTGGTAGAGCCCGAAGGTGTTGAGGGGGAGGTTGCCCTCGACCCGGAGACCGCCTGCCCCGCGTATAGGTGGTGTCCTTGGAGGAGGGGTAGGTGTGCTATCGAAAGACCTAAACTCGTAGAGGTCGGGAAGAGGCACCTAGTGATGTGCTGGAGGTACGTTTGAGGAACCCACCTCAGCTCCGTGG
Source organism: Desulfurococcaceae archaeon (assembly GCA_020833415.1). Classification (GTDB taxonomy): domain Archaea; phylum Thermoproteota; class Thermoprotei_A; order Sulfolobales; family NBVN01; genus DRZP01. The sequence goes on along the minus strand of JAJHQJ010000040.1, from coordinate 3,613 downwards.
AGTGCCCGCCCTGACCTGCTTGAGGGGGTCCCTCTCGAGAACCTCAGGCGGTATTCTATTACCGAACCTCTTGAGGAACTCCTCCTCCCTACTCCTTATCCTAGGCTTAACCCTGAGCTCATCGGGGTACATAAACGGTATCCCGTCTATCACTGGGTACCACCTACCGCAGTTAGTGCAGTGCAGTATACCCCAGGTTATGTCGTGTCTAACGCACTCACTACAGTCCAGCTCACCCTGCTGGAGGTCCTTTACGTAGGCCCCCCTGCGGGCACAGTAGAGATCACAGAACGGTGTCCTAACGGAGAACTTCTTATCTATTACCACCTCCTCAAATACGTAGAGCTTTAGGGGGAACGACCTGCACATGGGGCAGGCCAGTAGGTTAAGCAGTACGTACCTCACATCCGTACACCTCCTTAAATACCTCTAGAACCTCCTTAAATAGACCTCCAGCAACCTCCTCGGACACCCCCTCGATGAATACCCTTATGAGGGGCTCGGTACCGCTAGGTCTTACCAAGATCCAGAAGTCTTCACCTACGATCTTAACCCCGTCCACATCCACCACCCTAGTACTCGGGAACCTCCTCCTGAGCTCCTCGTATACCCTAGGTAGTAGCTCCCTGGGGGCATAGACTCTCCTCTTAATTACGTACCTCCTAGGTAGGTTATTCAGCAACTCCGAGAGCCTCCTCCCGCTGTAGGACAGCAGCTCAAGCATTAGGGCTACAGCCATAGCCCCATCCCTAACGTATTGGTGCCTTGGGTACATGAAGCCCCCGTTCTCCTCGAACCCTGCTACTGCTCCTAGGCTTTGCATAGTCCTAGAGATTACGATACTACCTACCCTAGTCCACACAACCTCAATACCGTACCTACTCAGCACTCTCTCCACGATCGTTGAGCTGGATACCGCCGTAACCACCCTTGGAGGCTCCCTCTCCCCCCTGTTCTCGACTATGTGCTGGCAGAGGAGTACGGCTGAGCTGTCACCCGGTACTACCGCACCACTATCTGCTACGAAGATGGCTCTATCAGCATCACCATCGTGTGCCACCCCCAGGTCTACCCCGGAGCTCCGTACATACGTAGTGAGGTCGGTGATGTTCTCCGGACTGGGCTCGGGGTTCCTGGAGGGGGTCGGGCTTAGGTCACCGTTTAGCGTAACCACCTTAACCCCTAACCTCCTAAGTAGTTCAGGTGTGGAGAGAGCTCCAACACTGTTAGCCGGGTCTACGGCAACCCTGAAGCTGTACCTACGTATCCTCTCGCTATCTACGAGCTCTAGCACTCCATTAACGTACTTCTCCACGATATCCTCAACCCTAGTAACCCGGTGGGATAGCTCCCTCCACGGAACTCTCCTAAACCTAGACTCACGCATTATCTCCTCGATCTCCTCCTCCGCCTCCCTCGGAGCCTCAATACCATCAGCCATAACTACCTTAATCCCGCTGTACTCAGGTGGGTTATGTGATGCCGTGATAATAACACCTCCATCAAACCCAGCTCTCCTAACGTAGTACTGTATAGCTGGGGTTGGGGCTAGACCTCCATCGAATACCTTAATTCCGGTGGAGACGAGGCCCCCCATCACTACTGGTACTAGGAAGGTGTTACCAGCTCTAGTATCGTAGCCGACTAGTACCCTAGACCCGGGCTTGAAGTACGTACCTATAGCTAGGGAGAGGGACAGAGCCAGCTCAGGGGTTAGATCGACGTTAACGACCCCCCTAACACCATCGGTACCGAAGAGCCTTCGCAAACTCCCTCTACAGGTATTGTAGGAGTGCATATAAGGTAGGGTGCGTACCTGGAGACTGAGGATATATACCCTTAAGAGGAAACCTAGTTGGTGGTTAGTCTGATACTCAGGTGGCACGGACACGCATGTTTCGAGTTAGTCGACTCCAGGGGCTTCACCATAGCGATAGACCCCCACGACGGCTATAGCATAGGGCTTAAACCCCCTAGCTTTAAGGCTGACGCTGTCCTGATAACCCACGAGCACTTCGACCACAACGCCTACAGTACGGTAGCTAAGCCCGGAGCTGAGAGGTACTCCATGAGGGAGGGGGAGTTCCTAGTTGGAGGTAGGTATAGGGCTACCGGGCTGAAGCTCTACCACGACAAGGTCAGGGGTAGGAGGAGGGGTGAGGTGGTGGTGTACAGAGTGGAGGTGGAGGGAGTATCCCTACTGCACCTAGGGGATCTCGGTCACGTACCTACTGAGAGTACTGTAGCACTACTTAAGCCAGTAGATGTAGTACTAGTACCGGTAGGAGGTACATTCACCATAGACCCTAGAGAGGCTATCGAGGTCCTAAAGATACTCGACCCCAAGGTGGCTATACCTATGCACTACTGGGTTAAGGGTGTTAACCTACCGCTCCTACCAGTAGATACGTTCGTAGAGCTAGCTAGGGAGAGTTACGAGATTATTACACTGGGGTTCAACGAGCTTAAGCTACTACCTGAGGAGCTTCAGGAGGTACACAAGACCAGGGTATACGTACTCAGCCCGCCGTAGGGCGTGGAACTACTAAGCTAGACCCCTAGGCCAGAACCACGTGCCTAACCCTAACCCCAACTCTTTTCAGTCCGATCTCCTCAAGGTATCTAACCAAAGCTCTACGGATGATCTCGGACTTTGAGACGCCCTCACGTTTAGCGGCATCATTAAGGGCCTGCAGTAGGTTCTCATCCACTTTAAGCGATATCACCTTCAAGCAGCTTCACCGCAGATTATCTGGTAGCTTAGGATTATAATTTAAGGTGAGGTTTACATCATATGTACTCTGGCTTAAAGAGGAGGACATATAGTACAGATAGTTTTATAAACCCCCACTAGTACTACTCTTTGAGGGTCCGTATATTCCGACAGTACACATATCGCTACCGGACTCAGTATACGAGGAGCTTAGGAGAATTGCGGCTAGTATGGGTATACAGATAACGGACCTCATAAAGATGTATATAAGGCTAGGTCTTCAGGAATCCCTAAGCTCCTCCAGCAAGCCCGAGGTTGAGAAGAGCATTAAGGAGCTATCTAGTAGACTTACATACCTAGAGGGTAAGGTAACCCTCGTAGACGAGACCCTCAGGGAAGTTATGAGGAGGATCCACGAGGTTGAGGAGAGGTTGAAGGAGCTGGAGTCTCCGATACCCTCAGCACTAATCAAGAGATCTGGGGGTAAGCTTAAATAACCCCCTAAGCATCTACTACTCGGTCCTACTAAGTACCCCGAGTCACGGGGTTCGATGAGGTAGGGAGGGCCACCCCCGGCCCTTCTACTTATTTTAGTATAGCCGAAGGGTTATAGGGCTAGGTATTGGATGTGGAGTCTAGGCTTAGGGTAGTGCTGAGAGACGTTGAGGAGGTGGTAACTGTCGAGGAACTGAGGGACCTACTAGAGAGAGGGGGTGGTAGGGGCTACATAGGCTTCGAACCAAGCGGCCTCTTCCACATAGGGTGGCTAATCTGGGCCTACAAGTTTAAGGAGTTAGTAGAGGTTGGGATAGATATGGTCCTCCTAGCGGCAACCTGGCACGCCTGGATAAACGATAAGCTTGGTGGTGATATGGAGCTAATCAGGGCTGCCGCACAGCA
>JAJHQJ010000006.1 GCA_020833415.1 Desulfurococcaceae archaeon | reverse complement strand
GGGCCTACAAGTTTAAGGAGTTAGTAGAGGTTGGGATAGATATGGTCCTCCTAGCGGCAACCTGGCACGCCTGGATAAACGATAAGCTTGGTGGTGATATGGAGCTAATCAGGGCTGCCGCACAGCATGTGGTGGACGTCCTCAACGCGCTGGGGCTTGAGGGTAGGTTTAGGGTGGTATACGCTGACGAACTCGTGGACGACGCGAAGTACTGGGCAACCCTAATTAGGGTAGCTAAGAACACCTCACTAGCTAGGGTTAGGAGGGCCCTAACGATAATGGGGAGGAGGGCTGATGAGGCTGAGGCCGACTTCTCCAAGTTCATCTACCCACTTATGCAGGTTACAGATATCTACGAGCTGGACGTAGACGTAGCACTGGGGGGTATAGACCAGAGGAAGGCACACATGCTAGCTAGGGACGTGGCGGAGAAACTGGGGAGGAAGAAGGTCGTAGCGGTACACACACCGCTACTACCATCACTCCAGGGAGTTACAAAGATGGAGGTTAGGTCTCTACCTAAGGACGAGTTCGCGGCTGAGGTAAAGATGAGTAAGTCGAAGCCTGAGTCAGCCATATTCCTGACGGACTCCGACGAAGAGATTAGGATGAAGATAGCTAAGGCCTACTGCCCACCAAGAGAGGTCGAGGGGAACCCAGTACTCGGTATAGCTAAGCATATAATATTTAGAGGGGATGATGTTGAGTTCCGGATCGATAGACCTGAGAAGTTCGGTGGTCCCGTAACCTACTGGAGGTACGAGGAGCTGGAGAAGGACTACGTAGAGGGTAGACTACACCCAGCGGACCTGAAGGCAGCCGTTGCGGAGTACCTAGTGAGGAGGGTTATAGGGCCTCTGAGGAGTTACGTAGCGAGACCAGAGAGGTTAGAGCTCCTAAAGAGGATCGGAGCCGCCGTAACTCGCTGAAAGGAGTTCCGTGCCCGAGGCCTCGTTCTAGGGTGGGTGACCAGTTTATAACCTACTAGACTGCTGTAGAAACCTGGAGCTAGTTTGGTGGTCGAATGCCTAAGGTGGAGAGTGATAGAAACATAAGGTACGTAGAGGGAGCAGTACTCTCCATGCTTAGGCTGAGGAGGTACTTACTCTCCAGGGGTGTGGATCCGGATGAAGTGGAGAGTAGGATAAGGAAGCAGGCCCTCGGAATGCTAGAGGCCTCGGGGCTCCCTAAGGAGAAGATAGTTAAGGTTCTAAACGAGCTTAAGCACGTAGTGGATACCCTGGTAGAGATTGTGGAGTCATCCGATATAGGTTCGGAGAGGGAGGAGTAGTAGTCGTAGGGGTTCAGGTTTCATAGGGCTTGGTATCAAACGATACCGAGCCCTCTACCCTTGGCTTCACAGTCCTCAGGACCCCTTTCACCGGGATCCACATCACAGGGCTCCACCTCCTCGGGGTAACCCCTACCCACAGCTCCCCCCTCATCGTCTCCTCAGGGTCATTGCTGTGGGGGGAACCCCCCATCCTGGCTTCCCCTCGAAACGCGCCTCTCTTGGGTCTTCGCGATATACCCGCATCTCGAGACATCTCCCCAGTAGAGAAAAACATAACCCCTATAAACCTCTATGAAACTCGACACAGTTGCGAAAGGCGTGCCCTACCTAACTATGCTCTACTAGCTACTAGGTTCAGTATCCCCTCTACATAACCGCGTATTCTACTCGGTAGCCAGTCCAGGTCGACGTTTATGAAACCTCTGATTAGTATCCCCTCAGCCTCCTCTCTAGAGAACCCCTTACTCATTAGGTAGGCTATCTCATCCTCCGAGAGCTTCCCTATGGCGGCTTCGTGCGTTAGCTGGGCCTCCCTACCTAGAGCTCTTAGCTCGGGTACTGCGTAGATCTGGGCCGTCTCGTGGATTAGCATCCCCCTACAATCTATGTGACCTCTCCCACTACTACCGCTTATAGTAGCCCTAGTCCACACCTTGGAGCGATCTCTAGCTAGGACTCTCGAAACTACCTGAGCACTGGAGTCCTCACTAAGAGTAACGTAGCTCCCGACATCTATCTCAGAGTCCTCGAGCCCTAGTAGTATCGAGGCTAGGTAGGCCCTAGCTCCCTTACCTAGGTATACCGTGGGGAAGGTCTGTATAGACCTGACCTTACCGAATGATATGTAGTACGATACGTACTCACCCCCCTCACAGACCTTCACAGCCGTTCTAGGCCTTACGTGGGTTACTCTATTCCAGGAGTGGACCATAACGTACCTAAGCCTAGCACCCCTACCAACATAGAACTCCGAGACGCCTACGTGAAGTCCTGCGGGCTCGGGCATTATCGTACAGCCCGTGTACACGGTAACCTCAGCACCCTCCTCTAGGATTATAATGTTATGCGGTGCCTGAAGACCTGGGGAACTCATGAAGAGGCAGGTCTGGATAGGCTCCTCAACCCTAACCCCCTTCTTAACCCTAACGACAAAGCCCCCGAAGCCGTAGAGGGCCGCCGCTGCGGTAAACCTGTCCTTTGAGGGGTCGAGGAGCTTCCAGAGGTACTCAGCTGCTAGGTCCGGATCCCTCTCAATGAACTCCTCAACCGTTGTGACCTCTACTCCAGGTACCCTACTGAGGTACTGTAGTACTCTCTGGTCTACCTGGAGGTAGTATGCTGACCTACCGGCTCTCTCCAGGTCTATACCGACCTCCGAGGCTCTGCTAAGGTCTGGTCTACCGGGTGCAACCCTCTTATTGAGCTCGACGTAGTGGAGGACATCCACGTCGGGACCGTATGGTGGGGCTATGCTCAGCCCTTCAAGAGCCCTCCTCCTGACCTCCTCAAGCCAGCCTCTTGAACCCATACCTCATCACCTCGCCCAGTAGTTCAGGACCTCCGCACATCTGCACTCTCCCGGAGTTCATGACGCAGACCCTTGTCGGTCCTACGTACCTAGCTACGAAGGCCGTATGCGATACCACTACCACAGCCTTGTAGGGACTGAGCTCGTACAGCCTCCTAATACCCTCGGAGATAAGCATCACCGAATCTACGTCTACACCACTATCGGGTTCGTCTACGAGTGCTAGGCTAGGGTTTAGTAGTAGGAGGGTTGCTAACTCAACCCTCTTTAACTCACCCCCTGAAAATCCGCGCCCGAACTCCCTATCCATTAGATGACCTATATCGAGTAACCTAGCTACCTCCTCCACATCACCAACCCTCCCGGACCTCTTAGCTATGTAGTTTAAGAGGTCCCTAGTTCTAAGTCCCGACAGCTTGGGGGGTATCTGATGCGCTAGTACAAGCCCCTTAGATACCCGGTAGTCAGCCGTAGTACCGGTTATATCCTCACCGCAGAAGACCACCCTCCCGGAGACCTCCCTGTAGCCGGGGTATCCGGTGAGCCCCCTTAGAAGAGTCGTCTTACCGGATCCGTTAGGGCCTACTATGTACAGTACCTCACCCTTAGAGACCGTTAGGTCCACCTCCCTCACTATAACCCTACTGTATACCTCGATAGATAGGTTCTCAGCTCTCAGTACCTCCACGGCCCTCCTATATTTTCGGTGTTAAAGTTTATAAGCTTAGGTTTACCTAAGAATGGGGTTATCTCTACAAAACCGCTGACCCTCCGATTTAGGAGTTTGAGTTCTAGACTGGCATTAGTCCGTGCTTCTTCGGAGGTACCCACACCCTCACTTCCCTCTTGGTTGAGAGCATCTCCAGGGCTTTAACTAGGACTCTCCGGGTATCCCTAGGCTGTATAACAGCGTCTATGTAACCCCGACTAGCGGCTACGTATGGGTTAGCGAACTTACTTCTGTACTCCTCTGTGAACTTGGCCAGTAGCTTAGCCCTCTCCTGGGGGTCCTTAACTGCCTCTAACTCCCTCCTCCATATTATCTCGGCAGCCCCCTCTGGCCCCATAACGGCTATCTCAGCTGTAGGCCAGGCTACAACGAAGTCCGCCCCGAGGTGTTTGGAGCCCATAGCTATGTAAGCACCTCCGTAGGCCTTCCTAACTATTACCGTGAGCTTAGGTACTGTAGCCTCACTGTAGGCGTAGAGTACCTTAGCTCCGTGCCTTATTATACCTCCGTGCTCCTGCTTAGTGCCAGGCATGTAACCGGGTACGTCTACGAAGGTTAGTATCGGTATGTTGAAGGCATTGCAGAACCTAATGTGTTCCGCTATCTTATCCGAGGAGTCTATATCCAGTACCCCGGCTAGGTAGTTGGGCTGGTTAGCCACTATGCAGACAACCCTGCCGTTCAGCCTACCGAAGCCTGTGATAGCGTTGCGGGCCCACTGAGCCTTAACCTCAAGGAAGGTACCTAGGTCTAGGACTCCCTCCATAACCTTGTACATGTCGTAGGGAGCGTTAGGATCGTCTGGTACTATCTCGTCTAACTCCGGTACGGGTCTATCCGGTGGGTCGTTGGTCTTAACTACCGGCGGGTCCTCCATGTTGTTACTTGGTAGGTAACTGAGGAGTCTCTTTATTATGTCTATAGCCTCCCTATCGTCCCCAGCAACGAAGTCGACCTGACCCGACTTGGTTGCGTGTACGTCGGCCCCTCCGAGCTGGAACTCGTCTACGATCTCACCTATAGCTGCGCGGACTACCCTAGGCCCGGTTATGAACATGAACGAGGTCTTCCTAACCATTACTACGAAGTCCATGAGGGCCGGCGAGTACACAGCCCCACCGGCGCAGGGACCCATTATGGCGGCTATCTGGGGTACGACCCCTGAGGCCATTACGTTCATGTAGAATATGTCTCCGTAGCCCCTGAGCGAGTCTACACCCTCCTGAATTCTGGCACCGCCTGAGTCGTTGAGGAAGACTATGGGTACCCCCTGACTTAGGGCGAACTGCATGGCCTTAACTATCTTAGCTGCGTGCATCTCACCGAGGGAGCCACCCATGAACGTGAAGTCCTGGGCTATGACCACAGCCCTCCTACCACCTATCGTTGCGAGACCCGTAACTACAGCATCCCCCCACACCCACCGCCTATCCATACCGAACTCAGTAGCCCTGTGCCTGACGAACATGTCCACCTCTAGGAAGCTACCGGGGTCTACGAGGAGCTCGATACGCTCCCTAGCAGTGAGCTTACCCTTAGCGTGCTGAGTCTCTATAGCCTCCTTACCCCCTCCCAGCAGGGCCTGCTCGTAGAGCTTCCTCAACTCCTCTATACGCGAGCGCGTACTCATACTGAGCACTTCACCACGTACCTATGTACCCTCTTAGGAATAAATTCACAACTGAAAGCCCGCCTTTCGGGGCAGGGGAGTAAGAGCTTGTAGGTCTTTGCTTTAGTACTTTTGGAGTTGAGTGTAGCGAGCCCAGCGGGCTGTGAGCCCGCACCCCCCGTAGCTGGCGGCGGGGTCTGAGTAGTGGTGCTGCACCCTGGGGCTTCCGGTAGATGGGGGAGGTCTCAGAGGGTGTAGAACCCCCGCACTAAGGGGCTGGGGCCACCGAGCCTAACTGGACCTACTGTCTGCTGGGGGCTACGTAGTCCGCCCCCAGCTCCTGGGTTATGTTATCCGGGGAGTCTAGGGGTATGTAGGTGATCCCGTAGGTCTTCAACCTACTCACCAGCTTCTTCACGGTCCTCGAGACGTCGTCACGTCTGAGCACCTCCTCTAGGTCTACCCAGGACACGTCTAAGGCGTCCCCACCAGCTCTAGGAACTCCCTCCACGGTTCCGCCATCGAAGAGTATGTCCACTATTAGGTAGTGGTACCTAACCCTACCTACCTGGTCTAGGACTACGTTGTTGAGGACCCAGATAACCCCCAGGGGCTTTGCTCTAAGCCCCGTCTCCTCCTCGAGCTCCCTAGCGGCTGCATCGGCTAGGCGCTCACCCGCCTCTATAACCCCTCCCGGGAGGGACCACTTACCAACTGCTGGTGGGTACCCACGCTTAACTAGTAGTACCCTACCATCGCGGATGAGTACAGCCCCTACAGCGGCTACCGCGTACTCAGGGTACTCACGCGGCAACCTACTACACCAACTATACCCCGCGGGGTGCCTTAAAGGCGGTACCGTGCCTAGCCGCGCTAACGCGTGGAGGCGCTGCTGAGTAAAAAGTACTCAACTAGGTTTGAGAAGCCCCTCGAGTATTCTGGTGAAGAAGCCGGAGGTCCCGAGGACCTTCTCTATGTTGGAGAGTAGCCTCAGGCCGTCCAGGTCTAGCTCTACGTCCTCACCTATAGCTGTGGCAGCCAGACCCTCGAAGGGGTTTAGAGGTGGGTCTGGTAAAGCTGGGTCGGGCTTATCACGACCTAGGTATATCCAGGAGACCCTACCCCCTCTCCTACTAACCCTGTACCAGTACCTACCGAAGTACATGTACTTCAGCGTAACACCTCCCCTGTTCTTGTAGGTTACGTGTATAGGCTTTACGTAGTACCCAGACCACCTTATGGAGTCGTTATACTTCATTATCTCAACCTTGTACGGTGTGTAGAGGTCTAGGAGGGCCCTCAGACCCCCCTTAATCAGTATCCTCGACCTCCCCATGTGCTACACCGCAGATTGAGGGGTCGTAGAGTAGCTCGTACCTCTCTAAGGTCGAGAGTACCCTAGATACCAGCTGCTCCACCCTAGAGCTCGCAACACCCCTCGCCGAGACTACCTTAAGGACCTCCCTCTCGACGAGGTAGTACCTCTTCAAGCTCTCGTTTAGCCTCCTCCACGGGATCCCGGAGAGGGCCCTCTCAACTACTGCATCCCTAGGTAGGTAGCCCAAGACCATCAGCGCCGAGATTATCGGGTAGCCTACGTACCCCCTGAATACCGTCCCGTTATCAGTACTACAGGCGACGAACCTCCCAGACCCTCTAGACTCGACGTACACAGAGTAGCTCCTACTACCATCGGAGGAGGTTACCCTAAACCGCCCGCCACCCTCCCCAACTACCCTACCATCAGCTAGAGCTCCTAGGGCCTCTAGTACCTTCACCCTCGGCGGGGTGCTCAACCTCTTTAACTCCATTAGATCAGCCCGAACCCTCCCTCTTCCTAATGTACTCAGCGTACTCCTCAGGACTCATCAGCTTCGGTAGGGTCCCGGTAACCCTGAGCCTAGCTATCCACCCAGCTCCGTAGGGGTCCTTGTTTATTGCATCCGGGGATGATGTCAGAAACTCGTTCACCTCTACTAGGAGGCCGTCTAGAGGTGAGTAGACGTCGGCGATAGCCTTCACAGACTCGAGTGTAGCTATAACCTCACCCCTCCTAACCTCACGTCCGGGTCTGGATAGCTCTATACTGACTACGTACCTAAGCTTCTTCTGCGCGTAGTCCGTTATCCCCACCACAGCCTCGTCTCCGGAGATCCTCACCCACTCATCGGTATCTGTGTAGTATAGGTCCTCCCTAACTAGGTACTCCCCTACCCTAGTCTTTACCAGCACCTACGCCACCAACTATATAAATGGGGGTTCAACTATTTTAGCTTCGTAGAGCTTTCCGCGGCAGTTAACGTGCACCGTACCGCCTATGTATGCGTACCTAGAGGATACGTAGCCCATGGCTATAGCCCTCTCCAGGTAGGTTGAGTAGGTACCGCTAGTTACGTGTCCAACCTCAGTACCCCCGACTACGATGGGGTCCCCGTGTCTTGGGACCACCCTAACACCCTTCTTAAACCTAAGGCCGACCCTAACCCTCTCAACCCCCTCCCGGTACCTAGCCTCAAGCTTCTCGTAGCCTACGTATCCCTGCTTATCTAGGTCGAAGGCCATCCAGTACCTCGCCTCGATGGGGTTAGTACTCTCGTTGAAGTCCACCCCTGAGAGTAGGTAGCCCGCCTCGAGCCTCAGTATATCGCGGGCTATGAGACCCGCAGGTCTCACGCCTAGCTCTACGAGTTTCTCGAAGATCCTCCACCCGAGCTCAACCGGTGCCCAGATCTCGAACCCGTGGGACCTAACCTCCTCACCGGTCCACCCAGACCTACTTACCAGGGTAGCCCTACCGCCCAGGACCTCTACGTTCTCCACGAACTGGAGTATCCTAAGGCTACCTGCCTCCTTAACCCCGAGACCCTCGACTACCTCGAGGGCCTTAGGACCCTGGATAGCTATGAGGGTGGTACTACCCGTAACATCCTCGATCTCTACATCGCTAAAGCCGAGCCTACCCCTCCAGGAGCTAAGCCACTCGAAGTCCCTCGAGATCCTCGGCGCGTTGACCACCGCGTACCAGAGGTCCTCCCTAACCCTGTAGAGCATTACATCATCTATCATACCGGCGTCCTCGTTAAGTAGTAGAACCGGGCCACTCATGTAGCCCTCCCCAACCTTACTTAAGTCCTTAGCGAAGAGCCTCTGGAGGAAGTCTAGGACCCTCCCACCCCTCAGTACGAAGCGCCCCATGTGACTTACATCGAAGAACGCGACAGCCTTCCTAACCGCTAGGTGCTCAGCAACCGGGTCCCTGAAGTCGAAGGACGTTAACCAACCACCGAACTCACCTAGACTACCACCGTACCTCCTATGGAGCTCTACCAGAGGTACCTCACGCAAGTTAATGCCCCCGAAACCGGTTCCCCGGATAGTAATAAATCCACAGCCAGAGGGTCCACCGGCAGGAAACCACCTCAACGGATCACGCTAGGTAGGGTCTCTACAGCTGAAAGCCTCGCCCTTCAGGGCGGGGATGTAATATAAAAGCTTATAAACCCCTCCATTCTAATTATCCTCGGTGATGAGTTTTCAAGAACTGTGAGCCAGGGCTATGATAGTTGGAGTACCCATAACTCCGAGCCCCGTCTGGGGTAGGGGTAAGGGGCCGGAGACCCGGCCCGGGGTTGAACCCTCGGGAAGAGGGGATGTAACCCCAAACCTCCCCGCCCTAGCGGGAACCCTCGCCATTCTTGGCGGGGAGGAGGTCAGCACTTTATAAGGTTCTGAAACACTACGACTATAGAGTGATGAGTGGGGTCCTACCGGCGCTTCTGATCGGTGACGTGGGGCCAAAGCTCTGATCTAGGTCCCTAACTCAGACCACCGGTTCCGCGCTTAGTGCAACCTAGTCCTAGAAACCTTCTAAGGGCTACGGGTGTAGCTACGTCTACGTGGGGTACCTCTAAAGCTACCTCCCTCAGTACCTCGAGACAGCTTGTGTACTCCCCAACCCTAGGGTCTGGGGTTGGGGAGAGTCCTAGGTCTCTGTAGAGGTAGTAGACCGGGGCTAGGAGCTTGATTACATCAAGCTGATCGCTGGCGGTGTCCAGCTGCCTAAGGCAGTAGTCTGCGTAGACCGTGAGCTCGTTTATCAACCCCTTAGATGCTAGGAGCCTGAAGACCTGGAAGTCCTTGAGTATAGTTGATACTGCGTGTAGGTACTCTAGGTACCTCCGGTACCCGAGGATAGCAGCTAGCTCCGGGTCTAGTAGTACCCTGTAGTACTCCCACCTACCGTGGATCTTTGCGTGCGCTACTTCGTGGGCGAGGAGGGCCTTCAGAACCTCCCTACCCAGTGACCTACACGTAGAGTATACTACGTGGATCCTCGGGTAGTTAAACCAGGCATCGTGGAACACTGGGTATAGGGCAACCACCCCCGAGCCAGCTACCTCAGCATCTACTGCGAGGACCTCTAGGGCCTTACCCTCGTCCTGGTAGATGTGTACCTCTAGGAAGTCGATCTCGAGGATACCCGCGTAGCTGTATACTAGGTTTGTGACTAGATCTGTGAAGTCCTGCGGGACGTTTCCGAAGGTCTTTAGCCTAACTACCGCTGCTACCCCTAGGTGGTCTAGCTGCTGGGCTAAAGAGTTAGGATCTCCTGAGTAGTCTGGCTAGGTAGCTAAGCCTAGGGTCCTCCTTCACAAGCCTTGGGAGGTCCCTGTAGCAGTCTCCGCATACCCTAATACCTGGCTGGAGCTCTACGGAGCACTTCCTACATACGAGCCTACCGCACACCGCGCAGGAGTCTACGGCTAGCCTACTACCGCACACTGCGCACAGGGTCTCGGAGCATATCGCACAGATACCCCTAGCTACGTCGTAGTGCTCCTCACACACCTCCCTACCGCAGATCCTACACACGTACCTAGCCCCGCGTCTGCGGCAGACTTCGCAGAGAGTCATAGAGTTTTTAACCCCCGAGAACTACTCCTCACGGGATGACCTAACGACGCTCGCTGAGCTGTGATGTAGGTGGAGCGACTGGGACCTCAACCCTCCTCACACTTCCGCAGAGATCCCTAACGGGGTTCCCACCCCGGGGCTCACCCGAGTACACTTCAATAGATATAGTCAGGTTCCTGGTTAGAACACACCTCGAGACAGCTACCCACTCAACGGACTTGGGGGACCCCACGAAGATGACCACATCCCTCACACCACTCTTCAGGTACTCGAGGTAGGCTCTGTAGACCTCCTCACATAGGTACTCGAGGTACTCCTCCCTAACCTCCGGGACCTCTATGCAACCCCGCATTAAGTTCCCCACCTAGTTAAGCTCCAAGGATAAATTAGGTGCGGGAAGGCCTCTGAAGAACAGGCCTTTATACGTAGAGCAGGTTACTTCGTAGTTGATGTTTAGAGGTTATGCCTGTAAGTTCCGACCCCGCCACCGATGTTAGGTGGGAGCCGACCTCAACGAACTGAAGAGTACTCCTGAGGTAGTACCACCTGTGAAGTGATTGGTGGAATCCCTGGGCTGTTTGACCTTAATAATCATTCGTAGCACTCACATTCATCGATGTCTAAGAACCTTTGACGCTGAAGACTTACGAATCTCACAGGCTTATATGTTAACCGGTGCCTCCGAGCTCCCGAGACCCGTAGAGGCTACGAACCCTAGGCGACTAGCGGGGAGACCGTTGGGAGGTAGATGGTGGCGTGCCCCGAAACCAATAAATATGAGGGGCGATGAACCACCATCTACTGAGAAACGGAAGCTGTACTAGGGTACCCTACTTAAGTAGCTTCTCCTCGTACTCCTTAATGAACTCTATACTCCTCTTAGTGTCTATAAATAGTGCACTAACTTCGTTAACGTCCTCAGCCCTAACCTCCTCCCTACCCTTCTTCGAGGCTACTATACTCGCAGGTCTAAGTAGCTGTATAGCGTACCTAAGGCTGTACTTAACCCCTAGGTCGGCCAGTAGTTCTAGAGCTTCGGGAGTTAACTCCACCTCCTCTTCCTCAGCCCTGATCCTCACTATCTCCTTTATCTCATCCCTAGTGTAGGGTCTTACCGGTATTATGAGTAGCCTATCCAGGATATCAAGGGGTATACCGTGCGGTGACTCCACGTCCGTCCCGTATATCTTAGTCATCCCCCTATTGGTGGCCATTATTATTATGGGGGCGAACTCGCTCTCCAGCACTTTTGAGAAGAAGGCGAAGGATTCCAAATCGAGGAGGTGCGCATCGTCTATGAAGAGTACACCGGGTACTAGCTCAGCCCTACCCTCGTCTACGAGCTTCTTAACCTGGGAGTTTACAGCCTTCCTAACCTCCTCATCCACCTCCCTCTCTAGCTCAACCCCTAGGAACCCTATGATGGAGAGTCTCTGAGAGGCTACGGCTAGGTCTAGGTCGTTGAATGTCAGTACCCTCGTTATCTCCTTCTCCTTCTTAACCGGGCCCTTGGGTAGCTCCTCGGAGACCTCCCAGACGTCTACGTCGTAGTACCTAGCCTTCTCGATCCCCTTAACCCTACCGACCTTGTGTACCAGCCCAGTCTCAGCGTCTATCCATATTAGGTCCCCCCTCTTAATACCTAGCCTAAGTAGCTGGGATACTATCTCCTCCCCCACGGTTAGGGTGAGGCTATCGTCCTTGGTTACCAGCGTTACCCTAGCCTCCTTAGGTACCTTTAGGTACGGGTTGAACGGGTGCCTTCCGTAGGCTATCTTAAGCTCCTTAACAGCCCCCTCGTAGACCTTCCTAACCTCCCTAATCCTAATCCCCATAGCCTTCCTAACAGCCCTCATGAGCACCTCGGTCTTCTTAGCCTCAAGGGAGTAGACCTCGGAGGCGTGTAGAGCTACGAAGGGGGTATCCTCACCTAACTCCCTAGCTATAGCGTAGGCTAGGGCCGTCTTACCGGTCCCGGGAGGTCCGACCAGTAGAACCCCCTTACCCTGCATCTTACCCTGGCGAACCAGCTCAACAACTATGGCTGCACTCCTCCTAGCCTCGACCTGCCCTACGAAGCCGTCGGCTACCGGTAGGGGGTTACCCCGCTCATCCAGTCCCAGACCCCTTATGTGGCTATGTAGGGATACGTCGATAGCCCTCCTAGATGACCTTACCTCACGTATCTGAGAGCTCACGCTAAACCCCCTAAGAGGGGATAAGGTAACTACCTTATAAGTGTCTCCAGGCTATTGGCGAAGCTCAGCCCGTCCTGAGGTAGTTTAGGGTGGGTCTCCTACTTAGGTAGTAGGGGGTTGCCTGAGGTATCTGTGGGTAGCCCGCTATATCCTTCCTAACCATCTCTATAAGCTCCTCGACGGTCATGGCTCTCTGGACCCCGCTCTCCCTTATACGTACGTTAACCGTCCTAGTGGCCTGCTCCCTCTCACCAACTATAGCGCAGTAGGGTACCCACTCCATCCCAGCCTCCCTAACCTTCTTAGCTAGGCTTAGGTCGCGGTCGTCGAGGTCTACCCTAATCCCGGCACTTGCTACCGCCTTTAGGACCTCGTTTGCGTAGTCTAGGTACTTAGATGAGACGGGTATCACCCTAACCTGTACGGGGGCTAGCCAAGTCGGTAGGCAGGGCGGTAGCCCAGACCTCTTCCTAAGTACGGCGGTATCCATTACTGCGTAGATATACCTCTCCACGGAGCCTACTATAGCTGTGTGTATTATCACCGGGTACCCCTCACTACCGTCTTCCCTAACGTACCTTATGCCGAACCTCCTAGCGTTACCTACGTCGATCTGGAAGGTAGCTATCTCAGCAGGTTTACCTAGGGAGTCTATTATCACGTACTCTACGTTCAGTACCCAGTAGTATATCCCGGCCGGCAGTACGGATACTAGGGCGGCCCTACTGTCGCCCCTAACGAACTCTACGAGGTCCTCGAAGTTGTTTCTGTAGAAGTCCTCGGTGACGTTGTAGAGGGCTACGTACCTCCTCCCGAGCTTAGCTATCTCCTCGTGGATCCTCCTCTGGATTACCTTGCATACCCCGATAGCCTCCCTAAGGTCCCTGGTGAATACGTGGAGATCCGGCATTAGGAACTTCCTAAGCCTAAAGCATATCTGGAGCTCACCGGGTTGCTCATACCTATAGCTATCGGCTACCTCGAAGACCCCGAAGGGTAGGTCCTTGTAGCTTATGATCCAGTCCTTAACCATGGCGAACTGCTGGTGGCAGGCGGCATACCTAAGGACGTGCACCCCCCTATCGGTCTCGACCTCGTAGAGCCTATCGCCGAAGAGCTCGGCGTGCTCAGCTACGGGCCTGAACTTCAGGTTGAACATGTTCGTACCCCTAACCCTGAATACCGGTATCCCCAGGGACCTAGCAACCTCCCACGCGTAGTTCGATACCGCCTCGACCATGACCGTAGCGTGAGGTCCGTACCTCATGTGCCCGGCATCGGACATCGGCTCCCACTCGAAGCCGAACTTATTGCAGGCGTAGGTAACCTCCGGCTCCCCACCGGGTAGCTCGGCCCTGAGTACCTCCTTGGATATCAGGACCTTAAGCTCCTCGTCATCACCTACCTCCACGTACTTAGCCGGGTCCACGGTCTCACCGGTCGGTAGTAGGACCACGTACCCCCTCTCAACTGCCCTAACCCTCCTCAACCCCTCAGCCCTAAACTCCCTAGAGAGCTCCGAGAGTGGGTGGCCGTAGCACTCAAGCTTAAACTCCTTGTACCAGCCGAACGGGGCTCTATGGACCCTGATACCCATCCCCGAGATAGCCCTCTCCAGGTTCCTCAGTACCTCTAGAGCTTCATCAGCCCCGGCTAGGTTCCTCGATAGGTGTGCGTAGGGGTAGAGTACAACACCATCAGCCCTAACAGTGGAGACTACCTTAGCTACGTCCTCAGCAGCGGCCCTAACGAGGTCGTCCCCACCGGCCCTATCCCCCCTCTCCACGCTTACGAACACCACGAGGTAGTTGAAGAAGCTACCGGAGGAGTTCCCCTGGTTCAGCTCCTCAGCATTCTCCAGGGCCTTCTCCAAGGCCCGGTACTCGAAGGTCCTGGCGTGCACTAGCAGTACCCTCATCTACGCCCCCAGCTTCTGTGGAGACCTTAGAAATAAGTTGCTAGGGTCCCCTACCTACCGAGGACCCTACCTCAACCGCCCTGCGGTAGACCTTTAACCGGCCGGTCGGCTATTTTACGCTAGGTTAGGTATAGCTAAGGAGGCTGGAGGTGTGGTTAGCGTGGGGTCAACTGGGGTAACTAACTACCTAGAGCTAGCTCTCGAGCTAGGCGATGAGGCTGTAGCTAGGGCTACCTACAGAGCTCTAGTAGCTGAGGCGGTACCGAGGATTAGGGGGGTTAGGACCTACGTAGACCTCCAGGGAACGGTTCTGAAGCTGAGGGTCGAGGCCCCGGACCTCCGGGCCCTGAGGGCTGCGTCGAACTCCCTGATAAAGCTGACCTACCTAGCACTCAGGGTACTGAAGCTCCCGGTGGGAGGTGTTGGAGATAGTAGTCAGGGTCGAGGGACTTAGGAAGTCCTTCGGTAAGGTTGAAGTACTCAGGGGGGTCGACCTAGAGGTCCGCGAGGGGGAGGTCTTCGGTATCGTAGGACCTAACGGAGCTGGTAAGACCACCCTACTCAGGGTCGTGGCTGGACTGGTAAGACCGTCCGCTGGTAGGGTCTTCGTCCTAGGGCGTAGGGTACCCGACGAGGTGGAGGCTATAAGGGGTTCGATTAGCTACCTACCTGAGGAGTCCAACCTCTACGGTAGACTAACGGGGTACGAGAACCTGGAGTTCTTTGCGAGGATATACTCCCGGGGGAGGGAGGTAGGTGAGGTGGTCAAGCTGGGAGCCACCCTCTCGGGGCTATCCGACGAGGAGCTGAGTAGGAGGGTGGAGACCTACAGTAAGGGTATGGTTAGGAGGGTAGCACTAGCGGCCACCCTGATGGTAAGGCCTAGGCTGGCCATTCTAGACGAACCCACCGCAGGGCTGGACGTCGTATCGGCTAGGTACATCCGCGAGGTTATCAGGAGGTTCGCTAGGGAGCTGGGTACCACCATCCTGATGTCCTCGCACAACATGTTCGAGGTAGGTAAGGTCTGCGATAGGGTAGCCCTAATCAACTCCGGGGTCATAGTAGCCCAGGGTACTGTAGAGGAGGTACTTAGCTTAAGCGGTGCCGAGGACCTGGAGGAGGCGTTCGCGAAGCTGGTACTTAGGAGTCCCCGACAACCCTGCAGGCAGGTGGACTCTAGTAAGCATAGGTAGCATATGTTCGGGGGTTTTAAGGTCCGGCTACCTTGGTCTGCGGGGCCTGGGCGTTGTCTGGGCTAGGTGTGGTACTGTGGAAGGAGCTTAGGGAGATGGTCAGGGACCGTAGGACCCTAGCTATGGTGGTCCTAACCCCGGTACTGACCATGTCCTTCATGGGTGTAGTTGCCGTCTACCTACCTGCAGTACACGAGGTAGTGGTTGCCCTAGTCGACGAGGACGGTAGTGAGGCTACTCTAGGTAGCTACCTGGTCAGCTCCTCCAGTGTAATCGAGGTCGTCAGGAACTTCGTAAGCTCCTACGGCTACGTAGCGGTAGTAGGTGACGACCCGGCAGCCCACGTGGTGCTGAAGCTCCCGAAGGGCTTCATAAGAAACCTAACGAGCTTCGATAGCCAGGCCTCGGTAGTCCTAGTGAAGAGGTTGGGTTCCCCGAGGGTAGATGAGGCGGCTAACTACGTAGAGGCAGTACTAGGGTACATATCGAGGACTGTGGCCAGAGCTAAGGTGGAGGTCCTGGGGGAGGCGGCGGGTACGGAGGTGAACGCGGAGGCCGTACTCGACCCGATAGCCGTTAGGACCCTGGTGGTAACACCCGGTGGAGCTCCGGCGGGGGTCGGTGAGGAGCTAAGGGCCTACCTCGGGAGGCTCCTAGCCCTCAGCCTGGTCTTCGTTACCACACCGGCCGCCTCCTACATAGCTGACTCACTAGTTGGGGAGAAGGAGAGGAAGACCCTGGAGAAGGTTCTGGCAACACCTATCGGTAGGAACTCCTTCATCTTAGGTAAGGTCGTAGCGGCTAGTGTTGTAGGGCTTATTGGGGGCTCCAGCAGTGCTCTAGGCGGGTTGCTACTCTACCTACTACCCGTCCTCACACGCTCCCTAGATACCGTGAGGTACCTAACCCCGGAGCTCGTAGCCGTTCTCTTCGCATCCTCCTACCTCTCGGTACTCTCGTCACTAGCTATATCCCTACCGGCAGTCCTCAGATCCCCATCGGTTAGAGCTGCCAGCATACTGTCAGCCTCGGTAATAGGTATAGCCTCAGTTACCTACTTCGCAGCCCTCTTCGTAAACCTAGACGAGCTTAAGCCCCCGGCTAGCGCTGTCCTAGCAGTCCCCTACGCCTCCCTAGCATCAGCTGTAGTTAGGGTAGCGCTAGGTGAGTACCTCAAGGCCCTAGCCTACGTAGTGTACCCAGCAGCCCTCTCACTAGCCCTGGTCTGGGCTAGTACTAAGCTACTAGACCCCGAGAGGATGGTCACCCATAGGTAGGGCATAGCTAAGAGTAGGGCTTCAGGCCCGCTTCACTATTTAAGGGACCGAAGGCCCGTACCCGGCTACTTCACAAGCGATAGCCGTACCCCTCCGGGGAGGGTGTCAGGTTAGCACCTTACCTAGGGTACCCCTCTCAATGGCGAGTCTGACCTCCCTCGCTATCCTCCTACCGGTACTCATCGGCTCGCTCCAGTAGAGGTAGGAGTAGGGGCTCCCGTAAATGTATATGTTCGTACCGGCAACGATCCTCCCGGAGAACTCGAATACCTTTATCTCCATGTTGTCGTCTATGACGCTCTCCAGGCAGAAGGGTCCGATAACTCCTGGGGGTAGACTTCTCTTCGTCTCCTCAACAAACCTCATCCCGTACTCCAGGATCCTCGGTAGGAGGCTCTCCCTCAGTACTAGCGGGATGTTCCCAACAACTACGAACGACGGCTCTAGCTCAGGGTCGAGGTAGGTCGCGGTATTCGGTGGGAGCCTTCTAAGCCCGTCGACGTTCGTTTCGTACCTTACGTCGGCACCTAGGATCTCCACCCTATCGAGTATGGGGCTGTAGAAGTAGTGGTAGTACGCTGTTACACCGACTAGGTACTCCTGTATCATTACCTCATCAAAAGACCTTATCAACCCCTCCTCAACATACCTTCTGAGCCTCTCCACCACCCTATCCCTAGACCTAGCTAGGAGGTACCCCCTCCCACCCTTAGCACCGGGTAGCTTCACTATAACCAGCCTATCGATATCGTCCCCGACCCTGTACACCCTAGGGGTCGGTATACCCGCTCTCCGTAGGAGCTCCATCTTAGCCCACTGATCCGCCTCAACTCTGAAGAGCTTCCTCAACCCGAATATCGGTACCTCAATGCTTTCAGCACAGTCGAGACCTACGTACTCTACGTAGCTACCGTGGGGTACTAGCACGGAGTTTAGAGTTTGCAACCTCCTAACGGTGTCCCCCCTGCAGAGGTCCCTCCAGCTATCTAGGACGACGAAGTAATCTATTAGGTGCTTGAACTGCTCGTAGAACCACATCCTATCCCTAGTAACTACAGCAACAGTCCTGAAGCCCTCCATCTTAGCGCCGTGGAGTATCTGCAGAGACGAGTGGCTAGCCAGAGTAGCGATCGACAGCCTATCCAGGTCGTACCTAGCCGCGGACTCCGCCACACGCATCACCTAGAAGTAGCTCTCAATACCTCAGGGGTTGAAGGGTTTGGCGGCTGTGAGAATCTCGCTACACCTAGCGTGTAGCAAACACCCACAGCCTCTATTCGGGGTTGAAGGTAGAGGGTCAGGGGGGTACCCCCTCCGAAACCATCACCCGCTTTAGTTGCCCTCCCCCAGGATCCCCAGCCTCAGCCTACTCGAGTCTTGTGGAGAGGACCTCCCTCTTCATCTCATCCGCGAACCTCCTCAGCTTCTCAGCTATCTCGGGGTACTTGATCCCCAGGATCCTCAGGGCTAGGAGGGCTGCGTTCCTAGCGCTACCTATGGCTACCGTTGCTACTGGTACGCCGTAGGGCATCTGGACGATAGATAGAAGTGAGTCGAGACCGTTTAGGTGCTTAGACGGTATCGGTACACCGATAACGGGTAAGTGGGTTAGGGATGCAACTACCCCGGGGAGGTGGGCAGCCCCACCTGCACCCGCGATGATAACCTCTATCCCCCTCTCAGCAGCTGTTTTAGCGAATTCGAACGTAAACTCTGGTGTCCTATGCGCTGATAGAACCCGCACCTCAACATCTACACCGAACTGCTTCAGTAGCTCCACAGCCTCCCTCATGTACTCCCAATCGCTTTTACTACCCATTATGACAGCTACCCGTGGCATCCGGACCCACCATAACTAAACTGATGTAACAGCCTATATAAGATCTGCGCCTACCTTTATTGAAGAGAGTTCACGTAAATATGTAAACAAAAATATCTCGTCACTCCGCATTACAATAACCGTTGCGACCCCCAGTACCCTCCCCATCGGCGCTGACTTACGTGAATACGTACCCAGATGCGAACATCGTTCTACCGTCGGGGGGTTTAGCTACCTAAACCAGTACCAGGCGAGCTTGCTGGTAGTTGTGCTACAGAGCCCGGAGAACCGGCCTTAGCTATCGAGAAAGCCTGCTCCAAGCTCTACCTAGCTACGCGTGATCCTCCTACTGAAGTCCCTGAGGATCTCGGCGATAGCTAGGGCGTTCCCAGAGCTTACGTCAGCTACTACCTCAACTAGGTTGTCCCTGGAGTAGGCGGATACCTTGTACAGGGTCACCGGGGAGCTCTCAACGAGCTTCGCAACGAGCTCGAGGTCCCCGGAGTCCTCGTAGTACATTACGTACCTACCTCCGCGTAGCTCTAGCTCACGCCTAGAGAGGGTCCTAGCGCGCTCACCGAGGTCCTTCAGGACTACGGCGTGTAGCCTAGTATCAGCTAGGTTAACCGCATGTAGCTCTCTAACTACGTAGCGCCTACCGTACCTCACAGCTAGGTGGAGCCTATCCCTCCTACCCAGGGCCTTGGCGAGTGGGTAGTAGAGTAGTGAGTGCCTAGGTACAGTAGTCAGGACTGCGAAGACCCTATCACCGTCCTTCAGTGTGTACGTAGCTCTGTAGCCGACTAGGTAGCCCAGTAGGACGTAGGTCTTATCGACGGGTTTGAAGAACCTCTCGAGCTCGTCGGTGACCCTCTTCATTAGCTGGAGGGTGACCCTCCTCATCCTGAAGTACCAGACGACCATAGCTACGGCGAGGAAGGATAGTAGGACTACTGCCAGGTAGTCTAGGGGGAGCACCTAGAACACCCTAATCCTACCCTCAAGCTCCTCGATATCGGCTAGGCTCTCCGTAGGTCTACCGAGGTGCTCGACTACGGCGTACCTAACTCCGTAGGACGCCAGCTCCTCGAGGCTCCTCCTCTGGAGGTCCAGGACCCCGAGCTCCCGGGCTACGCCGTCGGGTAGCACCCTGTTTAGGACTAGTAGCTTAGGCCTATTCCCCAATCTCTTAATTAGAAAGTTATAGGACTCCCTAAGCTCGTACATGGGTAGGGGCTCAGGTGTTGCTACGATTACGTACGAGGTCCTCTCGTGTGAGGCTAGTAGGTCCCGTAGCTGCTGGAACTCAGCCCTCATCTCGTAGAGCCTCTCGAGGGCCCTGTCCCTCACCTCAACCTCCCTCCCCAGGGTCCTAGCTATGACGTACCTGAGGGACACTATCCTCTCCCTAACCTCTATGAGCTTACCCAGCCACACCAGGTAGAGGTTCGGGAGCGCCAGGGTCCTCAGCGCCACCCCGGTGGGCGGCGTGTCTACTACGACGTAGCTGTAGCTACTCCTAAAGACCCTCGCGAGGGCCCTTAGGAAGACCTCCTCCTCAACACCCGGGGTGTACCTAACGACGTCGGTAACCCCCTCCAGGTTGTAGACCGAGAGGGAGGGTAGGAGTTCTCTAAGTAGTTCAGCGTACCTGGAGGTGACAGCCTCAACCTCCCTCTCTACGGAGACCTGCTGGACGTGGAGGTTCTCGGAGACCTCGGTAGGTCCCTCACCGATTACCCCCAGGTACTTAGCTAGGTGCTTAGCTGGGTCTAGACTCAGTAGTAGGGTCCTACCTAACCGACTGAGGGATCTGGCTAGGGCTATCGAGATCGTGGTCTTACCTACACCACCCTTACCTAGGACTAGGACTACGTGCGGGTAGCAGGATGCGGGCTTCAGGGCCTCCACTAGGCCGCTCACCACTCACCACCTAGAGCGGACATCAGGTCCCCTAGGACGTCCTCCCCCCTAAAGGCCCTGGACGCGAGGACCCTTAGCTCACCCTTCAGGGTATCGAGGAGCTCTAGGCTTAGTAGGGGTGTTATGGTCCTAACACCTACCAGAGGTCCGAGGACAGCTATTAGGAAGGCGTACTCGAGCTCCAGGTACTCCCCCTCTAGGGCGCTGACACTCTCCTCTAGTAGAGCACGGTCTACACCCCTGACGAACTCCAGCAGCTCCCTGACAGCCCTCCTAAGCCTCTCTAACACGTACACCCATCCCCTAGAGGAGTTGAGGTAGGTAAAAAGTGGCCTAGGGTTGGGGCCCCTACAACCTGCGGGCCTGTAGAAGTCCCCGAGTGAAGAGCGCTATGAGGAGGAAGTCCAGTACTACCGATATAGCTACTATAGTCCCAGCACCGACTATGTAGAGTAATGGTAGGTAGGGTACTACGTAGATCAGCCACAGTATCAGGGCTACCGTAACCGTAACCCACAGGAAGAGTGCTGGTACCAGCATCAGGGCGCTTACAGCTCCCCTAACCCTTAGGATAGCGTAGACCCACAGGGTTGTAGTTAGGAGGGCTAGGGCCGCTAGGAGCTGGTTGGTACCGGAGAACGCCGGCCAGACTATGCTGTAGGCGTATATGAAGACACCTGGTCTGAGCGGGTCCTCGATCTTCGGGTAGGCCATGATGGCCCCTAGGATAACAGCTAGTGCTGAGGCTACCCACCTATTGGTCAGGAGCCTGTGGACTGTTGGTGACCTAGGCTTAAGCCAGTCGAATAGCTCGGCCCAGGCGAACCTAGCTAACCTATTCGAAGTATCTAGAGTGGTCAGTACGAAGGCTGTGAGCGCCCAGGCTGCGAAGGTACTGAACCCTGTGTAGAGGGTTGGGAAGGCCTCGACGCCCAGTAGCCTACTCCATGCTACAGCCTGGGCGAACCCGTAGGCTGTGTAGAACCTAGGGGCTCCAGCGAATGCTAGGATGTTCGGAGTCTTCTTAACGTCTATCCCGGCCTTGAGTAGTAGGTCGAGTGGTATACCAGCACTCTGAGCTATTGAGGTGAAGTCCCAGACTAGGGCCGCCGGTAGTATTACAGCTAGGGAGGAGACAGCACCCTCGGTAAGCATCCCCCCATACCCTACGAGTAGTGCGTCGAGCTCGTTCGATAGCTGCTTCGAGGTAGTCCCCGAACCCACAACCGAATGGAAGCCGGATAGTGCTCCGCAGGCTATTACTAGGGGTACCATAGGCCAGAACCAACCTATATCCCAGCCAGCGGGTGCCGACCCTGCTGGAGCCCCTACAACACCTCCCTTAACTATGAAGGATACGTATGCGGGGCCGGTAAACCTTAGGACGGGTGTTAGTAGCGGGGCTATTACCGCCAGTACTACGAATGCCCAAAGTAGGTAGGCGTTCAGGTAGTCCCTGGGTTGCAGTAGGTACCACACGGGTAGGGCGGCGGCTATGAAGGAGTAGAGTGCTAGTACGACTACCCAGCCCTCGTAAGCGAGGTGAGTTGGGGCGTAGAAGCTGTACACTATAGCTAGCACCACCAGTACTAGGGAGATTAGTGTGGCCTTCCTAACGCTGAGACCTACCTTGTACACTAGGAGGCCGAAGAGTAGGGCTAGGGGCATGTACACTATGGCTACCGTAGCCGCCGTAGGTACTGCTACGTACGTTGAGGAGGCTACACTGAGGAATGCTGCCAGCACTAGTACCAGGGCAAACCAGACGTAGGCTAGGAATATGTACCTAGCCCTACGGCCCATGACGTTCTCGGACACCGTCATGACCGAGACCCCTCCGTATCTAACACTGGCCATTATCGACGTGTAGTCGTGTACAGCTCCTATGAATATGTTACCGAAGAGTACCCATACTAGTGGTAGTAGCCACCCCCAGGCTAGTGCCGTGGCCGGCCCGACTATGGGGCCTGCACCAGCTATGGAGGCGAAGTGGTGACCGTAGAGGACGTACTTGTTAGCCGGTACGTAGTCAACCCCGTCGAACTTCTCCCAGGCTGGTGTTAGCCTACTACCATCGGCCTTAACGACCCTCCGCTCCAGTAACTTCTTACCGTGAAATACATAGGCTACCCCGTATATTAGGAGGACTACCAGTAGTATGAGTATTGGGTACACCTACCACCACCTCACAACTTCCTACCGGTCCTGGCCTCAACGAACTTCCTTATAGCTACTGGGACCTCGCCTAGCCATAGCCAGGGGCCTATTAGGATCAGTAGGAAGCCTGCGCAGATCAGGACTGCGTCAGTGGTGACCTGACCCCTAGCCCCTATACCACCACGCGTTAGGTTGACGTAGAAGAGCTCGTAGAGCATTAGTAGGATCGCCACGGTAGTTATAACTAGACCGATACCCTCCTTAGCTCTCACAGTAGACACCTCACAATACCATAATCGCTGGGGGTTAATAAGTTTTGCCTAAGTAGTTTAAGCCCTACCGAGGCGGCTCCGCGGGTTCCTCAGGGTGCGGCTTTATTTCCCTAGGTACTAGCATACCTTAGATAGAGTATGAAGGCTGTTCTACTGGCTGGTGGGTACGCGACGAGGCTGAGGCCTCTAACCATTACGCGGCCCAAACCCCTTCTACCGGTACTCGGTAAGCCTCTGATCTACTGGCTGGTCGAGCTGTTGAGTAAGGCTGGGGTTAGGGAGGTTGTGGTATCCGTTAGGTACATGTCCCAGCAGATTAGGGAGGCACTGGGTAACGGGGTTGGGATGGGGGTTAGCGTTAGTTACGTAGAGGAGAACTCCCCCTTAGGTGACGCGGGTCCCCTAAGGCTCGTCGACGAGGTTGTAGGGCTTGATTCGACATTCCTAGTAGTCTACGGGGACGTGTTTACAGATGTGGATGTAGCTAGGGTCGTGGAGCTACACAGGAGGAGTGGGGCTATCGCTACCCTAACAGCAGTACCCGTTGAGAACCCTGAGAGGTACGGGATCCTAGAGGTGGGTGAGGACGGTAGGGTGGTATCCTTCGTGGAGAAGCCCACCTACAGGCCCAGGTCTAACCTAGCTAACGCGGGGGTGTACGTATTCGAACCCGAGGTACTGAAGTACGTGGAGAGGGGGAGGAGACAGAAGATCGCGGTAGACCTAATACCCAGGGTCCTGAAGGCAGGCCCCGTCTACGCATACGTACACAGAGGTCTGTGGTTCGATATAGGGGTACCGGACGACTACCTCAGGGCCAACGTAGCGGCCCTCAGGGCGTACTACCCCGGGGGGTACGTGAGTAGGTCGGCCGAGGTCCTCGGGGAGGTTGAGGACCCGGTCTACGTAGGTGATGGGGCTGTGGTTGAGGAGGGTAGTGTGCTGGGCCCCTACACCGTAATACTCGACGGGGTTAGGGTCGGTAGGGGGAGTCTAGTCAGGGGGTCCCTGGTGATGAGGAGGACACACATAGGTTACTCAACGTACATAAGGGACTCCATTATAGGCGAAGAATGCTCCATAGGTAGCTGGGTTAGGATCGAGAGCGGTACGGTAATAGGTGACCAGGTGAGTATAGCGGATGAGGTGCTCATAAGTAGGAGGAACTACATCCTACCCTACAAAGAGATATCCGATAGTATCTGGAAGGAGGGAGAGGTAGTACTGTAGCAACCCGCCTGAGGATCTTCAGATCGTCGCGAGCTCGTCACGCATCCGCTACTGGAGCGGCTTCATCACCACCGTAAGCTCAGCTGGGTAGCTAATAAGCTCCCGGCAGGTCGCGGTCGCCGTAGGGTAGTTCGGAGTAGCTGGGTGTTATAGGGAGCGCTAACCCATGGGGTTCTGGAGTGCTAGGGGTTGAGGATAGCCCTAGTCGACTGCCTAGCCGCTGGGAGGGTCGGGAGGAGGCTGTCCAGCGTAGACGTCATAGGCTCCGGGCCGAGGCTCGTAGTCGGGATCCTGAAGTCCCTGGGTGTGGAGGTGGAGCTCTTCGAGTGCTCGGACGTTGTGGAGGGTAGGGTAGGGCTGGGGGGCTTCGACGTCCTGATGGTCTCGGGTATGTCCTCCGACATAGCCTCCATGGTGTCTACCTTGAGGAGGTGGGGTGGTAGGGGCCCGGCGGTCGCCGGGGGCCCGGCCTGTACCGACTACGAGGAGCTACTGAGGTACGGCTTCACCGCCGTGGTCTGGGGTGAGGCTGAGCTATCCCTACCTAAGCTAGTGAAGGGGCTCACCTCCGGGGACCTAGGGGGCGTCCCCAATGTAATCTACAGGGACGGTGAGAGGGTGGTCTCAAGGGTTAGACCTGGCTACGCTGTAGAGCCCCTACTCTGGTCCTTCCAGCCGGACGTAGAGTCCGTGAGGAGGTACAGGTACTACTGGGCTAGTAGGGTCTACGTAGAGGTCGTTAGGGGGTGCAGTAACTTCTTCAGAACGACCCTACCCCTCCCACTACTCGGAGGGGGTAGGTGCACGGGTTGCGGCGTGTGCAGGTCCGGGGACCTCGAGGCTAGGCTGGGCTGCCCCCTGGGTATACCACCGGGCTGCGGCTACTGCCTAGTACCAGTCCTCTACGGACCGGCTAGGTCTAGACCCGTAGCTAAGGTCGTGGAGGAGGTTGAGGGGCTCGTGAAGCTGGGGGTTAGGAGGGTGGTCCTCAGCGCACCGGACTTCCTAGACTACGGTAGGGACTGGTTAGTGAGGCCGAGGCCCCTGACGGACCCCAGGGAGCCTCCGGCCAACCTCGACGCTATAGAGGAGTTACTGAACTCCCTACACTCCATAGGTAGGGTAGCGAGGGGGGAGGTCTACGTCATGGTCGAGAACGTGAAGCCCAACCTAGTTACCGAGGAGGTAGCTAAGCTCCTGGGTAGGTACCTCAGAGGTACTACTGTAAACGTAGGTCTCGAGTCTGGTGATCCCGAGCACCACGTAGCTCTAGGTAGGCCGTCAACTGTTGAGGAGGTCCTGAGGGCTGTACACCTACTCAGGGAGGCTGGTCTGAGGCCCTACGTATACGCGATCCACGGACTCCCCGGTGAGAGCTGGAGGACTGTGAGGAACACGATTAAGGTACTTAGGAGGGCCTACAGACTCGGGGCTGAAAGGGTAATACTCTACAGGTTCAGACCCCTTAGGGCAACGGCCTTCGAGGGCTACCCGGAACCCCGCCCCGGGGACCCTAGGGGGCTGGCCCTGAGGAGGTTCGTGGAATCCCTGGAGAGGAGGTCTAAGAGAAGGCTACTCGGGGAGGTGATCCGCGTCGCGGTTGTTGATAGGTACGGTAGGGAGGGTTACTACGTAGGCTACACCCTACCGCACGGTCCTGTGGTAGTCGTGAGGAGCGGTGAGGATCTGGTAGGTAGGGTGGTGAACGTGAGGGTAGTGGAGGTCGGGGCTAGGGAGGTCTACGGAGTACCCTCTGGCGACTGAGTCAGCCCCGGATCCTACTCCAGCACGATTATCGGGTCCCCTACGTTTACGAAGTCCCCAGGCCTTACCCTAACCTCCCTAACCCTACCACCCCTACTACTGAACACCTGGACCTCCATCTTCATGGACTCCAGGGTAGCTACTAGCTGACCCGGAGATACGGTGTCCCCTACGTTAACCAGCACCTTAAGAACCTTCCCGGGTATCGGGGCCTCAACAGCTCCTGCGGGAGCTACAGGAGCTGCAGCCGGACGCGTAGGCTGCTGGGGGACCTGAGGCTGGGGCGCTGAAGTGGGTGTTGCCGGTGCTGCCGGGCTACCCGAGGGTCTACCTACCTCAGCTGGAGCCGCGGTAGTAGCCTTAGGTACAGTGGTAGGGGTGGGTGTTGCAGGTACCGGAGTAGTTGCACCGACCTGCCCCTGCCTACTACCTACAGCTACCTCGATCTCAAAGCCCTCTACAATGACCTTAAACCTAGTGGCATCTAGGGGTATGACCTGAACTGAGTACTCCCTACCCCCTACCTTAACTACGTAGCTGTAGGGCTGGCCGCTCATACAGCCTCCGCTAAGCTTGTCTACAGGTTGTTTTAAGCTTATCCGGTTTCCACATCACTTCAAGGTGTACCTGCCTAGCGGTAGTAAGATGTAATTACAGTTAACTTAAAACCTTGGCGAATCCTATCCTCCTGGATCCCGGCCCAACCTAGAGGTGTCTCCTCCTTGGAGCAGTTACCTGGAACTTACTTCAGGGGGGATGTTGAGAACCTCCGGGCACTCTTTAACGTGATCAGAAGTAGAGGTCTCGAACCTATCGGGTACGTGATCCGCGGGGATGCTATTTACTTCGGGTCCCTCAGCTCCTTCGAGCTACTACCGCTAGGTCTTGAGGACGTGCAAGCACCGGGTAGCTACAGACTCTACCGAAATCCGTCGGGCTTCTTTAGGCACTCCTCTAGCTCCCCGAAGTACTGGTTCCACCCACCGGTTCAGAGGGTTCTAGAGGTGTCGGAGGGGTTTGAGGTGGAGGCTGTACAGGAGGGTGGGGGTCCTGTAGCTCTCTTCGGTGTAAAGCCGTGCGATGTAGCCTCCATCGAGGTTCTAGACAGGATACTAAGTAGTGACGATAGCTTCCGGAGTAGGAGGTCCAGGGTTGCATTAGTAGTTGTTGAGGAGTGTACAGTACCGGGGGCTACGTGTTTCTGCGGTACTACTGGTACGGGACCTTCAGCTAGGGGAGGGTACGACATAGCCTACGCTAGGCTGGGGGGCGGCCTAGTGCTATTTAAGTACGGCTCGGAGGTCGGTCTGAAGCTAATTGAGGAGCTGGGGCTTACCAAGGCCTCCGAGGATGAGGTAGCTGAGTACGAGAGGGTTATGGGTAGGGCTAGGGAGGCTACCTCGAGGCTCCCAAAGCTCCAGGAGGTCTCGAGAGCCCTGGAGAGGTCCTTAGCCGACGAGGCCTTCTGGAAGGAGGTCTCATCGAGGTGCGTCGGCTGCGCTAACTGCAACATGGTCTGCCCAACCTGCTTCTGTACGGAGTTCGTAGACTACCTAGAGCCCTCAGGTAGGGCTAGGAGGGTTAGGCAGTGGTTTGGCTGCCTATCCTACACCTACGGTCAGGTAGCTGGGGCGCACTACAGACCCGAGCTCTACATGAGGTACAGGCACTTCGTACTCCACAAGTTCCTGTTCTACCCTAAGCAGGTAGGTCTAGTGGGTTGCGTAGGCTGTGGTAGGTGTGTTACGTGGTGCCCAGTCGGGCTGGACATTAGGGATGTTGTATCTAGGGTGGTGGCTAAGTATGGGAGCTAGGCTAGTCCCTAGGGTAGGTAGGGTTGTGAGGGTAGTTGAGGAGGCTCCACTAGTTAGGACCTACCACATCAGGGTGGGGGGTATCGCGGAGCCGGAGCCTGGGCAGTTCAACGTACTCTACATAAAGGGGTTCGGAGAGGTAGTTATATCGGTATCCAACTACAGCCGCGTAGATGGTGACCTAGTAGTCGAGCACACGGTCAGGGCCGTGGGTACCGTTACATCGTACATGCACTCCAGCATAGATACGGGTAGCCTAGTCGGTGTTAGGGGCCCCTACGGGCGTGGCTGGCCCCTTAGGGAGTTCGAGGGCTTCGACGTACTGGTCGTAGGTGGGGGTATAGGGCTAGCTCCCCTAAGACCTATACTGAAGTATGTCGCTAGGTTCAGGGATCGCTTCGGTAGGTTAGTACTGCTGTACGGTGCTAGAAGACCCGTAGACATGCTGTACAAGTACGAGTACGGGGAGTACAGGGCCATACCGAACTCCTCGGTGCTGTTCTCCATAGACGCACCCTACGTAGGGTGGGACGGCTACGTGGGGTTCGTAACTGACCTGATAGATAGGGTAGACCTAGACCCGCGTAGCTCAGTAGCCTTCGTCTGCGGTCCCGAGGTCATGATGAAGGTAGCTGCGGCTAAGCTGGTTAAGAGGGGGTTTGGGGAGGATAGGGTGTTCCTGTCCCTGGAGAGGAGGTGTAGGTGTGGTATAGGGATCTGCGGAACCTGCCAGCTCGGGCACCTCTTCGTATGTAAGGACGGTCCAGTATTCAGCTATCAGGAGGTTAGGGGCTACCTAGCGGTGAGCGGTCTATGAGGAAGGTATCCGTAGCTGTCGTTAAGCTAACCTCGTGCTCCGGCTGCATAAACGAGTTCCTCTACGCAGTAGCGTCAAGCCCCGAGCTACTGAGGAGGGTTACCCTAGTCTACGCTACGGAGTTCCAGGACCTCAACACCCTGGAGGAGGTGGACGTAGCACTGGTGGAGGGCTCCGTAGCTACCCAGCAGCAGGAGGAGCTGGTTAAGAGCGTGAGGAGTAGGGCTAGGCTGGTAGTAGCCCTCGGGACCTGTGCAGTATTCGGAGGGGTCCAGGCTGCTAGGGTCGGTGAGGACCTTAGGAGGGTTATCCTAGCGTCCTACCCGAACCCGGACTTCGTATCCGTCCTACCGGAGGTTAGGAGCCTGGATAGGGTGGTTAGGGTAGACGTAAGGCTCCAGGGTTGCCCGGTTAACGGGGACTCCCTAGCTAGACTCCTGGTCAAGGTTATCTATGGCGGTGGTGAGGTATCCATAGTTGAGAACGCGTGTTCGGAGTGTAAGAGAGCCGGAGTCCAGTGCGTTATGGTCTCGAAGGGGGTACCCTGCCTAGGGCCGGTGACGTTCGGGGGTTGCGGTGCTTTATGCCCTAGCTTCGGGAGGGGTTGCTACGGCTGCTACGGGCTTAACACATCTCTAGTCGATGCCGAGAGGTTGGCTAAGTTCCTAGAGGTACTGGAGAAGATGGGTATGAGTAGGGAGGATGTAAACTCCCTACTCAAGTCCTTCAGTTACTCAGCCCTAGCAAGGCTCCAGGCCAGGGGGTGAGGGGAGTGCTCCACAGCGTACTCACACGTGTTGAGGGTGAGGGTGAGGTAGTACTTAAGACCGAGGACGGGAGGATAGTCGGGGTTGAGGTTAGGATATCCGAGGCGCCGAGGTTCTTCGAGTACCTAGTACGCGGTAGGCTGTACACGGAGGTCCCGGACCTTGTTAGTAGGATATGCGGTCTCTGCGGGGTCTCCTACGTTATAACAGCGTGTAGAGCCTTCGAGAGCTGCCTAGGGTTGGAGGTCCCCGAGGATGAGGATAGGCTTAGGATGGCCGCCCTAGCGGCTGAGAGGGTTAAGAGTCACGTAATACACGTAGCCTACCTAAACCTACCGGACCTCATAGGCCTGGGCTCCCTCGGTGAGCTCTTCGAGAGCTACGCACACGTGTTCCAGAGGGCATCCAGGGTGGTACTCTGGGCTAGGAGGGCTATGGAGGTCCTAGGTGGGAGGTTCCACAACGTAGTTAACGCTAGGGTTGGAGGTGTCTACAGCTTCCCCAGTATGGAGAGGGTTAGAGCTCTACGTAGGGACCTGGATGAGGTACTCGGGGGGTTCCTAGAGCTAGCTAGGTTCGTCCTAGGTCTTAAGAGCATATCGGAGGAAGTACACAGAATCAGGTACATGGCTGTAGCTGGATCCAACGGCTACGCCTGGGTCGGGAGTGGGGTAGTACTCGACGACGGGACCTACGTAGATGTCGGGTCCTTCGAGAACTACGTACTGACCGAGCAGGTAGGCTACTCCAACGCACTCAGGTACAGGCTACTCACCGGTGAGCCCTACCTAGTCGGCCCTCTAGCTAGGTTCAACACCTACCTAGGGTACCTGAGGGAGGAGGTTAGGGAGCTACTTGAGGAGTTCGGCTGGTACAGACCCCTAGGAGGGGTTCAGCAGAGTATCGTAGCTAGGGTAGCCGAGACTTACCATACCCTACTCGAGCTGAGGGACTTCCTAGAGGGTTATAGGGAGAGGACCGTGGGGGGAGTGGTACGCCCTGAGAGAGCTAGAGGCCCCTGCGTAGCGGTTACCGAGGCACCGAGGGGTGTACTCTACCACAGGTACCTCCTAGACAGTAACCTAAGGGTTAGGAGCTCCAACATAATAACCCCCACAGCCCAGAACCTAGCGTGCATGGAGTACATAGTAGGGAGTAAGCTCTACGGCTCCAGCTTCGACGGTAAGGCTATAGAGGTGGCTAAGAGCTTAGTCAGGGCCTTCGACCCCTGCATATCCTGCTCAGTACACGTTACCGCAGTCGAGGGCGCCGACCACCCTAGGCTACCCTCCTAGGCTTCTGGGACTTTAGCTACGGGTTACCTCACTCCTCGGTTTAGCTAGCTCCTCCAGCCTAGCCCTCCTCCTCGCGAGGACCTCGCCGAGGTCCGTACACGGTATTAGCGGCTGCCCACCGCCGAGTGGGCAACCACCTAGGCAGACCTCCAGAACCAGCCCGCCGCACCCTCCGCCGAGGTTTTTGCGTAACTCATTCAGGGATCCACCCTCCTCATCGCCGCGCCCGGCACCCAGAGGACGGCGTCGGGCCTCTCCTCACCTAGAGCCAGGTAGCTCAACCTCCTAATGGTTAGCTGGAGCTCCCTAGCGGTTACAGCCCTGAGGCCTGCTGCCTTCCACGAGAGACGCTGGGTCACGTAGACAGCTCCCAGGGATATCGCAGGCCTCGGTAACTCCACCCTAACCTCTGGTAGGTACCTACTCTCAGCCGGAGACTTAGCTGCGACCACTCCCTCTACCCGGTTCAGCTCGCTCAGCGGTCGTAGACAACTACGTACCTGAAGCTGAGGGCCTTTGCAGCAGCTACTACCTGCTGTGGTGTAAGCCCTCAGACTCGGCTTGGGAGGCTAGGGCCTCTGGCTTTACGTAGGCTGTCTCGAAGCATACGTAGATCACGTACCTACCGATGGGTTCGAGCCTGAACTGGTGGTAGAAGGTGGCTACGTTAAGTACCTCAGAGACCGGTATACCGAGCTTCTCGGCAACCCCCTCCACGGCCTCCCTAGGTAGGTACCTGAAGGTCTTCTGGACCTCCTGGAGTATCGGTATAAGCCTACTCCTATCCCTACCGAACTTGGTGACTAGGTCGTCTACGTAGCCACCTAAACCCATCTAACCCCTTCGCCTAGAGTACCCTGGGAGGACTTAGGGACGCGTTAGTTTAGTTTAGGTAGAGCCAGTTACAAGTGATTAACCCGGGTTCCGGGGGAGGGGCTAGCCCTGGGTCGGTACCCGGTAGCGTCCGCAGTGCCCCGGCTAGACCTTCGGGAAGAAGTACTTACACCTACAGGCCTTACTCCTTATGCACCTACCTAACACTATCTCGGACATCCTAGTAGCTAGGTACTTCAGGCTACTGCAGGCCTCCGTACTACAGTGGATTCCGTCCAATATCCGGAGGACCTTATCTGCTACAGCTGTAGCTGACTCCACGTCCTCGGTTAGGATAGCCCCTATCAGGGCTCTAGCTGATTCTAGGATCTGCTCCAGTGCTTCATCCACCTCTACCCTACCCCTCCCCAGCCTAGTTACTGAGTCTATCAGTTCCTTAACGTACTCCAAGGCCAGGGCCAGGTCCACGGCTTCGTAGGTATCTAGTGAGCCCTGGGCAGCGCTGTACTTGATGACTCTGAGTAGGTGGAGGTACTTCCTCATGAACTCGCGGTACATAGGTCCCGGGTAGCCTACCTCCTCGATCTCCTCGAGGGCTCTATAGACCACCGGCTCGAAGTTCCTCAGTAGCTCGGGTAGCCTAGTCTCGACGTCCGTGAAGACTACCTCGTGTACCGTAGACTGGGGGTTACCCATCAGTAGGAAGCTGGGGACCACCTCCCTGAGCCTCTCCGATAGTTTAACCAGCTCCTCATACCCCGACCTCACCTTAACCCTAGTCACACCCTCGAAGTACGAGGCCACCAGCTTCCTGAGGGCTACCTCCTCCCTATCGACCTCGACCATTATATTCACATCCTCCGCAGTACCCTCACTACTGTAGGGCGTTATCACGACCTTAGAGCCGTCGAACACCAGGTTCACCCTATCCCCAGGCCTAAGCCCTAGGACCTCAGCCCACCTCTTCGGGAGGATGACAGATAGAGAACCCCTCCCGACTACGTTAACCCTCTTAACCAGCCGCTCGGACATTCCTACCCTTAAGTAAGTGTAACTAGACGTTTTTATAGCTGGAATCCTCCCGAACTACTCAGCGGTGGACTAACTACTCGAACTACTTAGGAACCCTAACTCCCTCAGCTACCGGGAGGTAGAGCTAGGTCAGTGAGGTGAGTACCCGGCCAACCCACGTAGGTAGCCTCGATAGTTAGTTAGTCGACCGTCTAACCTATTAACCCGGTTAGGTACCCTAACTACGTAGCCTCACCCACTAGTGAGCTAGGAGACCGGCTGAGCCAGCTAAGGGGTGGTGTGTAGAACTCTACTAGCTGGAGACCGGGTAGTTCAGTGGACCGACCGGTTGAGCTGTAGGTAGCTCCAGTTAGGTACCTTAACTAACTGCAGGTAGGCTTAGCAGAGTGGGCTAGGGTCGGTAGCACCTAAGGCCCGTCTAACCTAGGGCTGGGGAGGGCCTAACCTCCCAGGGGTAAGCTCATAGAGTTTATGGTCTCTGGGAGGCTACTTAGGCCTAGGTTAAACACTACGGGGTAGAGTTAAGCCGGGGTTAACTACACCAATAGACCCCTAGAGAGGGGGCGGGGTCCATCCCCACCCGAGGTGGGGTAGGGGGTTACTTGAGCTGATGGAGCTGATGGGGTAGCTTAGTGCCCCCGGGTCTGCAGACCCCGTACACTACGTTGTGGATCGGTTAGTCCACCGGGTAACCCACTAAACGCTAGATCCCTACCTAAAGCCGTAGGTAGCCCCGGTAGCGGGTTACTAGACCCCACGGCCTACCGGTTCTCTAGGTAGGTACTCGGGTAGTGGTCTGAGGTTTGTACTAAGTAGGGCGTACGACCCCCGGTGATCTAGCCGATCCCAGCTCTAGCCCGTGGTTAGAGGTCTTTGGGAGTCTGCGGTAGGACCTACCGTAGCTGATGTTCAAGTATGTGGTGGGCTGAACCGGGTACTAACAGGTAGACGTGTAGTGCGGGACGTTGGTCTGCGGGACCTTATACTGGTGTAGGTTCCCCAGTCTAGACTCGAGGGTCTTCCACCGGGTCTGGGGGTTTGGGCTCTACTCTAGGGGTCTACCTTCAGATCTTCAGCTCTATGAACCGCGGCTTCGCGCTGTACTTCAGCTCCGGCTCCCTCTGCTTCGGCTTCTCCAGTATGAATAGCTTCTCGTGGTATATCAGTAGGAAGTCCCTGTCCCTTAGCTTGCTCCAGACCTCCCTAGTTGTCTTCATCCTGTGCTGGACCTTTACTACCTCCTCCTTTAAGACGAAGCCTACGTCGAGTAGGGTTATCAGGGCGTAGTGTGTTATAGGTACGTAGTGTCTCTTAATCCTAGTATCACCGATTAGGATACCTAGTACACTGCCGGGCTTCAGTACCCTGTAGACCTCCCTTGCAACTTGCTTCAGCATTGTAAGGTACTCCTCCAGACTCCTAGCTCTGGATAGGTCCCCCTCAATCTCCTCCCCACCGTACTCTATGATGTTGAAGTAGGGTGGGTAGCTACCAGGTCTACGGAGCTATCCGGTACCTCATCGAGGTTCCTCGCATCGCCGTGGTAGACCCTGTACCAGGTACCGGTGCTGTAGCTACCCGCGGTACCACCTCCAGCATACCCCGCGAGACCCCCGACCCTCCCCTCCCTCAGGGCCTTAGTGAGGTAGTAGAGTCTGTGGTGTGTTAGCATGACGGCACCGTAGTTTATGTCCACAGCTATGCAGTTCCTACCCAGTAGTAGGACCTCTATACAGGTCGTCCCCGAGCCGACCATCGGGTCTAGGACAACGTCTCCGGGGTTCGTATACCTCAGTATCAGCACGCGGGGTACCTGGGGGCCCAGTTACCCCTGTAGTCCCCTCTGTGGATAGCCCAGAAACCCCTCACGGGAAAGCTCCAGACGGTTGTGGAGACGTCCGTAAGCTCCTCGGGTAGGGGCTCGAGCCTCCTAACCTCTATAGGCTCGAGGGAGATTACCTGGTCCTCGATAGCGATAGCCCTGTACTTGGAGACGAAGCCCAGGTACTCCTCTACGGGGACTTCCCTCATAGCGTTTCCCCGCTAACGGTACTTGACGGTATTTATAAATATTTGTAATCCCGTTAGCGAGGTTGCACCTCTGTGTGGGTTCACCAGCTTCACCCACACTTCATGGGTGCCTGTCGAGCCCAACGCCACGGGGCTCCCATCTGAGTTTAGGTACTTCAGCCCGATGTTTACCGCTCCTACGACGTCTCTTTCAAGAGCCCCCCGCTCACCTTTGCTACTCTAAGAACTATTTTCATTACCTTTACTCTCTTGAGCCCCTTCACCGCAGAGCGGATCACCAGGGGCTCAAACCTCTTAACCCTCCTACCTGTGAATGGATCTCTGGAAGATGTACCTCTTTCAGAGACCTTGACGACGTGTATGGGCTTCTCGTCGAGTAGCTCAATTAACTTCTTAACGCTCCACTGGTGAATCCTGTGCCTTAGTTTACTGATAGCATCCTCCTCCATCCTCTCCTTAGCCTTCTCATCAATGTTGCCAACCACCACTACAGCTCCGTTCTCGACGGCAAGTTTCTCTATGAACTTTGCTGTCTTTCTCAGCACGTCTAGCTTTCTCTCCTTCTCGCGAAGCTTCCTAAGCTTCTTCCTAACCTCTCTGACCTTAGTTGATCTGCCTAAGGTTATCCTCTTCCTCCTCTCAGAGTAGGCGATGACTATTCTCCCAAGACCGATCTCAGCTCTATAAACATCACTTAGTACGCCGCCTTTAAAGAGGGCGATAGTAACGTTGTTCTCGTTAACATCTACAGCAACGACGTTCCTAGGGTCGTAGCCGACCTCGAACTCTCTAGTGAAGGTTAGATATGCGACTACCTTCCTACCTAGGGTCTTAAACCTCAGCTCGCTAGCCAACCTCCAACCACTATAGAGATACCTGTATAGTTGTTTATGGTTTCTGTAGTGGAGCTCTACCCAACCTCTGTGAGTCCTCAGCTTAACGGCTCCGCCCTCAAGCCTCCAGTCCTGTGAGTCTGAGTACGTTATTGCTACTCTCCTAACCTCTGGTTTATCCTTGTACACCTTGCCTCTCTTCTTACGCTCTCTAAATGACTTCGCCCTCCTAGTAGCATCCCTGTAGGCACCCTTAATCACCCTGGTAGGGAGCCACGGGTACCTCACCCTAAACTCCTCGTAGAAGACTTTATGTAGTGTCTCCTGGGATGCCCTGTACTTAACGGCGTACTCAACCATCTCAACGAGCATCTCCCTGTAAGCACCCTCAATCTCCCTTAGAGCCCTCCTAGAGTATTTATTAGCGTAGCAATCGAGGACAACGGTCTTAACTAAAGTCTTTGACTGCCTCTCCAATACAGCTCACCACCTCTTTGTATCGCTTAGATCTTTTGCCATATATCCTAGATGCAAACGAAGTAACTATCTCTACGAAGTCTTCAACAAGCTCTCGAACATAGTTCTTCGGCTCCTCCTGGAATGCAACGTAGACGTCTACTCCAAGAATGCTGAAGAGCGTTTTGAGGTACTCGAAACCGAACCTAGTTAACCTATCTCTGTATGCAACCACTACTGCCTGTATCTCCCCCCTCTTAGCCATCTCGACGAGCTTCCTCAACCCCCTTCTATTCTCATTCAAACCACTAGCGATATCTATGACAACTACGTATTCAGCGTTCGGGAGGTTCTTGGAGACCCAGAGCTTCAAAGCTTCAACCTGCCTCTCCAAGTCATTTCTCTGAGTGTTTGAGGAGATTCTAGCGTATATTGCCACACGCTCAACCCTCTGAACGCCTCTAAGAACCCTCTCAACCTCGCTATAGGGAATCCTCCACCTACCGTGGACGCTGTAAGCAGCAATCCTACCACTCTTAATCCACTTAATCACAGTAACCCTCGAAACACCCAAAAGCTTCGCAAACTCCCTAGTACTAAGATACCGCTCACCCAACGCATTGTACCAAGTATTTACAAGAATTCACAGATATTTAAACTTATCGTTAGTTCTGCAACAGCCTAAACTTCAGGCTAGCCCTGCGTGAGCTACTTTAGCTACCCTCGCTACGGGCAGCCCCCTCCTTTAGGTAGGTGTTAAACCACCTCAGTAGGTGCTTGAGCCTAGCCTCACGTAGGCTAGGCCTTCCGGACCAGCCGAAGGTATGCCCACCGCTTTCGAATAGTACTAGCTCCACCTCCCTCCCCCTTAGCTTCAGAGCTGTGAACAGAGCTATGGCCTGGTCTAGCCAGCACCTGTAGTCGTCTAGGCTGTGGACTATCATCAGCGGGGTCCTAACCCTATCCACGTAGTACAGGGGTGACTTAGCATGTAGCTTCTCCCAGTTAGTCCAGGGGTCCCCACCGATCTGATCCGGGACGAAGTGGGGACCTATATCCGTTGTTAGGTACTCAGCCTCCCACATCGATATACCGTTCTGCGAGACAGCAGCTCTAAACCTATCGGTCTGGGTTACTATCCAGTTGACCATGTAGCCCCCGTAGCTTATCCCGGTAATACCCACCCTATCTGAGTCTATGAAGTTGAACTCCCTTATGGCGTGGTCCAGGCACTCCACGATATCCTGGTAGTCCCTCTCACCGTAGTGCTCCCTGATATCAGCGAACTCCTCACTATAGCCATCACTCCCCCTGGAGTTACAGTACACCACCGCGTAGCCGTTTGATGCGTAGAGCTGGAACTCGAACATGAAGCTCCAGCCGAACTTACTCTTAGGTCCTCCATGGATCCACAGGATAGCCGGGTACCTCCCCCCCTCAACACGGTCCACGGGCTCTATGACCCAGCCCTCGACCTCAGCACTGTCGCTAGCCCTAAACCTGAAGTACCTAGGCTCCGAGACCCTATACTCCCTCACTACCTCGTTAAACCTAGTTACCTTAGTAGCCCCACCACCGACTCTAGCTACCCATAGGTCGGCCGGCTCCGTAGCTGTGACCTTAACGAAGGCTACGACACCATCACGGACATCGTACTCCCAGACGACGTAGTCACCATCGAGGGCAGGCCCTAGGGTTCTCCCCGTAGTTAAGTACCTGTAGAGGGAGTACCTACCGCCCTTAGAGATGGGGAAGTAGACGTAGTCACCATCCCACACAGGCCTAGGCTCAGCAGAGGCAGGACCTCGGAGGTCGTAGTAGACCCTCCTCGAAACCCCCAGGCCTAGACTACGCGTCACAGACTCGAGCTGGAGGTCCTCGAGGTTCAGCAACCACAACTCCTCGTGCGCTGCGAACCCCCTCCCCCTTCCTAGGTCCCTACCGAAGAAGGCTAGGTACCTACCTGTAGGTGATACGGCTAGAGGGCCTATCCAGAGGTCGTACCCCAGCTTCACCTCCTCAGCAGATCCATCTACCCTAACTACTACTAGGGATGTTCTGTAGGGTCTCAAGGTATCCCTAGCTACCGAGGCTATTAGATACCTACCTAGAGGGTCCGCAGCTACGTAGTTATAGCTGAACTCATCCCTGGTAAGCCTCTCCACAGAACCCCCGCGTACATCGAGGAGGTACACCTGATTCCTCACGTTGTAGACGAATCCGGAGCTCTCGAACCACACCGGCCAGTACCTAACGACGCGGACCCCGGGCTCCTCCTCGTAGAGCTTGGTCGGGATCGTCAGGGCTACCACCTCCTTGGTAAGCCACGTAGCCGACGAAGCCGGGGTCTGAAGTCTTGCGATAGCGAAGTCTGTACCCCTATTCAGGTTCACGAGTCTAACCTCAGCACCACCCCCATCCAGTACCCTCTGGTACAGTAGGGTGGAGCCGTCGGGACTCCAAGCTGGGGTAGAGTCCGAGGGACCTGAACTCACGTATACGGGGTTCCCGCTGAGGTCCGTAACCCATACCCTAACATCGTAGCGGTCCCTAGTTCTATCGGGTTTGGCCGTAACGAAGGCGATCAAGTCACCGCGGGGAGACACGGTAACCCTACCGAAGGATGTGAACCTGTTGATGTCCTCCGGGGTGAACCTCCTACTCACCAGGTAGCACCGTACCCTAAACTACAACTAGTTAAAATACCGCCCTGAGGTAGGTCCTTGGCGGCACTTGCTAAGGAGTGCTGTGGGCCAGCCTATAAGCTACCCCTAGGTGTCTAGCGGGGACTACCCTGCTGGAGGGGTCTGCAGCTAGGGGGCTGATAGGTCTGGGGCTGGTCGTCTACCTAGTTACCTCGCTGGTCCTTAGAAGTAGGAGGACCTACATACCTGTGTGGAGTATCGTGGCATTCTCAGCCTTCGTTACTGTGGTTACGGGGTTGGTGAGCTTCGACGAGATCGGTCTAGTCGTAGACCTCGACGTAATCCTGTTCCTGATAGGTATGTTCAGCCTGGTGAGCCTCGCTGAGTCGTCGGGGCTTCTCTCAGCCCTCTCCACGTGGTTTATAGGTAGGTTTAGGAGTAGGTACTCCGTAGTATACGCGTCCTCAATTACGTTCGGTGCACTAGCTGCCTTCGCAGTTAACGATACGGTAGCACTCATGGGCCCACCGATAGCCTACACCATCTCCAGGGCGACGGGTGTAGACCCTAAGATGATGTTCCTACTACTAGCCTACTCCCTCACAGTAGGCTCAGCCATGACCCCCGTGGGGAACCCCCAGAACGTACTGATAGCCGTGGAGAGCGGTATCCCAGCACCCTTCGTACAGTTCGCGGTGGTACTCACCGTACCGACACTGATCAACCTAGCCCTAGTCCCGCTAATACTACTCAAGGTCTTCAGGGTTGAGAATAGGCCTGTAGCCGTGGCCATGGTACCCCACGAGCTTATTAGGGATAGGCGTGATGCCGTACTAGCAGGTCTAGGCTTACTCACAACTGTAGTAGCCCTAGTGGCGAACGACCTAGCGGAGCTCCTGAACCTACCCCACGTAACCCGCAGGGGCTTCATACCGTTCATCGTAGCTGCAGGTACGTACGTACTCTCCAGAAACCCCAGGGCTGTACTAGCAGGTGTTGACTGGGGGACTATAGTGTTCTTCATAGCCATGTTCATAACCATGGAGGGTGTGTGGAGGAGTGGTATACTACAGCCACTACTGACCCTAGTACTACCTGGTAGGCTCGGTAAGGTGGAGAGCGTACTCACGGTTACCTTACTGTCGATTCTACTAAGCCAGGTACTGAGTAACGTCCCCCTAGTAAAGCTCTCCATGGAGTTCCTAAAGAGCTGCGGCTACGGACCTTCAGATACTAATGTGTGGCTAGCCCTAGCAGCTACATCAACAATAGCAGGTAACCTAACCATCCTCGGGGCAGCTTCGAACATAATCGTACTGGAAACCCTGGAGAGTAGGATGGGTACCTCAATAACCTACACCGAGTTCCTTAAGGTAGGGGCTGTGGTAACCCTAGTCAATACCCTGGTATACCTACCCTTCCTACTAGTATAGACCGGTAAGAGCCTCTTTAACCGTACCTACTGCGGGACTGTACTATCCCGGTTCGGACTAGTTAGAGGTATAGGGGTTTAAGGAGATCTAGAAACTCCTTAGTTTAAGCTACTTCTTCTCCTCTTTCTTCCCCTTCTTCCTACCGCACTTACCGGGCACGCTCCCACCGCCTCCAACCTCAGTGGTTAGGTTATTTAAAAGCGTATGGTCAAGGAACCTTCGGGTTTTAACTGTATGCATGTGAGCTTAGGGGGTCTGGTGTGGGTT
The DNA here is from genome assembly GCA_020833415.1 of Desulfurococcaceae archaeon. Taxonomy (GTDB): domain Archaea; phylum Thermoproteota; class Thermoprotei_A; order Sulfolobales; family NBVN01; genus DRZP01. The sequence goes on along the minus strand of JAJHQJ010000006.1, from coordinate 11,170 downwards.
CCGAGGTCTCCGAGGCTAGGAAGGCTGCGGCGATTAAGGCTATGGAGTACCTGGGTAGGGCTAGGGTTGTGGGTCTGGGTACTGGTTCAACTGTTGAGGTATTCCTTAGGCTAGCCTCCGGTAGGTTAATGGATAGGGTTGTGGTTGCCTCGTCTACGGATACGGCTCTACTGGCATCTCAACTGGGGCTCAGGGTCCTAGACCCATCTACTGTTGATAGGGTGGACTTATACGTTGACTCTGCTGATGAGGTAGACCTCCTCGGTAGGATGGTTAAGGGTGGTGGAGCCGCTATGACTATGGAGAAGGTACTGGCCTCCGCAGCTGACCTCAGGGTATTCGTAGTCGATGAGCTTAAGGTGGTACCGAGGGTACCCCACGCTAGGCCTATACCGGTCGAGGTCCTACCGCAGGCCATTAGCTTCGTTAGGAGGAGGTTGGGTGAGCTAGGTTACAGTGTATCGGTTAGGGTATCCCAGGGTAAGAGGGGTCCGGTAGTTACAGACCTAGGTGGTGTAGTCCTAGACGTTACCCCACCTAGGGATGCCGACCTAGTGGAGGTTGCGAGGACCCTTAGGAGTATCCCGGGGGTCGTAGAGCACGGGCTATTCGTAGACCTGGTGGACGTATTGGTAATAGGTAGGCTGAGCGGTAGTGTTGAGACAGTTACCTTCAGGAGGTAGGGGTCAGCAGGTACGTACTAGCTTAGCTATGAAGTAGCCCGGTAGGTCGTGTAGGTGTGGGTGGAACCTCGCGTACCTACTCCAGTAGACTCCGGTAACTCCCCTGGATGCCCTGGGGATAGCTACGTCGACAGCTTCGAAGCACCTGAACTCCTCTAGGAACTCCTCAACAACCTCCTCGTTCTCCTCGATTGTTACGGTACAGGTTGAGTAGACTACCGTACCCCCGGGCTTAACAACCGCAGCTGCAGCCCTCAGGAACTGGAGCTGGTAGCTCTTTAGGACCTCAACGTCCCTGTAGCTCCTCCTATCCTCTAGCTTAGGTCTAACACCTAGGGCTGTACAGGGTGGGTCTACCAGTACCCTATCAGCCCTAATCCACGGGAAGTCCTCGTGTAGGTACCTAGAATCGGCTACCCAGACCTCGACATAGGGTAGGTGGCCCAACCTAGAGAGCTCCTCCCTCATCCTAGCAACCTTACTCCTCGAGTGGTCGAAGGCTAGGACGTAGCTCCTCCCCCTAGTTAACTCAACTACGTGACCTGTCTTACCCCCGGGTGCTGCACACATATCCACGATAACCTCACCGGGCCTCGGATCCAGGACCCTGGATACGTACATAGCTGGGAGGCTCTGGGGGTATACCAGCCCCTCGGTAAACTCGGGTAGCTCCCTCACCCTAGGGGCCCTGTAGAGGGATCTGTAGACCTCTACAACAACCCCCCTACGCCGCCTAAGGGCCTCGTAGCAGTCTGCCACCAGCACACCTTCGGCTACCGGTAGACCCCCTCTAGTAACTACGGTGACCTCATCGCCGACGGTAGCTCCCTCAGGGCACCTAAGGACCCCGGGGGCGTAGAGGTTAGCTCCGAGGGCGACGGACTCGGCAGCCTCCTTAGCTGCTACGACTACCCTACCCCTAAGCCTGACCTCGAAGGGCCCCTCAACGGTAAAGTATATAGCCTCGGGAAGCTCCTCATCAACCCCGACCTCCAGCCCCCTACTAGCTAACCTCCTAACAACCTCCGCGGGCTCCGCCCTCAGCGTGTTAACCCTGACGTAGAGCCTCCTACCGGGTTGAGCTAGACTAGCTAGAAAACCCTCCAGGGACTCCCCGTAGACCCTCCTCAGGGACTCCAGTAGCCTACTATCGTACTCCAGCATCGTTTGTCCCTAGATACGATGAATGAACATGAATCGATAAGGGTGAGCATCTAGGGACTTTCTCCTCACCCACCCCTTCACCGGTAGCACAGCTACCTCCGGAGCGGGCTCACAGGGCATCGTGGTGAACGGCACGCACCCCTCTGGAGCTGCCACACCGGTTTATCGGGGCATTGCCCCTCATCCACGCCATAGGCAGGAACCAGAGCTTATAAACTCAACTCCTAAACATCCTAAACATCAGCTGCGAAACACTCCAGTTCGACCACTATGAGCTGGTAACCGGGACTATAGCTGGTGCAGGTGGTCACTAGGACTAGGTTGAAGAAAAGAGTGTTACGTAGGCCGAGTCACTTGGGTTATTTAGATGGGCTGGGAGCAACCCTTTAGAGAGGGAGTTAGTGGATGTTAAGGGAAAAAAGGTGGTGTGAGCTTGGACGTTCGGAGGTTCTTTTGTGAGTGAACTACTTCTTAGCGGGCTTCTTCTCCTCCTTCTTTTCCGGCTTCTTCTCCTCCTTCTTCTTAGGCTTCTTGGACATGTTGAGTTCCTCGTGTAAGGAGTAGAGGGAATGCTTTTAAGTACCGTAAGCACTACCTAAGTATAACCCCTTACGGTAAGTAGCTGACGGGGGGTTATCTTACCTTATTTGACTCTCTGAAAGACTTCGTGCGGTTCCCGAAGATCCGCCAAGGTGGTTGAAGCTCGCCCCCTAGGGTTGGGGGAAGTTGGTCCAGAGTGAGACCGTCTCCCTCCTCTTAAGTTCCCTAATCGCCCTATCCAGGTACTTGTAGACCGTGGAGTGCTGGCGCCCCTGTGCGAGCATCTCTATAGCTCTCCTAGCTAGCTCCGCCCTACTGTACTCACCTATTATAGCTACAGTATCCCTGCATACGCTTATGTAGGTCCCCGTTACCTCCTCTATGGTCTTCCTAGCCCTCCCCTCCTCACCTATTATCCTACCCTTAATCCTCGTTAGGTGGCTCTCCCCCTCCCCTACGTAGTCCCTTAGGTCTATGACTAGGAGTACTACGTTATCGTCGTAGAGAGCTGAGGCCCTCTCGTAGGAGAAGCAGTGGTCTATAGCCTTCACAATCTCCTGGGCCTTAAGTAAGTTGGCCACCGGCGTATAGGGGGTCGCGGGTTCTATTAATGCTGAGCAGTTAACACTATCAACAGTTAGCCTAACCCCTAGGCGGTTCTCTATATCCTTAATAGCACGCCCACCCTCCCCTATAAGGACCCCGACCCTATCCTCATGCACCCTTACGTAGATCTTCGTAGCACCCGGAACCGTCCTCTGCCCAACCTCACCTCCCATACCTACATCCCGGACCTACAGCTACTGTAACTTCGGGCTATAAGAGTGTTAAGGAGTGAGTAGTCCTTACCGAAGCTAAGTAGATATAAGCCTACCTATGAGTTTGGGGGAAGGGGTTTCGGAGTGTGCCAGACCTCTAGTGGGGGGAAGGTTACGGGTGTTAGAGTATGGCTACCTAGGTTAACGAGGTTTGAGAAGGCTAGGATAATCGGTGCTAGGGCCCTCCAGCTAGCTATGGGAGCCAGGCCTCTGATAGACATAGGTAAGCTCCCATCCAGGGACTTCATAGCTATAGCTAAGGAAGAGCTTAGGAGGGGGGTACTACCCTTTACTATAGTACGTAGACTACCAAACGGTACTAGGGAGCTTATACCCGTTCCAAAGTTAATAGAGGCGGAGAGAACGCTATTTGGTGAGGTAGAGCTTTGAGGTCTGAGGTAGAGCCGGTACTAGGTAGGTACTGCAGTATAGCCCTAACCTACGAGGGGCCCGGCTTCCTGGAGTACGTAGTTACTGGAGGTAGTTTAGAGCCGTTCTTCCCCGAGGTATTCCGGGAGTTGGTGAAGGCGGGTTACCAGCCGATACTGGTACGGCGGGATGGTCAGGAGGTCGTGAGGATCTTCAAGGTAGGTGTAGGGGGGTTTAGTAGGTTTACGTATTACGCCCTAGCCATAGCTACCGTCGCCGCCATAGCCTTTACCGGGTATCTAAACTCCCTCTCCTTCCTAGAGTGCCTTGGGGAGACCGCTGGGGTGGCCCTACCTACAGCCCTCTTCACTGTCTCAGTACTCGTACCCCTAGCACTCCACGAGCTAGGTCACTTCCTAGTCTCAAGGGCTACTGGGACCCCTACACCACTACCCCTCTTCATCCCAGCCCCGGCGGTATCCCCCCTAGGGACCTTCGGTGCTGTAATAGCTGTGAGGTTCCTACCTAGGGATAGGAGGACCCTAGCCCTCCTAGGTCTCTCCGGACCTGCCGTAGGTACCGTAGCCTCACTCATAGCTATGCTGGTAACCCTCAGGCTATCGCCTACCCTAAGACCTGAGGAGCTGGCCTGCCCCGAGGTGACCCCGATAGGCTTCGTACCTGTAGCTACCTACCTAGCGATTAGAGCAGGTCTAATACCCGTAGGTGAGGGTGAGATCGTACTACTCCACCCAGCGGCCCTAGCCTCCATGATCCTACTCCTAATACACTTCGCAAACCTACTCCCCATAGGGCAGCTAGACGGAGGCCACGTAGTTAGGTCCCTAACAGGTATGAATGTCCACAGAGTCGTTAGCCTAGCCGTACCCGCAGTCCTGGTAGTCCTAGCAGTACTCATACCTACGTACAGGTGGCTCGGCTTCTTCGCAGTTCTAGCTATACTAATAGGTGGCTTCAGACCCCACATAGGCTACGCGAACCAGGTCTCAGAGCTCACAGCCGGTGAGAGGACTCTATACGCCCTACTCTACGTACTCCTACTAGCACTTACAGCACCCGTCCCCATCTAATACCGTAGGTAGTAGCCTGACGATGCGGGGTTTGGGATGGGCTCCACACCCTTTTAGGTCTGAAGGTATATGTAGCTACGGGTCGGTATGCGCAGCTCAACAACCTCCTTGAGGGAACCTCCACGTAATTCCGGTTACAGCTACGATCTGTTCGGGTGTTGGAGGAGCTGCTACCGGTAGTACTAGGCTGCGGGTAGGAGGAACCCTATGTGGCCGACCTCCGCGATCCTAGAGTGCTGCGGGAGTCCCCCTAGCCTCCTAGCTACCAGTGGGTGTGGTTGGGGAAGTGCTATTGCTACCGGATAGCTATATCCTGGTAATAGCTGAGAAGCCTAGGGCTGCTGCTAAGATAGCTGAGGCCCTGGGGGCTAGGACTAGGGTTAGGATCGACGGGCTGAACGTCTGGGTGGGTAGACTAGGTAGGGACTACGTGGTTATAGCACCTACAGCTGGTCACCTCTACACTCTCTACACCGAGGATAGGGACTACCCCACCTTCAACTACTCCTGGGGTCCTAGGTGGCTCTACGAGAAGGGCTCCGAGCACCTTAGGAGGTACTACAACGTATTTAAGAAGCTCGCGGGTAGGGCTAGGTACTTCATCAACGCCTGCGACTACGATATAGAGGGCTCCGTCATAGGCTACAACATAATACACCACCTAGGTGACGTTAAGAGAGCATACAGGGTTAAGTTCTCGACTCTAACTAAGGAGGAGCTGGTTAGGGCTTTCAACAACCTACAGCCCCTCGACTGGGGTAACATAGAGTCAGGTATAGCTAGGCACGTACTAGACTGGATCTGGGGTATAAACATTAGTAGGGCTCTAAGCGATATAGTTAGCAGACTCTACGGTAGGAGGGCAGTACTAAGTGCTGGTAGGGTCCAGTCACCTACACTACTAGAACTCGTTAGGAGGTACCTGGAGAGGGCTACCTTCGTTCCGGAGGTAGGCTTTACCCTATCGGTTAAGGTGGTGTACGGAGGTAGGGAGTACGGGCTGGAGAACCTTTTCCAGCCGTTCCGGAGGCTTAGCGATGCGCGGAAGGTCCTCGAGACCCTTAAGGAGAGTAGTAGACTGGTTGTAGAGAGGGTTGAGAGGAGGGAGGTTAAGCTACCCCCTCCACCCCCCTTCAACCTAACCGAGCTCCAGCTGGAGGCTGCGAGAATATTTGGCCTCTCACCTGCTAAGACCCTTGAGATCGCTGAGTCCCTCTACCTAGACTCCCTCATAAGCTACCCGAGGACTAACTCCGAGAAGCTCCCGAAGACCATAGATAACACCTCCATACTCAGGAGGTTGGAGTCCCTACCTAAGCTCGGGGTATACGCGTCGGAGCTACTCAGGAGGGGGCTCCTGAGGCCCCGGGAGGGGGAGCGCGAGGACCCTGCACACCCAGCTATACACCCAACCGGATACCTACCCGGTAGGAGGCTTAGGAATACCGAGGCCGACCTCTACGAGATGATCGTTAGGAGGTACCTAGCCTCATTCTACCCGGAGGCCGTGGTTGAGGAGATCTCCTACACCCTCGTAGAACCGTCTACAGGGCTTAGGTTTAGGCTCTCGGGTAGGAGGGTCCTGAGGTACGAGTGGCTCAAGGTGTACACGTACAAGAGGGTTGAGTCATCCGAGGTACCTAGCCTAACTGCGGGAACCAGCCTAGCTATTTCCTCAGCTAGGTTGGTTAGGGTGTACAGTAAACCCCCGACACTTTATAGTAAGGCTACGATACTGAGATGGATGGAGGAGGTCGGGATAGGTACCGAGGCAACTAGGGCTGAGATTATAGAGACGATATTCAGGAGGGGCTACGTTAGGGGTAGTAGGATAGAGGTTACCGAGCTAGGGCTGGATGTAGCTAGAATACTCAGTACACTATTCAAGGAGGTAACCGAGGTGGAGCTAACTAGGGAGTTCGAGAGGAAGTTGAGGGAGATAGCCTCAGGGGTTAGGACTAAGGAGGATGTAATCGAGGAGGCTAAGGCTAAGCTCAGGGAGAAGCTCCTGGAGGTTAAGAAGATGCTGTTCGAAGATAGGGTGGAGGTCGTTAAAGAGAAGGCTGGACTGGGGTCTAGCTCAACTAGCTGTGCAGTATGCGGTAAGGGGGCTGCGGGTAGCTACGGCGGGCTCAGCCTATGTCTAGTACACGGGCTAGCTTACGAGAACGTAGTTAGGGCCTACAGGTCGTGGTCCGAGGGGGCTGGGGTAGGCTTCGAGGACTACCTAAGGACGCTACTAAAGCTTAGGAGCACCGGGAGGTACGCCCGCGAGGTTGCCGAGTACCTGATTAAGAGGGTGAGGTAGCCTACTAGCGGAACCCTAAAGGTCGCACCACCCACGTTCAGGACCTTCCCAACTACGGCCTCGTAGGGTACTGGAGGGTCTGGGGCCCAGTTATTATCCCCCTTAGTCACTATACCGAAGGGACCTAGGGATACTACCCTATGTATTATGAGACTACTACCGCGGCGGTACACAACTATATCACCAACCGAGAGCTCCCCAGGCTTAACCCCCCTAACTACGACAACCACATCACCAGTCTGGAGGGTGGGCTCCATCGATGTCCCCTCAATAACAGCTAGAGTTACGTATCCTAGAGCCATGAGTACCAGTAGAGCTACCGCAAGTACCCCTAAGACTACCTCAACAACCCTTGCTACAACCCTAAGAACCTTCACCACCCTACTCCTCCTCCGAGAGGATCTCACTAACATCTACCTCTATAACCCTACCCCTCTCCGAGGGCTCTGCAGTCCTCTCCCTACGTCTACGCCTACCCTCATCAATCTCTACCTCATGCCCCCCACCAACCTTTAGGATGCTTACCTTCCCCCTCCAGCTGTAGCCGCAGTTAGGGCACTTAAACGAACCCATAACCGTTATTGTTACCCTACCCTCAGCATCCGGTAGAGGGGACGTTAGGTGCCAGACCCTAGTCGGCTGAACCTCGTACCCACACCTAGGGCACTTCAAGTGGTAGCCCCAGATACCCTCTCCCTCGGTATTAAATTTAAGTACTCACCAGCCGCACACAACTGCTTCAAGTATCACATAGGTTAATGTAGTTTGATGCCATTCTTCCGCTATTATTACGTCAACCCTGATAACGGAGATATCTGAAGCTTTTATAGGCTTTGCTGCAGAATACATAACGGTGAGCTACTCAAGATGTGGGGTCTCCGGGGTGGCCCCGAACGCCCCTAAGGCGGATGCGGACCCAGGGAGCGATGCGGGGGGAGGGAGATGAGGCAATGACATATGAGAGCTGAGCCCCCGACGTATGTCCCAGCCACCTGTACTTACCTTATAAGCTTGTAAGACCTCTAGGAGGTGGAGCTCCTGGGGTGATGAAGGTTAAAAGCTATGAGAGGTGATTTGAGCCGGGAGCTGAGTATCCGGCATACGCTTGTAGGGTCCCTCATCACTTGAGAAGCTTTTAAGCTCTTACGTGGGAGATACGTAGGTAGCGGGAATGGCTAAGTCGATGTACCACTACATTGCCGAGCTCTGGAAGAGGCCTTACGACGGTCCCCTAGCTGAGGTAATGAAGGAGAGGCTGATTCGGTGGAGGAGGGAGCCTGCTGTAGTTAGGATCCCGAAGCCTACTAGGCTGGATAGAGCTAGGGCTATAGGGTATGAGGCTAAGCCAGGTTTCGTAGTTGTTAGGGTTAGGGTTAGTAAGGGAGGTTTGAACAGACCTAGACCTGACTCAGGTAGGAGACCTAAGAGGATGGGTATCTACGGCTACTCCCCGGAGAAGTCCACCCAGCTGGTAGCTGAGGAGAGGGCTAACAGGAAGTTCCCGAATCTAGAGGTCCTCGGTAGCTACTACGTAGGTGAGGACGGTGAGTACAAGTACTACGAGGTCATACTAGTAGACCCCCACCACCCAGCCATACTCTCGGACCCCGATATAAACTGGATAGCTAACCCAAGTCAAAGAGGTAGGGTGTTCAGGGGGAAGACCATGGCTGGTAGGAGGATGAGGGGCCTACTGAGGAGTAGGGGTCTGAAGGGTACCCACCACTATAAGTGGAAGAAGAAGCAGAGGGAGAGGGAGCTTAAGAGGAGACACGAAGCATCTAGGGGAGCTAGGGTAATAGCTCCGCAGGAGGTTATGGAGGAGCTGGGCTGGGAGAAGTAGCCTAGGATACGGCTAGACCATGGTTAAGGTTACCGTAGAACTCTCCGCGTTCTCCCACTCCACCGAACTCGAGGATAGGGTTAGGGCGGCCCTACTCAACGCTGTCCCAGCTGAGCTCAGGCCTAGGCTCTCCCAGAGGGTGTCCGCCCAGAGGGTTGAGGGCTACTACGGGAACGTAGTCACCGTCCTGAGGGTCTTGGTATCGGGCTCGGCGGGGCTCGAGGTCTTAAGGTATATACTCTGCAGTATGGGTAGAACAGACCTGGAGATACTCCTAGCTACAGTCAGTAGCAGGATCGAGGAGAGGAGGGCTAGGCTACACCTAAGGCTCGGTAAGCAGGACCTCTACTTAGGTAAAGTTAGGCTGTACGAGGGAGGTGACGTAGTTAAGGTAGTAGCCTCGTTCGAGGGACTTAGAGGTGTTGAACTAGTCGACTACCTGAGGGAGGTTGCGAAGTCCTGTGCTGGCTGACCTCTGCTACGAGGGGGACCTCGACCAGTTCAGCACCCGACTCCTCACTAGACTCGGCTATAGGGTAGTAGCCTCTAGTAGGGTCTCCGAGAGCTTAGAGCTGGAGGGGTTGAGGGTAGTCCCGAGAGTTACCGTTAGGAGGGGTGAGCTACCGGTTAGGGGCTTTAAGGGTGTTAGGGTACTGCTAGTCGAGTCCGAGAAGGACCTCAAGGCATACCAGAGACTCAGGGGACTGGTGGACTCCGTTAGGGTTGACTACGAGAGGCTTGGTGACGTAGATAAGGACTTCATCCGCAGGCTTGTAGGTCTGAGCCTACCGGTTGAGCTCGTATTCACAGACCTACTCCGCAAGGTCCTCGGTAGGTCCTCCATAGACTTCCACCTCCTACTCCTAAGGCTCTACACCAGGGGAAGGCTGAGGGTCTACCTCTGCAGTGGGGCTGGGAGTGCTGGTGAGATAGCACACCCCGAGGCCATGGCCTCACTACTAACCTCCCTAGGGGTTCCCGAACCCTATGCCCTAGGGGCCGTCTACAGGATCCCCGAGGTGGTGTTAGAGGGATGCTACCTGAGGTACTCGCAGTCCTAGCCTTGGTCGTGTCCCTAGTCTCCCTCTACCTAAGCCTAGTCACGTACTCCAGAGTTAGGAGGGCTGTTAAGGTAGTTAGGGAGTCCCTGACTAGGGGTACCAGTAGGTTAGCTAAGCCTAGGAGGAGGTACGTAGTCTTCGAGGTAGTACCGATCTCCGGTGACCTGAGCTCAGTAAGTAGGGAGGGTCTAGAGGAGGCCCTAACCAGGGCGTACAGGGAGCTTAACGGGGCTGTAGGGCTTAGCCTAGCTAGACCTACCCTAGTACACTACGATAGGTCCCGAGGTCTCGGGATCCTAGCTGTTAAGCACCTGTGGAAGCGTCAGGCCATCCTAGCTATGTCCCTAGTGAGGGAGGTCGATGGAGTTAGAGTAGTTCTAAACCCCCTAAGGACTACTGGGACTAGGAGGAAGGCCTTGAAGTACTTGGAGAAGTTCTAGGGGTGGTGGGGTGTGCTTGTAGGAGCCTCAACGATGGCCTACCTAGAGCTAAGCCCAGCTAGGGCTATTGAGAGGCTTACCGAGCTGGGAGTTAGGGTTGTAGAACTCAGCTACGATAACTTCCTACAGAGCAGGGTCCGGGAACTCCAGGAGCTTGAGGTTGTTGCCGAGGTTGTGTCCACCTCGGGACTAGCTAACTTCTCGGTCCACCTACCGTACGATAATCTAGACCCCAGCCCACCAGGGGTTAGGTCAGCCATTAGGAGGTTCTCTAGATGGGCTAGGGTCTTGGGTAGCGTTGAGGTATCCCACTACGTAGTACACCTACCGAACCTACCGCCCTCACCCAGGTCTGTCGATGTAGCTGCCGCGTACTTGGTGAGAGTTGCTGAGGCCGTGGAGCCTACCCCAGTAGCTGTTGAGAACTCCTCCAGCTCAACCTCCTTCGGGACTAAGGCTGTGGAGTTGGCTGAGGTTCTATCTAAGGTAGGACTGGGTAGGGTCTATGCATGCCTAGATGTAGGCCACGCCAATATAGTTAGAGAACCTCTGAGGAGGTACTCTGAGACCCTAGGTAGTAGAGTTAGGGTGCTCCACATACACGACAACGACGGTCTTAGGGACCTCCACCTACCACTCGGTGTGGGAACCCTAGACCTTGGAGAGCTAGCTGAGGTTGTTGAAAGAACTAGACCGGAGAAGCTCATAGCTGAGGTAGCCTGTAGAGGTTTGGAGAGGTGTGACGTAGAGCTCAGGCAGACTCTATCCGTACTTGAGTCCCTAGTCAGTAGGGTCCGCACCCTCTAGGGACGGCTACTGAGATTTAATACCTGGATCAGCTATCTCTGGGTAT
>JAJHQJ010000080.1 GCA_020833415.1 Desulfurococcaceae archaeon | reverse complement strand
TCCTAAGTAGGGATATCAGTGCACCGACTATGAACCCCACCGAGACGGGACCTACGGTTAGCACCCCCAGTACCGTCAGAAGACTCTTCACAGCACCTGCAAGCTCTCCGAGGGTCTGCAGGGAGCTCTCGATAGAACCCCCTAGGGACCATACGGAGAGGAACGACCCAAGCACTAGTATAGCTATGAACGCAGCTATGTACTTAAGGGCCTTCACGGCGAAGTAGCCTAGCCCAAGCCCCATCAGGAACTGTATAACTATAGCTGCAGCGACCCTGGGGTCCGCAAGTATCGCCTCGACCGGGATGTTCAAGGATCCCCCCGCTACTGGGGTAGTAGAACCTAATATATCTTAGCTGGGAGGTCCCGGCCCGGTACCGGGGGTTGGGGCAGTTTCCGTCAGCAGGGTAGGTTAGGGTTGTTTGAGTCCTTTTAGGGCTATTAGGTAAGCTGATGCCGTGTGTCTGTCTAGTCTATATTTTCTCATTACATCGTCGTGCTCCCGGGAGCTCGTTGTCCCCTTTGGGTCTACGTACTTGGCTTCTATGCTGTATAGTGGCTCCTTCAAGGCTACCATCTCGATGATCGAGCTCCTGAAAATAGACCTCTTGTAGTTGTAGTTCTCGTGCCCCCTATTACCGCTCCTAACCCATAGAAGCTTTAGCTTCCCTAGAACCTCCGGGTTCTCGAGAAACAAGGCTTTGACTCCGTGGTGGTATGCGTACTCCAGCACCTCGTGGACTCTCATACCGATAATGCTCCTAGCCCTACGTCTACTGCAACCCTTCCTAGGTGCCTCCTCGAACCAGAAGGTGTATGTGTCTCTGAGCCTCCCGTCGTCATCAACTATCACTAAGTTGATTCTATCTATGTTCACATCTACACCAGCGTAGAGCCTGCCCTTATTTACCCTGGCTCTAGCCATGTGCTTGTAGTAGAAGTTGGTAGGTACTGCTACTTGTAACTCCCCTTTGACATATAACTCCCCGCTTCTAGTGTTCCAGGACTTCAAGTATATTCTCGGCATGTATGGTTGTTTTTCCCTGAGGATGGCTTCAAGCAGTTTCTTATATGCTTCCGAAGTGTTGACTCCTAGGGCTATTCTCCTACTCTCCTTGTTGTAGTTGAAGACCGTTACCTCCACTTCGCTCGGGGTTTTAAGTGCTATGCTCCTGGGTGGGTACTCCTTCTCGCTCTGCTGAAACATTAACCAGTCAGAGAGCTCAACGCTCCTGAAGTCCACCCCTAGTTGTCTACATGATTCATAAATGCTTCTAACTAGCGTGATCGCACCATAGGAGTACCTTCTATTCGGTATCACGTCGTAGACGATCTTGTAGAACAGGCTCTTCCAGCCTATATCCGAGGCTGGAAGGACAGGCATTTGCTTAACAACATTGAGCAATCTATGAGTAGCTATCTTGAAGAGCCATGCCGTTGAGAAAAGCAACTTTGCATTCTCACCAGATGTGTTGAAACCGGCCACAATAGTTACATAGCTTATTTTAGCTCACTACTAGGGTATATACCCAAAAAGTTTATAAGCTCCTAGACGACTAGCGACTACGCGGTGGGTGCCGAGTCCTAAAACCCGTGGCTGAACCGCGGTGCGCGGCTCGGCACCGTGCCGTGAGGAACCCGGGGGTGGCACTAGACGACCCTAAAACACCAAGAACAACCACTCTCGGGTGAACGGTGCTCTAGGACTTCCTCCTCGACTTAAGTCTGTAGTAGACCTTACCGTCCCTTCTAACCTGCTCTATGTAGCCTAGTGATATCAACCTCCTAACCCTCCTGTAGAAGGTCGCCTTCGACATGTCTAGCTCCTTGAGGAGCTCCTGAGGGGTCTTCGGCCCGGACTCCAGCGCCCTTATTATAGCCACATCCCTCTCGTCTAGACCCTCTGGTAGTCTCTCCCCCCTCCTACGTCTGATGTAGTAGAGGGCTAGGACCCCTGACCCGGCTAGTACTGTAGCTACAGCTACGTAGAGGTAGCCCCACGGCAACCCCGGTCGACCCCCGCTCGAAGCCTCTATGTACGTGTAGACTAGCTTAACGTACCCCCTGGGGAATCTGAGCTCGTAGTAGTCCCCCCTCCTAGCCATGTGGCTTAGGTTCACCACCTCAACGATTACCGCGCTGAGCTTTAGGTAGGCTACGAGCTCGTCGTAGGGGTTGTAGAACTCAGCTACGTAGAGTCCGTCGGAGAGCTCCGCCAGCTCCGTTAGGTAGGTAACACTTATGTTACCGGGTTCACCTAGGTACAGTACCTCAACGTACCCCTCACCGAGGTTCGTGTAGACCTTAGCTGAGGAGTTGACCACTGCTATAGGCTTACCCACGGTCGGTAGGGTGGTGTACTCGGAGTCTAGGTATGTAACTACCCTAACTAGTGCTACAGAACCCTCAATCCTACAGTATGCTATGCTACCTCCAGAGCTCAGTAGTAGTGGTAGGAGCACCAGCACACCGAGTACCTGATGGTATAGCAGTAGCCACTCCCTGCCTCTAGGGTAGGCCCAGCCTTTTATACCTAGAAAGCTGGTGGGGAGGCTACGGAGAAGGGGGTTAGGCTGTTACAGATTTGTCAATATGTTTGGGTATCTGTGAGTACCTGTAGACTTGGTATCGTAGGGTAACGCTTAAATATCTCTATACTTACATAGTTTCTTGGATGATCCGCTCTGCGGTGACGTAGAGAGACTCGGACTCAGATGGGAGCCCCGTGGCGTTGGGCTCGACGGGGGCCCATGGGGTGTGGGTGAAGCTGGTGAACCCGCACCGAGGCCCAACCCCACTAACGGAGCTACAGGTACACACAGATGAAAACCAAGTACCGTTAGCGGGGAAACGCTAGTACCTACTTCTTAGGTTTTAGGTAGATCTTACCCCCTATTATGGCGTTATTGGGTACTAGGGCCTTAGTACCGTCTGCCTTAACGACCGTGGTGAAGAGGGTTGCAACATCCTCAACGATACCGTCCTCACCTGCTACTACAACCGCGTCACCTATCCTGAAGGGCCTGGCTATCAGTAGGAAGAGGCCGGCTATCGTCTGCCCCAGTACCTGCTGTGAGGCAAAGCCTATTACCATACCTAGGAAGCCGCCGAGGGCTACCCCAGCTGCACCACCGGCTACTCCACCGGCTATCG
>JAJHQJ010000079.1 GCA_020833415.1 Desulfurococcaceae archaeon | reverse complement strand
AGCGGTACCCTATCCTCCCAGACCTCCACGGTCTTACCCGAGGCGTAGGCCAGCTCAGCGAGTCCCCCCAGTAGACCACCCTCGGTTGGGTCGTGCATGGACGTCGCCAGACCCGCCTCGCTAAGGGCTAGCGCCTCCCTAACGACGCTCACCGCCCTAATGAACTCGCTGGCACGTTCCACAACCTCCCGCGGTACCCCCGACTCCAGTAGTAGGTCCCTGAAGTCCGTGGACAGTATGGCCGTACCCTCGATAGCCGCTGTCTTAGTCATTAGTACGGCATCCCCTACCCTAGCCCCAGACGTCGTTACGTACCTACCGACCTCGGCGACACCGAGGGCCGTCATCGAGATGAGGGGCCTCGTAAGCCCGGCGGTGAACTCCGAGTGGCCCCCCACGACCATGGCCCCAACCTCCCTAGCCGCCTCGTCGATCTGGGAGGTGATCCTATCGATAACCTCGACACCGGCACCCTCGGGGAGGTAGAGGACTGGTAGGAGCCACCTAGGTCTAGCACCCCTAACAGCTACGTCGTTACAGGCTATGTGGACGGCCAGCCAGCCTAGGTACTCGACAGCACCGCTAATGGGGTCTACGTGAGCCACGAGAACCCTACCACCACCTATATCGATAATAGCCGCATCCTCACCGAGCCTAGGCCCAACAACTACCGCGGGATCCCTAACCCCAACCCTACTGAGGACGTACCTCAGGAGGATATCGGGAGGTAGCTTACCGGCCAACCCAAACCTCCCCCAGAGCTACCGCACCACACGTTAAAGCAGTACCCCCGGCTGGAGTACTCTCCACTACTACGCAGTAGGCGGACCTAGCTCGTCTACACTCACACACCTCACTAGTCCCCTCACCTTAGCCCTCAGCTCAATATCCTCAGTAACTAGGGTTGGTCCACACCTCCGAGCGAGTACTACGTAGGAGGAGTCGCAGGTCGTGATCCCCAACCGTACCGCAGTTCTTAGAATCTCCTCCAACCCCCTATATCTAGGACCACCACGAGGCTGACGACACGCTTTAACACGTCTGCAAACTCAACCGCCCTACCCTCGGGGATTACCCGCAGTAGGTGTAGCTCCTTCCAGAGGGCGTTTAGGACCTCGTAGATAGTTAGCCGCTGTATGCAGCTCCTAACTAGGAGCTCGGCCTTCCTAAGCTTCAACGCCTTAACTAGGGATGAGGCGTCGAAGAGGTAGTTAGCCGCTAGCGCCTCTCCCTATCCTCCCTTATATGTCTAACGACCCTCTCAACATCGATTATGTCGAGGACATCCTTTAGGGAGTCCAGCCTCCAGTTAATTAGCTCAACCTCCCTCCTCGGGAACTCGGATATGTTGATCCCGAGCCCCTAGCTTTTTCAATCACCTCCCTCCTAACCTTAGTGGAGACCGTTACGTAAATACCCAGATGCGTCCACTCAATAGCTACTACCGTGATTACCTTATACTTAAGGGGTTTTAGGTTTCGTCTGCGGTACCTAGTGTTTCTTAGTCTTCCTCAGCCCCTTGAGTGTCATGTACTAAGTAGGGCTACTGCTATGGCGTTGATCGCCGCTGTTAGTAGCCTGTGTAACTGCGTCGGTAGACCTGCCTCGGTTAGTACTGTGTGTAGAGTAGCTACGAGTAGTATGACTGACGGAGCTGTTATCACTACGGTTACGAACTTCGCGCGGTCTCCCCATACCTATGCTCTTTACTGGAACTACTCCCCCAAGCACTTTACCGCAAACCCTTCTGAGGGTCCTAGTAAGCGATACGATTATGATTACGTAGTCAACAGCCATCGAGGTCACCGTTAGTAGAGCCTCAAGTACGGGTACGTATCTGAAGGCTATCACAGCTATGCGGAGAGCGTACACTACTGCTAGTAGAGTGGTTAGGAACCTCACTACATCCCTGCCGACCTCCACAATGAGGTTACTGCTGTGGAGTAGTAGGGGGGATAACGATGAAGTGACGTCCCCCATCCTCTTAGGTAGAGTTACCCTCGAGTAAGCCCTCCTGTAGACAACCGGTGAGGTCGGCGTGGAGGTAGCTACGGCTAGCACTGTTAAGGTCTTGAAGCTAGCTGGTGCAACTCCCTGAGATACTAGAGCTCTGCGTCAGCAGTTGGAGTATTCACTAGGTTAGCGACCTGAAGTTCCTAACTATGTAGACCCTGCCTTGGTACCAGGTCTTCACTATGAGCCTCCTCTCGACCAGTTCCTCGATCAGCCTCTCGGGGTCTTGGACCACCTCCCTTAGGGCGTATACGGCGTGCTCAACCCTCAGTGGGTGGACTGAGACCGTGTTTAGGAGCCAGGTAGCCGGGTCCCCGTAGACCGCAGTAGGGGGTGGTTCAGGCACGTTCAGTAACTCCACCCTCCCTTGGTCGAGCACCTTCGAGAACTCCTCGTAGGCCTCGACGACCTCCCCCTCCGGGGGCGGTTTAACGAAGTCCTCTGCCGGAGGTCTCGTGGGTGCCGATAGGTAGACTCTACGCGGGTTTAACTCCCCGAGGTACTCGGCAACTCCTCTGTAGAGCTCCGCCCCGGTGTTTACGTTGCGGACGAGCATCGTCTCGGATACCAGCAGCCCTCATAGCTCTTCGAGAACTCGAGTACGCCTTCGAGTACCCTATCTAACCTCAGCTCGGGGTGCGGTCTGTTAACCCTCCTCCAGGTCCCCTCATCTACCGCGTCGACCTTCACTGAGACCAGGTCGGCTAGGGCTAGGTCCTCGCGTACATCGCTAAGCCAGAGTAGGGATGCGTTAGTTAGGACGGCTACCCTCGGGTTTACCTCCCTCTTAACCTCCTCGATAATCTTCCCGAGGTTGGCGTCTAGGGTGGGCTCCCCGTCGGGAGCGAAGGTAACGTAGTCCACCTCACCCCCGTACCTACTGACGAACTCGATAACCTCCCTAGCTACCTCCCTCCAGTCGTAGAAACCCCTCCTCTCCACAGTGAGGTCGGTGGTCCTACCCAGCTGGCAGTATACGCAGCTGTAGGAGCAGGTCTTGTAGGGTACGTTGTTAACCCCGAGGCTCCTACCGAGCCTTCTGGAGCGGACGGGCCCGAAGACGAACCTCCTAACCGCGACCACCGGAGAGAGGTGCGGTGTGCGATATTAGAGCAACTACGTAAGCCTCCGGAGGTGGGGCCCACCCC
>JAJHQJ010000078.1 GCA_020833415.1 Desulfurococcaceae archaeon | reverse complement strand
TATACTGATAAGTGGATGAGCTCGTCAGCCTTACTAGTGAGGAGGGTTAGAGAGGTACTTAAGGAGGGTTCTGAGGAATTAGTAGAACTAGAGTACCCTCTAAGCTCTAGGGAGAGGTCCATAGACTTCATAGCTACAGGTATAGTTATTCCAAGCGAGAGGAGGTACCAGTATATGCAGAGCCGTGAGGAGGGTCAGATGGTTGTCAGAGTCAGCACTCACAGAGGTTATAACGTCAGTAGCAGTATTGAGGAGGATCTAGCGAAGTTTGCTGAGGCTATAGATGGGGTACCATTCGTAGTAAACAACGAGTTATACGATAACATAGTCTACGAGCGCGGACACGTATTCCTAGGCAATGAGAGAACCCTTGAAAACCTAATTAGAAGTAGGGAACTGATAGCCATCTATAGGAGGAATGAGCTCTACGTAGCTCTGAATACCCGACTAATAGAGAGGGAGATAAGTCGAGGAGGTATTAGGATCTCCGAAGTTTCAGACGTTCTAGGTATCAGCAGAAAGAGTTTAGAGAACTACCTGAGGGGTTTAGGGCTTATACCTATAGAAAAAGCCGAGAAGATTGTTACGGAGTACAGCGCGGATATGGTTGCATCAGTAAACTATAGGATCCTCAGGGAGATATTTAAGAGGAAGAGCTCGTCTAGGGCAGATATTGTAGGTGGGGGGGAGGGGAGTTTGAGGGTTTACAAGCTTAATAAGACGACCGTGGACTACGTAGTTAGGGAGTTTAAGCTCGGCGAGTTCAGTCCTCCGAGGTTCTACGTAGAACTTCGTGGTATTCCATCCCTCAGGGAGCTTAAGGCTAAGCTACTTAACGCCATTAAGCTAGCTAGGGTCTACGATACTGTTTTAAATGTTGTAGCGTCGAATACGGGAGACCTAGAGGTGGTCAAGGAGGAGCTAAGGAGAGAACTTGGTGAGATCCCGCAGAAGCATGTCAGCTTTTCCTTGTCTGTGCAAGAATCTGTCTTTCAACGTAGCTCATAATCACGTACACTATAACTAAAGTAAGCATTAGTGTAGTGAAGGTGTTGACTACCTGAAGGTCGTAGAGTATAACCAGTATATCTAAAGCGGGATACGTTGATATCGTATCGGCTAGGCTGTTTATGTAAGTAGCTATTAGTACTACTGCTGATATTGCGACGACATCTCTCCAAACTCTGATACTCCTCCTCAACACCCTAGTAGCTAATCTACCGGAGTATAGTACAGCTAGTGCTAGAGATGCGAAGGGTAGGGCGGTCTTTACGTAGGTACTGAGGGACTTAGGATCTACGGAGAAGTCTCTACCTACTACAGCCCCGATGGTGAACGCTATGCCCGCGGCTATGGATATCAGGGATAGGACTCCCGTAACCCTGTATATCGATGACGAGCGCCACCTCCTAAGGATAGCCTCCGGTATGTGAAACCCCTTTACTATTAGGAAGATCCCTAAGGCAGCTAAAGTAACCTCCCAGGCGTGGATGTAGTAGGGGGTAGCACTAATTAACACGTAGAGTAGTAGAAGGAAACCTGGTAACCCTAAGAAAACCCTGGAGAACCTAGGCTCCTCCAGAGCCTTTCTAATGTACTTACCTAGGAGTACGTATGTCTCTTCAACTCCTCTAAGCTGCTCCACTATGACCCTCTCTACGGAAACTATGTTGACGCGTCCCTGAATTACCGGAATTACGAGCTCGTCCTCAATGCTATCGAGAACCAGTACCACATCGCTACACTTAGCAACACTACTGACGTAGTTTATCTGCTCAACCAGCCTCCTACCAGCCTCTACGTGGCTCTCGGGATGCCCGGAGACCATGGCTACCTCAGGTTCGTAGCCCCTAGACTTTAGGTCGTTATAGAGGTATAGGGCGTGGAACAGCACATTTAAGTCTGAGTCGTCAGGGAAGTACGTCCCGAACTTGAGGGCTGCGTCTAAGACCTCCGAGTACCCAAGTAGGGGTGTTTTAACTCCAACTCTAGAAACATCGTCATCGTAGTCTACAGCTACTATTAAAATCCTCTTATCCATCTACCTCTGCTCCTCCTCTATAAGATCCTCAGCCGAGCTATATAACACCTTAATTTCCATAAGGCTTAATCTCCTGCTTTTCTTAGCCTTTTCCTCAACCTCTCGCTTTTTCCTATTGATCATCTCCAGAGCTCGGTGCCTACTCCTCTCGGACCTAACTCTCCTAAGCTCCTCGTAAGCCTTCCTAAGCTCCTCATTACTACTCCTTATCTGCTCCTTAAGCTCAAGCAACCTCCTAACGGAGGTTCCGAGTTCCTCGATATACTTACTTAATAAGCTTCTCTGCTCCTCAAGCTCCTTCTTAAGAGCCTCGACTTTAGAGCTTAGTTTAGCTATCTCCTGGGTTAGCTCATCCACCCTCTTATTTAAGTCGCCTAACCTTACCTTTAAGCTCATCACCTCAGCCCTAAGTTCAGCCAGCTCATCCGTCTTCTTAAGCTCCTCATAGACCCTCTCGAGCTCTGCCTCTAGTTTAGCTATCTCCCTTACTAACCTGTTCTCCTCCTCAAGGCTCAGGGACTCTGTTATTATTCTCCACTCTAGCCTCTCTACGCGGCTCTTTAGGACTCCTATAGTGGACCTTAACCTTCCGGAATCCCTAAGCTGTAGAGAGGAGAGGATCTCGTAAAGCTTCTCCCTCCTCTTCCCAAGCTCTTCAATAACCCTCCTTCTCTCCTCAATAAGTCCTCTCCTAGTCTCGAGAAGGGTCCTTATATTCTGCTTTAAGTTCGTGTACTCCCCTTTAAGGTCCCTAACTCTACGTTTCGTAGAGGCTATCTTACTCTTCAGCTCCCGGATGATACCTACGAGGGAGTCTCTCTCCTCTCTTAACTTAATTAGCCTATCCCTTAAAGTCTCTATCTGCCTAAGCAGAAGCTCCTCGGAGACTTCCTGGGACAGGGTCCTCCCACCTCACTAACTACCGTACAGCCTTTCATGGATAGCTTAAAAAGCTTTTTAGGGACCTAGGGTAGGAGTACTACCCCACCTTTCTTACTAGAACTCTGGCATCAGCTATCTTAGCACCCCTACCCTCTGGGAAGGCCATTATTGGGTTTAGGTCTATGTCCGTAACCTCCGGAACCTCCAGCATCACCCTACCGGTCTTTACTATAATGTCTATGAGGGCATT
>JAJHQJ010000023.1 GCA_020833415.1 Desulfurococcaceae archaeon | reverse complement strand
CCTTGAGTACCTCGGAGATGGGCTTTAGGAGGTAGCTAGCTGTTACTACCACAAATCTCCTCAGACCTGCAGAAGCTATACTCCTAACGGGGTACTCTACTAGGCTGTAACCGAGTACCTTCGCTAGTAGCTTATGCGGGCTAGCCGTACGTGGGAACCTAGTGCCCGAGCCAGCTGCCAGTATGACAGCCTCCCCTACACCCGTCTCACTCGAGACCATAGGCCTTCCTAAGTTCAGGTATGAAGTTGTGGACGCTGTACCTTGGGATCCTAGTTAGCTCCCCTATACGCAGTAGCCAGTCTATCAGAATCTGGTAGGCTACTATCCTAGATATGGACTTCGAGCCCTCCGGTCCCGGGCTCTTCATGTAGAAGGCGTTAACCTCGTATATGGTACCCGAGAACCCCCTATCTAAAGCTATCTTGGCTAGCCTAACGAGGTCCACGAGGAGGCCGGCTAGGGCTGGGCTATCGTTTATCCTAGCGTTAACAACGATCTCATCTACAGCCCCGTTAAACCCTACGTACTCTATGTGCATTGAGACGAACTTCTTATCCCCTAGGTACTCCGAGAACCCTGTAGGTTTTATGTAGGACGGAACCTCGAAGCCCAGTACATCGGCTACCACGGAGCTCTTCGTCCTCTCCTTAGCCTTATTCCTACTCTCGTCTAGTAGCGCTAGAAAGTCTAGGTTACCGCCTATATTGAACTGGACCACACCTCTCGGTATCCTATTTCTCTCAGCCAGGTGCTCCAGTAGGTCGCTGGTAAGTGGTGTAGCACCGCTCGCACCGTCGTCTCCTAGGACAACGCTCCTACGCTCCTCGAAGGCCTTAACGAAGGCCCTACTCCTCGCAACAGTAGCCGGTATGGCATTAACGAAGGCTACGGGCTTTACGGTCTCGGCATACACCGTAGCAGCGTATAGGTAGGCGTAGGTAGCCGGTAGCTTACTACCCTCCCTTATCAACCTACGTACGTGGTGGAGGCTCTCAACAGGTTCCGTGTACTCCGTCGTTATGAGGTTAACTAGTACGTCGACCCCACACCTCTCCCATGCATCTACGATAGCGTAGATGGCTTCCTCCAGACCTAACTCCTCCTCCAGGCCTACGGCCTTAATGGGTAGGTTCTCCGTACTCCCTAGGTGTATCCCCTTGGAGACCGTAACGGAGTCGAGGGACGGGTAGCTCCGGGCTTCGGGGTAGTACATCTTAACAACCTCACCGAGGGTACGGCCTACCTTAGCGTAGTCTACGTCAAGTGAGCAAACCACCTCTACGTCCTCAGCACGGTAGCTCTTAAGGAAGTTCTGGAGGGGTACCCCGCTAAGCCCTATCTCACTGCTCCTAATCCTAGCAAGGCCTAGAGCTAGGGTAGATGCTACATACCCCTGCCCTATGATACCTACCCTTACGGACATAACTAACACCCAAGCAACCGGAACAGGCGTACGTTCAGCTAATATAAGCTTTTAGCATCCGCTTCACCGCGGTCCCCAGATGATGCGGTGGCTTCAAAGGATTTCAGCTACCTAAGGCTTATAGGTAGGTCCGGAAGCCTCGGGTCTCCTGTACCTAGCCAAGGGGCTGGGCTACCTTAGCGAAGTTTCTGAGGCTGTAGATAGCTAGTACTAGTAGGCCTACGGACCCCAGTTCGATTGCGATGCCCAGGGCTTTGGAGTAGGTCGTACCGAGGGTTATGGCGAGTGGTGGACCTACTAGGTTACCCACGTCGAACATAGCCGTGTAGACCCCGGATGCCAGCCCCCTACTCCCCGGTTCAACGCTTAGGATCGCGGCTATCTGTAGGGATGGTATGAGTAGCCCGGCGCCGAACCCGGCTACAGCTGCTAGGAGAGGTGTAACATGGGAGGCTGGTGTTGAGGTCACCGCGTAGATCCCTAGGAGGGCTAGGGCGTAGCCTACGGTAGCCGTAGCTAGGGGTCTAACCTTACCCGATATCGGGGTGAAGACTAGTCTAGCGGCTAGGTTAGCCAGGGAGTAGGAAGTGAACACTAGGGAGGTTACTGCGACGTCCACACCTAGGGACTCGTGGAGTGCTGGTAGGAAGAGGGAGAAGGAGTTATAGAGAGAGCTGTAGCCGAAGACAGCTACCAGGGGTACTAGGAAGCTAACCCTCAGGATACCCCCTACCCTACCACCACCTCCACTAGTAGGGGGTCTGAGGCCCCTGGAGGCTAGGGCGTTCAGGGCCAGTGACGCGGATAGGTAGGCTAGGGCTGCGGTAAACAGGGAGCCGTACCCATATAGACCTACTAGGACCCCGCCTACCGCGGGGCCTAGGGCCATCGAGAGGCCTATCATAGTAGCCCTCCAGGCTAGTGCCTCGGAAGCCCCGCGCTCACTACCTACTAGGGTAGCTGAGTATATAGAGGCTGGGATGAAGAGGGCTATCCCAATACCCTGGAGGACCCTACCCAGGTATAGCACCGCTACGCTACTAGAGCTTGCGTAGACTACCTGAGCTACCATAGCTGAGAACACCCCACTGAGTAGTAGGGGCCTTAGGAGCCCGGCGTCCACTAGGTACCCGCTTACAGGTCTTAGGACGAGGGCCATCAGCGAGAGGGTGGGTCCTAGGAGAGCTACCTCACCCTCCCCAGCTCCTAGGGTTATAGCGTACCTAGATATGTAGGGAGCTACGGAGTGAGCGGCTAGGAAGAAGAGGAGGGTACCGGCATTCAGCTCCAGCTCCCTGAGGTTAGGCCTCAACGTCTTAGACTCCTAGTAGACCTCGCGGTCTGGGAAATAAGCTTTCAGAGGTAGCTGTAGTAGAGTGTTGCTATAGCTAGGACTACGGCTACCGAGGGTAGCAGATACCTGTAGACCTTGGTTAGCTCGGTGTTGAAGTACCTAACGGTGTATAGTAGGCAGAGGTGTGTTGGTGAGGCTACGTAGCCTAAGAATGAGTAGGTGTAGACTAGCAGTACGTCCCCCATACCGCCGGTACCTAGGGACGATAGTATGGGTAGGGTTAGGAATAGCCCGGTGATTATAGAGCCCGTAGCTACTGAGACTAGTGCGGAGAGTACAGCTAGGGTTACCCCAGCTCCGCGTAGGCTAGCTACGACCTGGCGTAGGTCCTCCGATATCCAGCTACCGGCAACAACCTCCCTAAGTACTATCACGGCGACTACGGCTAGGACTATGTCGAGGACCCTAGTAGAGGTTAGAGCCCTGGGTAGGTCTCTAGTGCACCTCCTAATTGCTACGAGGACTGCCACAGCTGCGGAGGCTCCAACGGGTACGGCCCAGCTACCTATCACAGGGCCTAGAGCTACCAGGGTCACTAAGGCTACTACTATCGGGGTAGTTAGCTTAAGCCCCTCCCTAGGGTCGGCACCTAGGTTAACCCCAGCCCTCCTAATCCTAACTAGAGCTGGGAGCCCTACTACAACCATGAGTAGGGAGATAGGTAGGGTGTTTAAGGCTATGGTAACTACGGGGTAGCCCGAGAGCTGGGATAGGACTATGAGTACCTGGGACATGGGGTAGGAGTATATCAGTAAGTGCCTGAACCACACGTTTATGTAGGCCATAACCTCCCCGGAGAGCCCAGCCGGCAGCCCCAGGGCCTCCACCACCGGGGCCGAGAGTAGGGCACCTCCAGCTACCGGCATCAACCCGATTACAGCCGGTACCAGACCCATACCGAGCCTAGGGTCTCTAAGGGCTGTCGAGAGCCCCATACCCAAGTCCTTCACGGAGCCCGATAACCTGTAGAGCTCAGCTAGTACAGCTATAGCTAAGGTCGATGAGAGTAGAACCAAGGAGCTCTCCCCCACTAGGGCACCTAGGGTCCCCACACCTAGACTCCCGGTGTACAGCCCCAGACCTAGGGCTACTAGGGCTATGGATAACCCCAGGCTAAGGCCTAGCCTAAGGAGTAGCACTACAGCAACCGTTACAGTAGCTAGGACTACTAGAGACCAGTACACAGACCCCACCTAACTACGGAACCTCTTGTAGAAGTTCTCCAAAAGCCTCCCCACAGCTACTGCAGACTCCCCGAAGTTTCTAACGGATGCGTCCGCCTCCGGTAGTCGGTTTAGGCCCCCCAACCTCTCTAGTCCGGTACCGGGTCTCCTAACTAGGGCTAGGTACGGGTCCTCCCTAGTAGACCTAACTACGTGTACGGTTAGGAGCCCGAAGAGCTTTGGGAAGTATACGTCGAAGGTGTAGTTATCGCCTACTGAGACTGCAGGTAAACCGCTGTCGACCTCCTCGGGCGGTGCGTAGAACTCCCTACAGTTCTTCAGACAGCCCCGGCTATCGGGTGTGTAGATGTAGTTGAAGTACCTATCGAGTCCCAGGGTCTCTATAACACACCTCTGGTACTTCATTAAACCGTTGGACGCTAGGATGAGGGTATAGCCGGAGCGCTCCAGCTCCCTCAGTACCTCCGGGGAGTTGTCTAGGGCTACGGACTCCGGACATACTGTGGAGAACTCCCTCTCGACGCTGAACTCCGCCCTCACACCGAGCTCCGAGGCCACCCTCTCGAATATGTAGTCCCAGTCGAAGGCCTGCGGTAGGGACCTAGAGGCTAGCCCTAGGTGTATAGCCCACGACACCCTCTCCACCTGCTGTACGCTGAGGCCGGATAGCGATGCAAGGACCTCGTAGGCCCTCCGGATAACCCTAGGTATAGGTGAGAGGGCTAAGGTCCCGTCTAGGTCTACGTAGAGTACAGCCCTAGGCACCCCCCACAGCACCGTAGAGCTAGGTCGCACCGTAATAAAAGCTAGGAAGGCGTGGCTAGCCTAGGCATAGAGGTAGGTCCGGGTTATCGAGGTACACGGTACCTGACTGCTCTAGGTGTACTGAGAAGCTCCTAACTACTACACCCGCATATACGGCCCTAGGTACTAGCTCGCAGATACGGGGGTCACCACCGCAGTAGGGTCTGAAGCACGTGGGTCTACAGATAGCCGCTACGAACACCAGGTACGCCTCTACACCCGACTTAGCCAGCTCTATGAGGCCCTCGATGTGTCTCCGACCCCTGAATGTTGGACAGTCCGGGTACATGGCCTCGCCTCCGCTACCACGCATAACAGCGCTCTTAACCTCAGCTACGGCAACCCTACCGCCGCAGTCTAGCTCGTAGTCGTAGGTACTACCACCTACCCGGGGGTTCCTACGCACCACCGTACAGCCCTTGAGGTAGGGTAGTAGGCCCAGCTCCACAGCCCTCTCGAAGGCCCTACCCTGGGTTAGGGTGTCGACTAGGCAGAAGCAGCCCGGTGCGGAGTCCTCCACCCCAACTAACCTAAGCCCCAGCCTACCTCCCGCTACCTGGAGTAGAACCCTCCTACCAGGTACCAGTACGTCTGTAAGCCTACCGGTGTTCGTGTTGTGAGCTAGGACCTCAGAGCCCCCGACCGATACCCTAACGACGAACCTACCCAGCCTCTCTAGGAAGACCCCCTCAACTAGGTTACCTAGCTTAAGTAGCTCCACAACTGGAAGCCCCGCCTTTCAAGGCGGGGAGGTAAAATTATAAGTCTTTGCTCCAGTACTTCTTGGAGTTGGGTGCGGCAAGCCTAGCAGGCCGTGAGCCCGCACCTCCCCGTAGCTGGCGGCGGGGCCTGAACAGTGATGCCGCACCCGTGGGGGCTCCCGATAGATGAGAGGAGGCCCTAGTGGGTGCAGAGTCCTCGCTCTTTAGGGCGGGGAGCCGTCAGCTAGGTGACCACCTTACTGGGGCATAGGACTGAGTAGTTGCAGTAGGAGCACTCCCACTGGTACCTAGGGGCCCTCCTGGACTCGATCCTCTCAGCTACCTCAGCATCGTTCATCCTATCCTCAACAGTGTACTGGGATATCCTCTCAGGTGTTATGTAGAGTAGGTAGACCCTGTCGAGGTCGAAGAGCCAGTTGTAGGCCCTGGCCTGGTCTACGTGGTGTCTCTGGGGTATACTCTTATCCGAGCGCGCGGTCTTCACCTCCACAGCCTCCCTAGAGCCGTTACCTACGATGAGTACGTCCAGCCTACCCCGGACCTCAACCTCGGAGCCGTCTGAGAGGAGTACCCTCCTACTCCCCTCAACCTCGACCTCCACCTTAAACCCCGTCAGCAACTCCTTAACCAGACCCTCCACACCTCTATGGACTAGCGTACCGACGATGAGTCTCGGGTTGAAGAGGTCCCGCAGTGAGAGCTCCGGGTAGATGGTCTCGTAGACCCTCTTCAGAGGGCACCTCACGAGGTCGGTAACCCAGAAGACACCCTCCTCCCTTTTATGCCTCTCCCTCTCCCTCCTACTGTACTCGTATATAATGGACACCAGGTCTACCATCGGTCAGACCCACCTAGGGCTCTACCCAACCCCTTTTATGTACACGTAGAGCTCGAGTCGGGTAGGCCCGTGCTCCCCCCTATCTATGGACCTGAGCTCAGCTAGGTTGAGTACTAGGTAGGGTGCCAACCCCTTGAGGAGCACCTCCGTACTAACCATCCTACCGCCGATGTAGGCCTTGGGTCCGGGCCCTACGAGCAACCTAGCGCCTACTAGGATGTAGTCCTCGGAGGTTCTCAACACCTTCCCAACATCCCTAACGAGGTTCCCCACTACCGTAGCCTCCCTAGTGACCTCCAGTAGCTCGGCGAACCTACCTAGCTGTGCTAGTGCGAACCCTAAGTAGGCCCTCTCCCAGTCCGGGACCCTCACGTACCTAGGCCTCGCCGTGCTCACCTCGCGGAGGGCTGCGCAGGCCCTATCCACAACTGATGAGATTAGGTCCCCGAGGCTTCCGACCCTGTGGGTTAGGAGGGTGTACTCACCCGGCTCTACCGGTAGGAGCTCGACTAGCTCCACCCCAAACCTCCTCAGCGACTCCGGTAGGGGGTCGCCGAGTAGCTTAGCCACGGCGAACCTAGGGACGGACCTCAGGGACCTGACCGTGAAGGAGACGGGGGAGTACAGGGGGAGTAGTCTGAGTAGGACAGCTACCAAACCCCTTAGGAGTCTGAATAGCTCAAGCGGGTTACCGGTGAGGGTTATGTAGTCCCTGCGTACCAGCTCCTCTACGTAGTCCTCATTAACCCTAGCGTGACCCTTAGCGACCTCGGTAAGTAAACCCTCCAGGAGCTTCAACTCCCTGAGGAGCTGGGTCTCGTGGAACAGGAGCTTAGCACTAGGGGCTACCTGCTCCAGGGGGATACCCCTAGCTACGTCCCTAACCACCTCGTCACACCCTACGCAGGTAACCCCCAGAAGCCTCTCCAGGGTCTCCCTGATGTCCCTGCTATGCCCAACAGTATCCCTACCTATGATCCCCACCGCGATCTTAACGGTCCTCACCGATGTGGAGCTACTCCTGAGCACCTCCACAAGCCTTAGAACCCTCTTTACGTAGTTTAGGGACCTGAGGACGTCTACCTTAAGGAACCTCCTCCAGGTCTCCCCCATAAGTAGCCTAAGGTATGGTACTCCATCCCTCAGCACAGAGGACCGCACCTAGCTTACCGCTAGTCACTCAGAGACCTAGCTCCCTGAGGTTATAAGCTACGCATCGGTGTACCTACGCCTGGGGGTCTCTAGGTAGCTTGCAGAGGACCTCGGCCCTCCCAATCCACCTAACTGCGGCTAACCCATCGGGGCACTCCGGCTCCCTACCGGAGCACATTACCGATATAGCTACGTCCTCAGCCGTACTCAGGTCAAGTACCCTAAGCACCGCCTCGGGGTTACCGTAGCCACACGTATACACGGTGAAGGAGTAGACGTTGGTGAAGAACCCCGTACCGTCCCTAATCGGCAGCCTATCTACGTCCCCAGCCATGGCCTCCACTAGACCGGTACGCGAGTACCTAGCCCTAAGCTCCTTCAGGGACTCGGAGCTTAGGTCTATACCTACGTAGAGTTCGACCTCCACGCCCAGCCCTAGGGCGTACTCGTACAGTAACCCAACACCACAGCCTAGGTCAAGGATCCTTGACCTCCCGGAGAGTCTGACCGAGGCTGAGTACTTGGACAGCTGCTCAGCTCCGTAGAGTTCTCCGTACGACGGTGCTATGGTGTCGTAGTATACTAAGATCTCGTACTTATCCATAGCTGGGGGCTGAACCACCTCTAGGTCCCGGATACGAGTACGTAGACTATGTTGAAGACCACGATCCACGCTACCAGGGTCGTAGATAGGTAGAGTACCACCCCTCTCCTCACGGGACAGTGGGTCTTAGCCACGGCAGAGGCCGGTAGGTGGGCGAAGAGGGCTGACGTCAGGTATAATGCTGCTGTAGTGTAGTGGAGTAGGTCTGAGGATGTTCTCACAGCTACTAGGGACATTACCGCTAGTAGGCAGCCGACCGCAACCCCGACTAGGGCCTTAGACGTGCTGCAGTCCACGCACAGCACCCGGATAGGTAGTTCCCTAGGGTTTATCACTACCAGAGCCTAGGACCTCCCCCAGGTCCTTGAGGACCCCGGTTAGGTGCTCCACAGCCTCCTCGCAGGGGAAGGTAAGGCCGCTGAGGTCTCCGTAGTAGCTGGACCCAGACCTAGCTAGGGGTACTAACCTCAGCCTGGCGGGACCTCTAGTAGACCTCTGAACCGCGTAGTAGTAAACTGGTAGGCGGACTACGTAGACTGTACCCTCAGCTGAGGATAGCCTAGCTACCGTAAACCTACTCAGTAGCCCCCAGAGGTCCTCCGAGGTAATCACTTTAACCCAGGTCCGGCAACCGAGGAGTACCCTAGACACCACCTCAGCTAGGAACCTAGCCCTGGACTCAGCATTCCCGGGGTCGAGTAGGTTAAGCCTTAGGGTAGCTACCACCACACCACTGGAGATATCGTGGGAGACTACCCTAGCACCAACCCTACTGAGCTCCTTAGACAGCCTAACCAGGTTAACTCTGCAGAGACCTGAGAACTCGACGATAGCCACAGCCTCCACGTACCGTCCCTCCTCCTAAGTAGTGTGATGTTTTACGGAGTTAAAACATGCTCGACCTATGTCTACGGAAGGTAGGGGGTCTTAAAAGAGATGTTGTCTAGGGATTAGGGAGTTGAGGAGGTTCCGCTACTGCTTTTCGATGTGCGCTATTTCGATGCCTCTACAACTGAAAGCCTTACCCTTTAGGGTGGGGATGGGAGAAAGACTTATAAACTTCGTGTTGGTGTTGTCATGATTGTCCCCAAGCCCACTGCGGATGTGGGATCGGCAACTACGTAACGAATACGTAACGAAAATGTAAGTGGGGGATCTCTGACCACCCCGACTGCCCCGTAGATAACAGATGTAGACCTGAATAAATGGGGGAACCTGTGAACCGCCATAGGGGGGCCCTCGCCCTCTAGGGTGGGGAGGAGGTCAGCTACTCAACCAACTAAACTATGGAGAGCACTACAAATTCGGAGAGACACACGGCATCAGCTTGCTCACAGTAATTTTTAAGAGGGCACGGGCATCATAATTACGAACTCTACGTGATATGAAGCTGGAAGAACCCTATGCTTAGAGAGAATCTGTAGGGATTATCATTTCCGGCGCTTCTTGGTCAGATTAGTGCGTTAGAAGTGCGGGAGAGTAAAGGGCGTTGGACATGCTCGCAGCTGTAGAGTGCTCTACTCACGCTATCTTAAAGGAAGCCCCTGCTCTCTAGGGTAGCAGGAGGTGTTTCTCTCATTCTAGTGCTAGTAATCCTAATTGTATGTAGAGGGATCTTAAGGTTTCCTGAGCTCTGGTTACGGTATTGGATACGTTCTGAAGGGTCCTCAACCTAGCCTCGTTCTTGGAGACTCTGCACTCGGCTATCTCGGTAGCTAGCTTATCCCTAAGCTCGTCCAGATCCTGCAGGAGCAGCTCAACCCTATTCAGAACCCTAGCTACGCAGGTCCTCAGATCTCCGTCGGTAGCCATGCAGTCACCGGGGGTTAGCTAGGTACCGCAGGTCTTAAAAGACTACAGAACCTAGGTGCCGCCGGGGGGATTTGAACCCCCGACATCCCGGTCTTCAGCCGGGCGCTCTCCCGGGCTGAGCTACGGCGGCTCCAACTAGTTGTAGGGTTACCCGGATTTAAACTTTTATACCTAGCCAGTCAAAGCATACAGGTATCGAGCCTGCGACGTGGGCTTTCTAGGAGACCCCCGGTTTTTAGCTACCGGGGGTAGGTAGAGGGGGTCAGCAGGTGGGGTTAGAGCTGAGTAGGCTGGCTGAGACTGTCGAGAGGGTTCTGAGGGGTGCTGAGGTCCCGGGTTTCGACATCGACGTAGTCTCCTCTGGTGTGGTTAGGTCCTTCAGGCTATCCAGAGATGGTAGGAGGGTTGCGGTATTCGTAGACCTCCTAGGCTCTGACCCGCGTTGCGGGTTCTGCAGATTCGTAAACCACACACTGTGGAGTACTATAGCTAGGAGGATTAGGGAGGCCCTCAGGACTGCCGGGTTCGAGGAGGTCTCAGTAGTTGACGTGAGGTCTGGGGCGGATCTCTAGTAGCCTCCACTACCGCGGTGGTTCTGTGCGTTTTTCAGCGCTGGTCAAAGCCCTTGTAGTCGGTGGTCTAGGGGTCCTCCTCTTCCTGGGTGTAGCCCGCTACGTCTTCTCCGCAGACCTAGGTACAGCCCTTAACTACGCACTTCAACTACCTCCCCACACCCTCGCCGTAGCCCTGGCTCTGAGGGCTCTAACACCGCTAATCCACGCAGCCCAGTTCTACTACGCGGCGAGGTCCCTAGAGTTACCACTGAGGTTTTCCGAGGCTGTCCTAGGGGTCTACAGCTCCCTAGCTATGGAGTACGCTGTCCCAGTTGGAGGGGCTACTGAGGTGTACAGGGTCTACTTCCTAGCTAGACGGGGCCTACCCCTCAGTACATCCCTGGGGACCACATTCCTCCACAGATTGGTACACTCAGCCGCAGCCGCGGTTGAGCTAGCCGTAGTGTGTGCGTACCTACGTACTCCCAGGTACTCCGAGGTCTGGCTCGCCCTAGCTGTAGGCTCGGTACTACTCCTAAACTCCCTAGCCCTGGCGGCCTCTAGGTCCAGGAGGGTGGCCACGAGCCTAGCTAAGGTACTCGGGAGGTTTACCCGTAGGGTTGTTGAGGTCGGTGAGGTACACCTCGAGGATGTCGGATACCTAGCTACTTCAGCAGCCCTAGTAGCCCTAGAGAAGGTTGTGGCAGGCTACGTAGGTCTCATCATCACGTCATACTTTGTAAGCTCGTTCAGCTTCCTAGCATCGCTACTACTCTACGATCTAGTACTAGCTACATTCTGGCTACTACCTATAGTGACCCCAGCTGGTTTAGGGCAGGTCGAGGCAGTCCAGCTAGCAGTAGCTGTAGAGCTAGGTATGGATGGGACCTCCGCACTCCCGGCACTAATCCTCTACAGAGCTACAGCACTCCTAGCAGTACTACCCCAACTACTGGTAGCTCTAGCTAGAAGCGGGGTTCGAATACCGAGGAAGAAAAAGCATGCAAAAGCTCCTACGAGCTGGAGGTATAGTTGGGAACGTACCTCTCCCTACCTCTAGTTAGTGCTAAGTATACGGCTACCAGTAGTACTAGGCCTAGTGGGAGTAGTACTAGGGCACTAGTTACCCCAGCTAGGAAGAGTACGTACAGGATGATACTTATAGTAGCTGCTAGGGTTCCGTAAGGGAGCTGGGTCTTTACGTGGTCTATGTGGTCGCACGCGCTGAACATGGAGGACATTATCGTGGTATCGCTAATAGGGGATACGTGATCCCCGTAGATCCCGCCTCCGAATACGGCTCCAATGCAGGCTGCGGTTACGGTGTAGGCAACGCCTAGGTCCCCGTACTGCAGCAGGGCTAGCTTCCAGGCCAGTGGTACTGCTAGAGGCATCATTATCCCGAAGGTACCCCAGCTCGTACCGGTCGTGTAGGATATGAACATGGAGACTAGGAACACTATTAGGGGGGCCGAGTAGGCCGGTATCCCGGCACCTACTGCGTGAGCTACCACGTACTCAGCCGTACCTACAGCTTCCGTAGCGGTCTTTATGCTCCAGGCTAGTAGAAGTATTGCGTTAGCGTAGAGCATGGTGTACATACCCTTAACTGTGTACTCCATAGCCTTGGAGAAGCTTAGGATCCTGGAGGTGAGGACCCCTACTAGGGCTATTATGTAGGCTGCGAAGCTACCCCACAGTAGGGCTGTAGCAGCGTCAGACTCCATGAGGGCCTCGGAGAATGGTATCGTCCACCAAGGAGCCTCGCTGACTGCTCCTTCCTTAGCCATGGCCTCGATAACTGCCTGAGCACCGGTATACCACATCCCCAGTAGGGTTATCGCTACTAGGGTAGTTATGGAGGCTGCGAAGAGGGTTGCCGGGGCCCTCCTCTCCTTAACCGGCTCCCCGAGGATAGTCTCCGTAGGCATGAGGGGTACAGCCCCGTCTCTAAGTACCTTACCCTCGTAGGCAGATCTCCTCTCAGCACTTAGCATAGGGCCGAAGTGCCTTCTAAGGAGTACGACTAGGTAGACCATGGCTATAGCTAGTACTGAGTAGAAGTGGTAGGGTACGGAGCTTAGCCACAGAGCGTAGGGACCTACATCCGGGGCAGCAACTATCTTACCGACCGCGAACTCCTCCTGAAGGGACTCTACAGCACTCTTTATCATACTGACCTCGTAGCCTATCCACGTAGATACTATAGCTATCCCAGCTACCGGGGCAGCCGTTGAGTCGACTATGTAGCTTAGAAGCTCCCTGCTGACCCTGGTCCTATCGGTGAGGGGTCTCATGGTGTTCCCCACAACTATGGTGTTAGCGTAGTCGTCGAAGAACACTATGGTTCCAAGAGCTGCGGCGGCTAAGCTAGCCCCCCTAGCCGTCTTAACCCTCCTAGCTAGGGCCTCAGCTACAGCGTGCATGGAGCCTGATACGTATAGGAGGCCTACCAAGGCTCCGATTACGAAGTCGAAGAGTAGTATAGTAGCGTTCCATGAGTCTGTAGCATTTTTAACTAGCCATCCAAGGCTCTTAATCGTCCCAGCTACGGGGTTGTAGGAGGATACCATTAGAGCGCCAACCCAAACTCCGAGGAAGAGTGATGGTAGGACCTGGCCGGTGGTCATGCACAGGGTTATAGCTAGTAGAGGTGGAAGTAGTGGGAAGGTTACATACGGGAACCTCAGCTCCTCAGGCATGTACTCAGCGTTGGGAGGGGCGTAGGCAACGAAGGCTATGATCAGTACCACTAAGACTAGGACTAGCTTAAGTAGAGATCGGGGCTTCAACAGCTCACCGCTACTCCAGGTTACTCCAGGATTTATAAGTAGCTCTATAGCGGAAAGCTGCTTAGTTCAAAGCTCTTGAGCTTCCGCACTACGCCTAGGGACCCCTAGAGCACCCCTAGCTTGGAGTAGAGCTAGAGGCTCTAAATACCCCTAGCTAACTGCTATCAAGCCAGTAACTACGCCTAAGTAACTCCCCTAAAAGCTCATCTACATCTACGTAGGCTACGGCTAGGTACTTATCGGAGGCTCCGTAGTACACCAGTAGCTCCCCGTCTAGGACCACGTGACCGCAGGAGAACACCACCCGCATGCCCTCGGTCTCGTACCACTCCCTAGGTTCGAGTATCGGGTACTCCAGTCTTGAGATAACCGTGGTGGGGTCCTCCCTATCCAGTAGAGCTGCCCCGAGCCTGTAGGCCCCGTCCTGCAACGACCTAGCGTGGTAGATCATCAGCCACCCCTCGTTGAACTCTATGGGGGGCCCGGCAACCCCAACCCTATCACTATCCCACATACCTGGCCTCACCCTGAAGAACTCGTAGCCCCTGATCCAGTAGCCCTCGAAGTTCAGGTCCTCCACGAAGTCTACCCATATGTTTGGGAAGAACCTGTGTAGCACTACGTACCTACCCTGGACCCTCCTGGGGAGTAGGGCGGCGTTCTTATCCCAGACTCCCGGTGGTGATATGGGCTTAGGCGTGGACCAGGCGTCCCACCTCCTCCTAAGGAAGGAGTCCAGGTCTATGCTAGTTACAGCCACCCTAACGTAGTCGTAGGCATCGCTAACAGCTGTGTAGAGCATGTAGAGCCTACCGTCTAGTACCGTTACCCTAGGGTCCTCGCAGCCTACCGGCCCGAAGCCACCCACCACACGGCTCTCGAAGAGCTCCCGCGGTCTGTAGATAGGCTCCTCAGATACGTAGGCCACCGTAAAGCCGTCGGGTAGCTCGGCCAGGGCTATCGTTGACGTAAGGTCGTAGGCCTGAGCCCTGAAGAGGACGTAGACCCTACCCCCCAGCTTCACAGCCGCTGGGTTGAAGGCCGCGAAGCCCATAAAGGGCTTCGCGGGGTCCGGTCTGAGTATCGGGTTACCCCTGAACCTAGTGAGGGATACGGTCATGGGCTACCCCCCAGTAGGTACTTCACCAAACCCTCAACATCCACCTCAGCTACGGCGACGTACCTATCG
>JAJHQJ010000077.1 GCA_020833415.1 Desulfurococcaceae archaeon | reverse complement strand
GTCCGCACCCCTACCCATGGCTACACCTAGGAAGGCCCTCCCTACGGCTGGTGCGTCGTTAACGCCGTCACCAACGAACATCACCCTAAAGCCCCTCCTACTGAGCTCCTCAACTAGCTCAGCCTTATCCTCAGGCCTCATCCCGGCGTAGACCTCGTCTATACCCAGCTCCTCGGCTACCGCTCTAGCAGCTAGCTGGGAATCCCCGGTAGCTAGTACGGTCCTAATACCGAGGGACCTTAGGAAGTCTACGAAGCTCCTCGCCTCGGACTTCACGGTATCCCTAATCCTTACGATAGCCCTCGGTACCCTATCGACTGCGGTAAGGACTACCGTATACCCCTTCGAAGCCCACCCACCTACTCTAGCTAGTAGCCCCGGACCTAGCTCGACCCCCAGCTCCTCCATAAGCTTAGCGGAGCCTACAGCTACCTCAACCCCGTTAACCCTCGAGAGTACGCCGAGTCCAGGTAGCTGGACGTAGTCGTCGACCTCTAAGACCCCTACACCGAGGTCCTCACAGTACCTAACTACAGCCCTAGCCAGCGGGTGCTCGCTCCTACTCTCAGCTGAGCATAGGTACGCGAGGACCTCCCCACTATCCGACCCGTCGACTATCTCAACACCCTCTACAACCGGTTGACCGTAGGTTAGGGTCCCGGTCTTATCCAGTACAGCTACGTTAACCTCTAGAACCCTCTCGAAGGCATCGCCCCTCTTAACCAGTAGACCGAGTTCGGAGGCCTTCTGGGAGGCTGTTGCAGAGCTGACGATATATTTAAATACTTGTGAATACTTGGTACAATGTGTTGAGTGAGCGGTATCTTAGTACTAGGGAGTTTGCGGAGCTTTGGGGTGTTTCAAGAGTTACTGTGGTTAAGTGGATTAAGAAGGGTAAGATTGTCGCTTACAGCGTCCATGGTAGGTGGAGGATCCCTTACAGCGAGGTTGAGAGACTGCTCAGGGGTGCTCAGAGGGTTAAGTGTATAGCTGTATACGCCAGGGTC
Source organism: Desulfurococcaceae archaeon (assembly GCA_020833415.1). Lineage (GTDB taxonomy): Archaea > Thermoproteota > Thermoprotei_A > Sulfolobales > NBVN01 > DRZP01. Next base: position 2,195 of record JAJHQJ010000077.1, on the reverse strand, counting down.
TCTTCAAACGCTCAGAAGAGCGACTTGGAGAGGTAGGTTGAGTCCTTGAAGCTCTGGGTCTCTAAGAACCTTCCAAGTGCTGAGTACGTTATTGTCACAGATATCGCAAGCGGGTTGAAAGAGAATAGGAGGGGGCTGAGAAAGCTGATCGAGTTGGCTAAGAGGAGGGAAATACGGGCAGTAGTAGTTGCGTACAGAGATAGATTAACTATTGGATTTGAGTACCTCAAGACTCTATTCAATACTCTCGGAGTAGAGGTCTACGTGGTTTTCCAGGAGGAGTCAAAGAACTATATTCAGGAGCTCGTAGAGGACTTCGTAGAGATCGTGACCTCTTTTGCCTCTAGAATCTACGGTAGGAGGTCTAGGAGGTATAAGGAGGTGGTGAGCTGTATTGGAGAGGTTGTCAAAGACTCTAACTAGAACCGTGGTTCTCGAGTGCTATGCAAATAAATACGCTAGGAAAGCTCTCAGAGAGATAGAAAGTGTCTATAGAGAGATGCTTGTGGAGATGGTTAATTATGCTGTTAAGTATAAGGCTTCCCAGGAGACACTACACAGGGTCTTCTACGAGGAGTTTAGGGAGAAGTTTCCATGGCTACCGACCAGGGTGATTAAGGGTGCCTATAGAGATGCTACTAGGAGAGCCAAGAGCTTCAGGGAGCGCGTGAAGAAGGGTAAGGTATATAAAGACGAACCAGAGGTTAAGAGAATAACAATAACATACTCAGATTCACAAGACTGGAGGCTAGAGGACGGGGTCGTTAAGCTGAGGACTCACAGGGGCTGGGTGGAGCTCCCCTATAGAAATCATAAACAACTATACAGGTATCTCTACGGTGGCTGGAGGTTGGCTAGCGAGCTGAGGTTTAAGATCCTAGGTAGGAAGATAATTGTGTATCTATCATTCACTAGAGAGCTCGAGGTTAGCTACGACCCCGGGAACGTTATTGCTGTAGATGTTAACGAGAACAATGTCACTATTGCCCTCTTTAAGGATGGTGCATTAAGTAATGTTTATAGAGTTGAGACCAGTCTTGGGAGAATTGTTGTTGCTTACTCAGAGAGGAGGAAGAGTGTAACACGAGGCAATTCAGCTAAAGTCAGGGAGGTTAGGAGGAGGCTCAGGAAGCTTCGTGAGAAAGAGAGAAAGCTAGATGTGTTGAGGAAGACTGTGAAGTTAATAGAGAGCCTCGCTATTGAAAATAGAGCTGTAGTGGTGGTTGGTAACATTAATGAGAAAGCTAAAAAGAAGATGGAAGAGAATGTTGGCAACAAACTGAGGCATAGAATTCACCAGTGGAGCATTAAGAAGCTAATTGAGCTTCTCGATGAAAAACCCATACACATAGTGAAAGTATCTGAAAAGGGGACTTCAACTAGAGACCCGTTCACGGGTAGGAGGATTGGGAGGTTCGAGCCCCTGGTGATCCGCACTGCGGTGAAGGGGTTCGGGAGAGTGAAGGTAGTAAAGGCAGTCCTCAGAGTCACGTGGGTTGGTGGGAGAGTCCTCGAGAGGGACGTCGTAGGGGCAGTAAACATCGGGCTGAAGTACCTGAACTCAGATGGGAGCCCCGTGGCGTTGGGCCCGACGGGGGCCCATGGGGTGTGGGTGATACTGGTGATCCCACATCGAGGCCCAGCCCCGCTAACGGGATTACAGATATTTGTAAATACCGTCAAGTACCGTTAGCGGGGAAACGCTACTGTAGCTGATAGGGACACCAGGGACTCCATTACCGGGGTCCCGCGGGCTAGGGCCCTAAATCCCTTGGAGAGTATGTCCGTGTTTAGGACTAGTACTACCGTAGCTAGGGCTAGGTATAGGTACTCCCTCACACCCCAGAGGGGTGGTGTAAGGCCGAGGCTCCCGAACGCGTGGTGTACCACTGCGGTAAGACCTGCTGCGAAGGAGGCTATCTTCAGTGGTAGCCTAGAGTCTACGCGGCCTACCTCCATCCCCTCGACCTCCTCAGCTACCTCCCTAACCTCCGGGTACCTCCTCCTAATGGTACTCAGTAGAACCTCCTTCGACGTTGTGTAGGGGTTGTAGAGTACCGTAGCCGTCCCGCTAACTGGGGAGGTCCGGCAGTCGACGACCCCCCCGAGCTTCAGGACGTACTCCTCGAACTGGGTGGCCTCACCCTCCCCGAGATCTACCTCTAGGTGTAGGTACTCCTTGTGGATATCGTAGC
>JAJHQJ010000005.1 GCA_020833415.1 Desulfurococcaceae archaeon | reverse complement strand
CTCCAAGAGCACTGCAGGCTTTCACCATTAACCGCTATAGAGCTTACGTTAACTATGCTAAGCTTTAGGATAGCTACGGAGGCAGTTTCGCTGAGAACCTCCATGTTTAACAAAAGTTCGCTACAGACCCTACTCATGTTACCTATGTAGAACACGCCAATAAGCATTAGAGCTAGACTCTGACCTGCGTAGACTAGGTTGTAGACCCTTAGAGACCCCTCCCACGGTGCTTTGAGATACGATGGATCTGGGGTGAACCTGTACCCCATGAAGACTACGGAGGACGTAAAGGCGGTACCTTCCGTCATCACATCGTACGGTGGTCCGACGTAGAACCTTCCCGAGGTATCTGCCACAACAACTACATCCGGTTCAACGGTACTACTTCCGTAAAGTTCTATAATAGCATTAGGTAGGGGGCTTCCTAGAGCATCCACCACCCTACCCCTGATACTACCTAAACCGCTGCTAGGCATAGTTACGGGAGGCGCCTCGAAAATCGCCGCAAACGCGGGCATGAGGGGGAGTCCGATGTAGTATACCAATGAGGCAGCTATCAGGGCCGCGCCAACACCTCTCCCAATCCTAAATGGTAGAGAGTAGAGGAGTACACCTACGGCAAGGATCTTATCCCTAAGACTGTAGATTACCATGGAGATGATGTAAACCGTCTTAATAGCTGTGAGAGCTGTAGCCAGGAGTGCTCCTGCGTGCTTAAGTATCTCCAGGAGTACCTCAGCTCCCGAAGCCTTTAACATAGCTCCGAGAGACTGTAGCAGTAGGTACATGGATACCAGGACACCGGTCCTACTAGTAAGCCAGACGGTGAAGTTCCCCCAGTCTGCGTTAACTATGGACAGGAGGTAGTCCCCCAGCTTAATCATGAGACCATAGGCTGAGACTAGAGTAGCTGACGCTATACCGTCGTACATCATCATAACCCCCCACTTCTTAACGTACTTAGCAGGTATGGGAGAGCCGTAGAGAACAGCACCTATTACGTACGTGAGTAGTGAGAGGGTATACGCTAGTGGGAGTATCTCTATAGTCGAACACCCCGCTAAGGTGACGGGGGTGGAGGCATGGGTAGTGATATGGAGGACACTATGTAGGATATCAGTGCGAATATCGTGGTACCGAGTGCTAACCAGAAAGCCGCCATTACGGAGTCCTCAATAAGACTCTGACCCACTCTCTTGATGTTCCTGAACGGAAGTGGAGCCCCCCGTAGGGCCCACCCAACAGCCCAGGTAACTAGGAATACAAACCAGGCTACAGTTGTAACGGCTACAGCCATCTGCCTAACGAAGTCCACCAGCTGCACAGCTACAGCCCCTACTAGGACTGTATTTATATAGTGTTACCTGCTCAGTGCAAGGGAAGCTCGTGAACGTAATGACGCACTACGTATCTAGGAAGGCTTCGCTAAGCCCTAGCGTGCTACTGACTCCTCCAGTAGTAGTACTCGGTAGTACATCAGTAGGAGACGACTCCAGAATCTTCAGCTTCTCGGTTCTAGGGTTTCCTGTTAAGAGAAAACTCTCAGAGCTAGGAAGTTCTGAGCAGCCCCTAGAGGAGGTTGATAGAGTTAGCAGTGGATGTAGACTAGGTAAAGGTGTGATAGTTAGGACCCACTGTATCATATATGAGGAGGTAGAGCTTGGGGATGGTGTAGAGCTTGGTCACGGAGTGTTAATTAGGGAGAAGACCTCCGTAGGTAGCTGGACTAAGGTAGGTACTGGAACCGTAATAGATGGGTATGTAACTATAGGGGAGCACACCAACATACAGACCGGAGTTTACATACCGATAAAGACCCGGATAGGAAGAGGGGTATTCATAGGCCCTAGAGCTGTCATAACGAACGATAGGTACCCCCCAAGCAGTAGGATAGTTGAAACAGTAATCGAGGATGAGGCCGTTATTGGAGCTAATGCTACGGTTGTAGCTGGTGTCGTAATAGGTAGAGGAGCTGTTGTCGCAGCAGGTGCTGTGGTAACTAAGGATGTACCTCCTGGTGTTGTAGTAGCTGGTGTTCCAGCTAGATTCGTCATGAACCGGGAGGAGTACGAAAGAAGAAAGAAGCTCTACGAAGGTCTTAACCCCTAGCTCGGCGTCCTCGAACTCTTTATAGGCGTTCTTATTAATGTGGGTGTAAGTATTCAGGTGATAAGTGAAAGTATGAGTAACATTAAGGAGGTAATTGAAAGTATTATTAGGAGGCCCGGGGTATTTATAGATGAAACCAAGCTGTACCCGGAGTACGTTCCGGAGGTTCTACCACATAGGGAGGAGCAACTCAAGCAACTAACTAAGATGTTCAAACACGTCATAGTCTCTCCGGGGAGCTCCTCGGGTAGGGTGGTGCTATACGGTTCTCTAGGTACTGGTAAGACAGCTACCGCGATATCTTTCGGGAGAGTTATGTGTAGGATAGCCAATGAGCGGGGTATAAAGTTGAAGTACGTACACGTAAACTGTGCTAGCGTTAAGGGTGCCTTACCTGTACTTAGGGAGATCAAGAACCAACTAGGCCTGAGTATCCCGGATAGAGGGCTAGGACTTTTAGAGTTCGTCCAAGCACTCCTAAAGGAGCTAGACCTCAACGACCTCTACGCCATTGTAACTCTAGATGAGTTCGACACGGTACTTACGAGCTTTAAAGCTGAGGATAGGTACGTCCTACTTAGATTCTACGACGTATTCCACTCCGAGGTTCTCAGGCTTAACTTCATCTACATAAGCAGGATGAAGCCGCATGAAATCGCTAAAGTACTTGATGAGGTCTCCGGGGGCTATGTCCTCAGAAATACCATAGTCTTTAACGCCTATAGAGCTAGGGAGCTCTACGATATACTGAAGTACCGTGCTGAGGAGGCGTTTCAACCGGGTGTTGTAGGTGATGAAGTTTTCGAATACATAGCAAACCTAATCGGGGTAGATACTGGTGGTGATGGAAACGCTAGGAAGGCTTTAGCTATTTTATACGCTGCTGGCAAGTTAGCAGAGAAGGAAATAGAGGAGGGGAGGGCTACCAGAGTTCTCGTAGACCATGTTAGAGCCGTATCCGTCCGTGAGGATGTAAGTCTGGTACACGTCCTAGACTCCCTCAACTACCTCAACCTACACCAGCTACTTCTTCTCAAAGCCATAGCCCTAGAGCTTAAGAGTTCCGGAGAGGATTTCGTGAGCATAGGTACGGTAGAGTCTATATATAGGAAACTGTGTACTGAGATAGGTGTCGAACCTAGGAAGCATACGCAGGTCTACTACTACGTCTCAGAGTTAGCTAATAGAGGTATAATAATGGTTAGGAAGAGCCTTAAGGGACGTAGAGGTCGGAGTAGCTATGTAAGCTTCGGAGCAGCACCTCTGGATAGCCTGCTAAACGCTCTCAATAGAGCCATAGCGCTGAGGCGTGAGCTCGGTGAGTAGCCTAAGCGATAAGGTAGTCGAGGTTCTATCGAGTAGGACTAGGGTTAAAATACTTAAGCTACTATGTGAGTACGGTTCCCTCAATATCTCAGCCATAGTTAGGTTAACAAGGCTTAATCACAAAGTTGTTAAGAGAGGGCTGCAGTACTTGGTGGAACAGGGGGTGGTCTACGAAGTTTCCCTAGGGAGGGTTAAGACCTATAGGTTAAACTCAGCTAACCCGGTTGCTAGAATAATACGCGAGCTCTTTACTTCTTAAGAAAGCCCTTGAGTCCCTCAGAACTCTTTGCTCTCCTTCTCTCCGCCTTTTTAGTAGCCGGCTTAACCTTCTCCACTTCTTTTCTAGCGGGGCTCTCTAAACCTCCTAGTAGAGCCTCTCTGAGTTGCGCTCTCAGATCCTCTACAAGCTTAACTACCCTATCACCGTTCCTCTCAGAGAGATACTTTATCATGGAGTCACTAAGCCCTAAACCTAGAGCGAGTCTTGCCGCATACTCTGGGTTGTTATCGAATATAACCCTTAGCAGGGGGATGACCTCGGACTTCGCTACCGAGGTAGAGCACTTAAGGTGCTGAGCTATAACCTTAGCTAGGTCATCCCTAACCTGCCTAACCTCCCTCGTTTTAGATAACATCCTTATCTTCTCCGGGAACCCGTACTTAACCCACTTAAACTTATACTGCGGGTTTGTGATAGCCAAGGCTACGCCAGCTGTCATCATGTCTGAAGCATATGCTAGTAGGTCCCAGTTACCGCTTTTAACTACCCTAGCCATGTAGATATCTGCCCTGGAAAGGCTTTCAAAAGCTCGCCAGAGGTCCTCGGGGTCTACAGCTTGTCTAGGTACGTTCTCGTTAATCCACTGAATAAGTTCGTCTGGAGCTAAGTCAGTCTGAGAGGCAGCTATCCTAGCCTGCCAAGAGTACTTAGCTGTTAGTATCCTCCTAACTACCTCGAAGGAATTTAACTCCCTATTCCTATAACCCAGGACGGTCCGGGCTAGGGCGTAGGTGACCCTACCGAAGCCCTCGCCAAGAGCTTCTATATCGTTTATGGCTGATCTAAGATCCCCTTCAGCTCTTTCGGCGATGAAGTTCAGGGCCTCGTCCTCGCAGTCTAACTTCTCATTCCTACATATGTTTTGGAGAACCTTCTTTATCTCTGTCTTAGTTAATCTCTTAAACTCTATAAGTAGGCAAACCTCCCTGAGTTCGCGTAGCTTCGGGTCCCAGGGGTCGTTAGCTACGAGTACTACTGGGTAGGATGTTTTATTTATCAGATTTACTATAGCATCTAGAGCTCCTAAGTCGGCTGTAGCGGAAATACCGTCTACCTCATCTAAGAGGATTATCTTACCGCGAGCCCTTACTAAGCTAGCCCCCCTAGATGATACTAATGCCACCCTCTCTATATCTGAAGCTCTTCTATAGTCGCTGGCATTCATCTCTAATAGCTCCAGTCCATACTCCCTAGCAGCTGCCTCAACAAGAGAGGTCTTACCAGAACCCGGCGGTCCGTAGAGGAGGGCGGCCTTCCTCTCCGGCTTACCCCGTAGCCAGGAGTCAAGCCAGTTTAGGAAGGCCTTCTTAGCCTCCTCCTGATTAACTACATCAGCTACCCTACTCGGTCTGTACTTAACTACCCAGGGAATTCTCCTCTCTTGGGACATTACTTCACCTTAGTAGGCTTAGCCTGGACCTGCTGTCTTAGCGGTTTACCTAGTAGTACGAGCTTTGCGAGGAGGGCACTTAACTGTATCTCGTCATCAGCCCCTTCGACAAGTCTGAACTGTATCTCACCTAAGTAGTCGGCTATCTCAACCCTCATCTCCTCTGGCATGTTTATCTCTGAGCTAAATATCTCTCTATGAAGCTGCTTAATAATATCTACTCCAGAGAGACCGTAGGATACCATCAGCTTCCTTAGGTTATCCCTAGCTTTAAGGAAGTCCCCCTCAAAGAGGGCTGACTTAAGTAGGGCCCTGACCTCAGCTGGTGTAGCCAGGCCCACCACTCTATATACGTTAGATACGTTAACCTCCCCTAGAGCGGCTGCAGCCTGTAGGATATTTATAGCCTTCCTCATATCACCCTCAGAGACCTCATATACAGCCTCAAGCCCTCTATCATCACAGACTACCTTCTCGTTATTACATATCCACTTAAGTCTGGATATAACGTCCTCCTTCTTCAGCTGGGTAAACCTGAAGACCGCACACCTAGATTGAATCGGCTCGATTATCTTGCTGGGATAGTTAGCTATAAGTATAAACCTGGTAACGTCTACGTACATCTCCATAAGTCTCCTAAGGGCTTGCTGGGCATCTGGCGTCATATTGTCTGCTTCGTCTAGTAGTATGATCTTAAATGGAACGTTGGCTGGTAGCTTACTCCTAGCGAACTCCTTAACCTTAGTCCTTATCACATCTATACCCCTCTCATCTGAAGCGTTCAACTCTAGCATGTACAACCTGTAGTCCTCCCCGTAGAGGTCGTGTGCCAGCGCGTGAGCTGCCGTAGTCTTGCCAGTCCCCGGGGGGCCTGCAAAGAGTAGGTGCGGCATGTTCTTCTCTTTAACGAATACCTGCAATCTCTTAACGATCTCCTCTTGGTTTACCATCTCCCGTAGGGACCGAGGCCTGTACTTCTCAGCCCATAGAAGCTCTGCTAATACACTTCTAGTACTCATCAACACACCGGAGAAATCTAGAGCTTAACAGGCTTAAATACCCTAACCCACTCCAACCCGAAGATCCGCTTTTTAAGTTAAGTCCCCGATACTAGTTGAAGGTGCGGTAAGTGCTAGCTAAGAACCAGGTAGCTATAGTGGAGTACTCAATCTACGTGAAGGATACGGGGGAGCTGGTAGATACCACCTCAGAGGTTGAAGCAAAGTTGAACAGGAAGTACGTAGAGGGTGCTATCTACGAACCTGAGGTAGTAGTCGTCGGTGAGGGAAGGTTCTTCCAGGGGTTTGAAGAGGCCTTAGCATACTGTAAAGAGGGTGAGGAGGTAGAGGTGGAGGTACCTCCCGAAAAAGCCTTCGGCCCCAGAGACCCGAGTAAGATAAAGACCTTCCCTAGGAGGGTATTCGAGAGGCGGAACGTGAAGCCTGAGGTAGGGAAGGAGGTCAGGATCAACGGGGAGCTCGGTAGGATACTGGCTATTGAGGGAGGGCGTGTAGTAGTAGACTTCAACCACCCTCTTGCCGGTAAGACCCTTAAGCTCAAGCTTAAGGTAGTTAAGGTAGTTAACGAGCCCACCGAGGCTATTAGGTACTTAGTTAAGAGGAGGCTAAGGGGTGCTAAGCCCGAGGATATAGTAGTTAAGATGGATACAGCATCAAAACAGGCCATTGTAGAGATACCTAAGAGATTCAGGATCAGTAGTGAAATACAGTACTTAAAGAGCTTAGCCGCGTACGACATATTCAAGTATGTAGAGGGGGTCAGCGAGGTAGTGTTTATTGATAGGTTTACGCGTGATGAAATAGAGGGTGGAAAATGAGCTTCGAGTTTCAGTACAGACAGCCGGAGATAAATATAGGGGTAGTAGGCCACGTAGACCACGGTAAAACTACCCTAGTCCAGGCTATAACAGGTATTTGGACCTCCAGACACTCAGAGGAGCTACTAAGGTCTATGACGATAAAGGTGGGCTATGCCGATACCGATATATTCGAATGCCCTGGTAGAGGTCTTTACGAACGCTATGTAACTGACCCAATAGAGTGCCAGAACCCGGTTTACAGGAGGAGCATATCCTTCGTTGACTCACCCGGGCATGAGGTGCTCATGGCCAACATGCTATCGGGGGCAGCCCTTATGGACAGCTCTCTCCTCGTAATAGCCGCTAACGAGCCGTGCCCACAGCCTCAAACTAGGGAGCACTTTAAGGCCCTCGAGATTATCGGGGTTAAGAACATCATCGTAGTCCAAAACAAGGTCGATGTAGTAGATAGGGATAGGGCTAAGAAAAACTACGAGGAGATAAGAAGTTTCCTAGCTGGTACGTTCGCTGAGAACGCCCCCATAATCCCCGTCAGCGCCTTGCATAAGGTAAACGTAGATGCACTTATTGTAGCCATGGAGGAGCTCTTCAAAACCCCGGAGCGCGACCTCTCAGCTAAGCCGGTAATGTTCGTAGCTAGGTCGTTTGACGTTAACAGACCCGGAACCCCTCCCGATAGGCTTATCGGGGGTGTAGTAGGGGGGAGCGTTACTAGGGGGATCTTCAAGGTAGGTGATGAAATAGAGATAAGTCCAGGTATTAGGGTAACCGAGGGGGGGAAGACTATGTTTAGGAAACTCTATACGAGAATTGAGAGCATAAGGTTCGGTGAGAGATCATTTAAGGAGGCAAAACCGGGAGGGTTAGTAGCAATAGGTACAGGCCTAGACCCGTCCCTAACTAAGGCGGACAGACTTGTAGGCTCTGTTGTAGGTCTAGCCGATCAGCTACCTGAGCCACAGACTCATCTAGCAGTAGATTACCACCTCTTCGAGAGAGTTGTAGGTACACGTGAGCTACAGAAGGTCCCTCCACTAAGGGTCGGAGAGAAGATAATGATCACAGCCGGGACCGCAACGGTCATGGCCGTAGTCAAGAGGTTGTCAGCAGACTGGTTTGAAGCTGACCTTGTAGACAAGCCGGTAGTCTCATGGAAGAGCATGAAGGTAGCTATAAGTAGAAACATAATGAATAGATGGAGGTTAGTAGGCTGGGGAGTTGTCAAGCACTAGCCGAAGGATTTGTAGAATTATCCTCGACACTAGTGCCCTCCTTATCATTGGAGAGTACGGTAGCTTTCCTGACATAGTTGACTCCCTAGAGGGTATCTGTGAGCACCCGGTTTTCGTTACCCCTAGAAGAGTTATGGACGAGCTATCTAGGATAGCCCTAGAAAGGGGGCGGCGGGGATTAGCTGCGAGACTACTCCTGAAATTAATAGATGAAGGGTACCTAAGTATTGAAATAGTGGACGTAGTGGGCTGCACTACCACTGATGAGTGCGTACTTAAGCTGGCATCGGATCTCAGGGACTTAGGGGAGGGGGTTATTGTCGCAACACTAGACAAGGAGATGGCAAGGAGACTTAGGGAGATGGGGGTTATGCAGCTAACGTGGTGGTATAGCAGAAGGAAATTCACCCTATGCGGTAGTTCTGAGAGTACTGCATAGAGGCACGTCCGGAGACTATCCATAGCTTAAGTGGTGTACTAGCTCTTCCAGTTACAACTGAGAGCCTCACACTTTAGGGCGGGGAGGGGGTCAGGAGTTTTTAAATCCTTCTGCTATTTTTCTGTGGTGTACGGCTCTTGCCGAAGAAGCGTGAAAGTAGGGGTAGGAGGAAGGGTAGTAAGGGCTCTGTAGAGACAGTACAGTGTGATCAGTGCGGAAGGTTGATACCGGAGGATAAGGCCATTTGTGTAACTAAGTGGTACTCCCCAGTAGATCCCCAGCTAGCTGAGGAGCTGGAGAAGAAGGGAGCCATAATAGCTAGGTACCCAGTGACTAGGTGCTACTGCATTAGTTGCGCGATATTCCTAGGTATAGTTAAGGTTAGACCTGAGGAGGAGAGGAAGAAGAGGGAGTCTCTAGGCTAGGTACTTTAGATGATGAAAGCTGGTATTTTTGAGTAGTGATAGGAGACACCAGATCTGATAACTCGCTTCCAGAATTCCCTCTAAGAGATTACAGGTGTAGTGTGAGAACCGATTTTTATAAGCTACATGTATTTTCACTTACTGGGGGCCGTAGTTTAGCTTGGTAGAATGCGGGGCTTGGGCCCCCGTGGTCCGGGGTTCAAATCCCCGCGGCCCCACTACAAACAGGGAAATGTAAAGCAAAAGGGTGAACCCTTCTTAAACTCCTCTTACCTAGGTGCTAGGCTTTTGGGGAGGATATCGTGAGCCCTAGGTCTATCGGTATGACAACCCCGTTGATTGCCTCGTTCTCTACAACGTGTTTAACTAGCTTAGCTACCTCAGTAGGCTCGATGAGCCTTGCTATAGGTATCCTCCTTAGGTAGTCTCTAAGTATTGACTTTGGTACTGCCAGTGTCATCCTAGTCCTTACGAAGCCCGGAGCTATTGCGACTACCCTTATTCCGTACGGTGCGAGCTCCTTAGCTAGGCTATATGTTAAACCTATGAGACCCGCCTTCGAGGCAGCGTAGTTGGTTTGACCAACGTTCCCAACCATACCCACTATTGAGGATATGTTAACTATTACCCCACCTCCCTGTCGTATCATGTAGGGTGCGACAGCCTTAGCGCAGTTAGAGGCCCCCGTTAGGTTTACCTTTATGACAGCGTCCCAGTCCTCCGCAGACATTCTCTGAAGGTATGCATCCCTTGTTATTTCAGCGCTGTTTACTAGAACGTCGATCCTCCCAAGCTTCTCTGCAACCTCCTTCACAGCCCTCTCAACGGACTCTCTCGAGGATACGTCTATAGCTACGAAGATCGCGCTACCCCCTGCAGCTTTAATCTCCTGAAGCGTCTTCTCAGCACTTTCATCGTAAGTTAGGTCGGAGACTACTACGGTATAGCCGGCTTTAGCCAGCTCTAAAGCTATGGCTGCACCTATACCCCTCGCAGAACCTGTTACTAGGGCGACCTTCGCGGGTTCCTCAACACCTTCGGGGACGAACTTCTTGAAGCTCCCGAAGATACTCCACTCCTCGTATACACTACCTACCATTCCCGTTCTTAGCCTACCAAAGTACTTGCTATCTATCCTAACCACCAATCTGTTACCGTTTTCGTCCTCGACGATACCTATGGCATAGGTAGACTTGTAGGGAGTGATTGGGGTGTACTGCTCCGTATACGTAATGAGTCTCCACATACCCCATCACCTACTTAAAACAGCTACTACAGCTGTAGAACCCGTCCCCCCGTGGTTCTCCATAAGCCCCAGCTCAGCTCCCTTAACCTGGTGCTCACCAGCCTCCCCCCTCAACTGCCAGAAGAGTTCGGCAACCATACCTATCCCGGTAGCTCCAACTGGGTGTCCCTTAGACTTAAGCCCCCCGCTGGGGTTGACAGGCTTCTCCCCTGTGAAGAGGGTAACCCCCTCCCTGATTAGCTTAACCCCCTCACCCTTCCTAGCTAACCCTAACATCTCGTATATCACTATCTCAGCTATAGTAAACGCATCGTGTACCTCAAAGACGTCTACGTCTTTAACCTCCACTCCAGCTATCCTCAAAGCCTCCTCAGCTGCGTTCCTTACAGCTATTAGGGAGGTTATATCAGGTCTCTCAAAGAGACCTGGAAGGTCGTGGCTTAGAGCCATACCCCTTATGTAGACCGGGGTGTCTGTAAACTTACGTGGCTCACTACTTAGGATGACAGCTACAGCTCCATCCGTAAGTGGCGAACAGTCCAGCAACTTCAAGGGCCAGGAGATATAGGGTGACTTCATTACATCCTCAACAGTTACCTTCCTACGGATAGCTGCTAGGGGGTTTCTCAAGCCGTTCTCATGGTTCTTTACAGCTACTAATGCTAGGTCCTCTTCCCGAGCTCCGTAGGCATCCATGTAAGCCTTAGCTATGAGGGCGTAGAGAGATGTGAAGGATGCTCCAGTAACTATTTCATCGGGATGTGCGGCTAGGGAGAGTACCTCATTAGCCTCAGAGGCCGTTGGTTGATAGCTCATCTTCTCGAAGCCTACTACGAGGGCATTCCTAGCGAGTCCCGACTTCAGCAAAGTCCATGCCAGTAGTATAGCCGTTCCTCCAGAAGCACATGCATTCTCTACCCTAAGACCTTTAGCCCTCCTAGCCTTAGCTAGGGAAGCTACTAGGGGGGCTGTGTGGATGAGTCCGCCAAACCTATCTGAGAAGTTGGCCACGATAACTAAGTCTATGTCCGAACCGTCTACACCCTTCTCAACAGACTTCATGACCCCCTCAACAACCTCCCTAAGCATATCCCAAGCCTCCTTTTCCGACCTTAACTCGTACTTGGTGCTGTACGCACCGACTATACCCACATCTATAACCACGAGCTTCCCCGATCCGTGTGCTGGTTAAGCTAAATATTATTTTAGATTATAAGTAGAGTTAATTATTTTTAGCTATTTTGAACCCTCTTCTGAAGTTTACCCCTAAGCTCTCGCGGGGATGCAGGATAGGCAATCACGTAGATGGGGAGATCTCTGACCACCCCGACTGCCCCGTAGATAACAGATGTAGACCCGAATAGATGCGGGGAACCTGTGAACAGCTCTAGAGGAACCCCCGCCCTTTAGGACGGGGAGGAGATCAGGCTACTCCACAACTTCAATACCGTACTTCCTGGATACTTCCACTACTACCTGTTTAACGTATGATGGGTTCTTACCCTCTAGCACCACCCTCTTGATCTCAGTACTTTCCCTACGTACGGCTTGCTCGACAACGAACCTGAATAGGTCGAGGTTCTCTCTGAGTTCCTTTACGGTGTGTCTCGATAGTATATGCCCGTAGCACTCACCGTAGTTAAAAGATCTCTCAGTGAACTGCTGAGCGTAGTGCCCCCCACCAACCCCTATTGACGGTATACAGTTACCCTCCTCACTTAGAAGAGTTGCATAGACTGCTCTGGCGAGTACCTCCTGGAGTGTGGCATCGGACCACTCAGTCAGAGTAGAGCCTATCTCAGCGAATGTCAGGGGCTTGGAGAGGCTTGTAGGTCCGTGGTGTGTGACCTCGTAGGTTACGGAGGTACCCTCCAAGGACTTCTCGCGAGCTAACTCACGGAGGGCTCTAAGTATGGCAAGTGCTATCGGTGGGTTAGCTACGGAGAGCTCAAGGGGTCTACCGCCGTATTCAGCTCTCGGCGTGGGGTTACCGGTGTGGTGAACAGTCAAGGACCTGATGCCCGATACCGCACTGTGCCTCGAAATTACTATGTAGTAATCGGCTTCCAAAACCCTCTCTAGGAAGTCGAAATAGAGAACGTCCTCATAAAACCCAGCTACGTAAACCTCCCTCCCTGCTAGAGAACCTAGACAGGCCCTTGGGACACCCTCTAAAACCTCATCTCTACACCTCAGCAGTTCTACTAACTTACTCGCAGCTCCGGTACCAGCTACATCGTTTATACTGTAAGCTACTACTACCCTCAAACACTCCCCCAGGATCTGTCCCCTAGACTTTAAGAGCTTCTCTCGGCAGGTATGGTGGGTGATCCTATAGGGAGCTTTAGCGAAGGCCTCTCCAGAGCTGTGTTTGCAGTAGCTAGCTGTGGTAAGGATGTGATAGTCTTCAGTTCAGTTGATCAGCAGTTATTCCAGCAACTCATTAACTTACTAAGCACTACTTGTAGTGTTAGGTATGTAGAGCTAGAGCGTGAGTGCCTAGTTAGCGGGGTGAAGACATCCAAAGACATACCCTACCCCACTTCAAAGGACTGTCTATACGTAGAGATAGCCCAGGGAACTTATGTAGGGTTACTTCCAGGTTTCATAGATGCACAGTGCCTAGTTTGCGGAGATGAAGTTAGTTGCAGACTATTCCTCCAGAAAAGAGCTTACACCAGGGGTAGGGTAGTTAGAGTAGAAAGTCACATAGACTCCAGGCAGGTTAAAGAGCTTATAGAGAAGTTAAGAAATGTTGGGGACTCCCTCTGGTGCGTAGACTCAGAAGGCTCCTTACTAGAGATAGTACAGCTCTAGTGCCCCTAGAGTAGAATAAAGGTCGGCTAAAACGTTAGGGTGGTTTTAGCCGACCCCTCCCCGCCTAAAGTGTGAGGGTTCCTGCTAGTGTGGGGAGGTTTGGGCTACATTCCTCCGTTTCAGGGTTCAGCCCCGGGCCTCCGACCCGTTACTCCTCTCGGGGCTCGGGGTTATGGGTAAACTCGGTGCGGTTTTATCTTGAAGTTGCGCGATCTAAGTTGGGCTGAGACACTGAATAGGGAGGTTCTCTGGGCTAGTATAAGGGCTGAGATAACCACATGTAGAAGGTGTGAGCTACATAAGTCTAGAACTAAGGCCGTTCCTGGGGAGGGGAACCTCTACTCTAAGGTTATGTTCTTAGGAGAGGCACCCGGTAGGTCGGAGGATGAGGAGGGACGACCGTTCGTTGGAGCTGCTGGTAGGCTCCTAACTAAACTAGTGGAGTCCATAGGGTTAAAGAGGGAGGATGTATTTATAACTAACGTAGTTAAGTGTAGACCCCCGGGTAATCGTGAACCTAGGTTTGAGGAGATTTCCGCATGCTCCTACTTTACCGATGCCATAGTATCGCTAGTTAATCCTTCACTGATAGTTACCCTAGGTAACTACGCAGGTTACTACGTGTTTGAAATGAAGGGTGGTGTGAGGTGGTTGGGTATCAGTAGAATGAGAGGAAGACTCTACAGACTCAAGGTACTGGGACAAGAGAGAGCTGTAATACCCACCTACCACCCGGCGGCTGCCCTATACAACCCTCAGACCCTCGCAATGCTGCAGAACGACTTCACCCTTATTAAAGAGTACGTACACGGTTCTGAAGGAGAGGGGGTAGGACTACTGAAGTTCCTCCATGGTGGTAATCCGTGAACTACGAGAAGGTCATGAAGTACCTGAGAAGCAGGATTGAGGAACTGGAAAGGAGAATTAAGGAGCTATCTGAGGAGCTAGAGATGCTGAAGGCTATAGCATCAGAGCTTTCCAAGGGGAGGGCAGAGGCTCAGAGGGTCCGCGAGGAAGGTGCGGGGGGACAACCGGAGGGCGTTAAGGTGATTTACTATGAGAGCGACGTAATAGCTAACGAGATACCCACCACTGACGGAGTGAGAGTAGTACTAAGGGGAGGGCTTAGAGTAGATGATGAGCTTGTTGAGAGCTTCCTAATGAAGCTCCTAGATGAACTTAAAGATAGAGGGGATCTAGCTGACTACAGAGTTAAGGAGAGTAATAGCTACCTAGCTGAGGTAGTCCTAGTGAACCCGACTCAGCTAGCTCTAAAGCAGGTTGAGACAGCTATACGCTACGTATGGAGCAGGTCAGTATCTAAGCAATCACAGCAGGGGAGTAACCGGTAGTGAATAGGTAGAGAGACGGCGATCCCGGTGAGTAGCTCTACAGAGATCTGCGGAGGACTAGCTGAGTTATGTACTTAGTTAGCAGGGGGCATTTTGTTGGGTCGTAGTAACCTCCTACACCACATCTGTTTATCTGCCTACAGGAGAAGCAGGGTACCTCTATAGCTGGGTTCAGGTTCACCGATATGCTTACCGGGGTTCTAATGCTGTCAGAGTAGTAGAGCTTGTAGGTTTTCTTACCCTTGTGTACAACTGCCTCTCTCATTAACAGCCCTCTTCTTATTAGCCTTGCCACGATCTTACTCCCCTCCCTACTATCTATCCCTAGAGCATGCCAGAGCTCACTCTGTATCACTCCCTCACCCTTCTTACTAGCCTCCTTCACTATCTCTAATATTCTTTCCTCAAGACTCTCCTTACTTGGGATCTGAGACCCCAGAAAAGATGTTTTCGTAGCAAATATAGCCCTTAAGGACTCAACAAAGACCTACACGAGAGAACCTCTTAACTCAAAAGGTGAAGAGCATGTAGACAGCTCCTTAAATACCTAAGCGTAGAACTCTCCACTGGAGGCGATACCTGCGGAGAACATCTCAAAAGTCTCCCTTAGGATACTCCAGAACTACATCTACAAGCTAACCTCTACGCCTAGGGCTCTAGCCCCTAGTGGTGAGGGTGTATAGTAGTCTAATCTCTAGGAGTACTTGACTTAATGTAGACTTATAACGTCCTATAGCAAACGTTTTTGAGGAAAGAGTAGGTGCGTAGAGCCGAGGGTGCTGAACTCCATGGTAAAGTACATGATTAGGGCTAGGGTAGAGGTAGAGGGGTTGGTAGATAAGCACGATATAGTAGGTGCGATATTCGGTCAAACTGAGGGGCTCTTCGGCTCCGAGTTTGATCTTAGAGACCTCCAGGAGAAGGGTAGGATCGGTAGAATCTCCGTTGAGGTTAAGCATCAGGGCTCTAAGACCTTTGGGGAGATTCTAGTACCGTCCAACTTAGATAGAGTTGAGACAGCCCTCGTAGCCGCTATGCTAGAGTTCGTTGATAAGGTAGGTCCTTTCAACGCTAAGGTAAGGGTCTTCGATATAGTTGACGTTAGGAGGGAGAAGCTGAAGAAGGTTGTCGATAGAGCTAAGGAGATACTGCAGACCATGATAAAGGAGAAGGAAGTGGATGTTAAGGAGGTACTACAGGAGATAGAGACTTCGACTAAGACTGCTGAGCTAATAGAGTACGGTCCAGAGAGGCTGCCGGCAGGACCGGAGGTCGACAAGTCCGACACTATTATCATAGTTGAGGGTAGAGCCGATGTAATAAACCTACTTAGGTACGGTTATAAGAACACCATCGCCTTGGAGGGAGCTAGGGGAGAGATCCCTAAGACCGTAGTAGAGCTCTCCAAGACTAAGAAGACCATCGCCTTCCTCGATGGGGATAGAGCTGGCGACATGATACTCAAGGAGTTGGTGAGGGTAGCTAAGGTAGATCTGGTGGCGAGAGCCCCTCCCGGACGTGAGGTAGAGGAGCTTACGGGTAAGGAGATAGCCAAGGCCTTGAAGAATGCCGTACCTCTAGAGGTATACATGCAGCAACTTAGGGAAGTCACTGAGAGTGTTGAGGAGGTAGCTGAAAAAGCTCCAACGACCATCCCCGAAGCAGAGGCCGTAAGCGAGATCCAGCTACCCGAGGCAGTACTTAAGACTATAGACACCCTGAGGGGTACCCTCGAGAGCGTTATATACGATAAGAACTGGAATGAGCTAGGTAGAGTCCCAGTAAAGGACCTGGTAGACAAGCTAGTAGGTGAAGACCTAGCAGAGGCCTACGCTGTTGTTATGGATGGTGTGATCACTCAGAGACTCCTAGACATAGCGGCCGCTAAGGGGATTAAAGTCATAGTAGGAGCTAGAGTAGGTGCGATAAGCAGGAAGCCCACTGATGTAGTAATGCTAACTTACGAGGACCTCAAATCCTAAGGAGGTACCCGGGTACCTCTTAACAAAACTCTTTTTCTTAGCCCAAAGCTACCGTATATCACCATCTGACCTCCTCCCCGCCAAGAATGGCGAGCCGCTAGTGCGGGGAGGTTTGGGATTACATCCCCTCTTCTTGAGGGTTCAATCCCAGGCCGGGTCTCCGGCCCACTACCCCTACCCCTCTCGAGGTTATGGGTACTCCAACCATCATCGCCTCAGGCTCACAGAGCCTAAACACTCATCACTGAGGATAATTAAAATGGGAGAGCTTATAAGCTTCCATATTTCATCCCAGCCCTAAAGGGCGAGGCTTTCGGTTGTAAACGCCTGGAGCTTAGGTATTGAGGAGCGTTACCTTAGTACTAGGGAGTTTGCGAAGCTTTTGGGAGTTTCAAGGGTTACTGTGGTTAAGTGGATAAGGGTGGTAGGGTTAGGGCCTATCTTCTAAATGGCAGGTGGAGGATACCGTATAGTGAGGTTAAGCACTTACTAGAGGAACCAACCGGAGGGTGAGTACTGCCTGGAGAGGCTAGCAGAGACCTTGGCTAAGACGGTAGTTCTTGAGTGCTACGCTAACAGGTTTGCTAGGAGAGCTCTTAGGGAGATAGAGGGTGCCTATAGGGAAATGCTCGTAGAGATGGTCAAGTACGTTGTGAAATATAGGGCGTCACAGGAGACTCTGCATAGCATATTCTACGGGAAGTTCAGGGAGAGATTCCCGTGGCTTCCGACTAGGGTGATTAAGGGTGCCTATAGGGATGTTGTTAGGAGGGCGAAGGCGTATAGAGATAGGCCGGAGGTTAGGAGGGTAGCAATAACGTACTCTGATTCGCAGGGTTAGAGGTTTGAGAATGAAGTCATTAAGCTAAGAACTCATAGGGACTGGGTAGAGCTTCACTACAAAACATAGACAGCTATACAGATACCTCTATAGTTGTTGGAGGTTAGCTAGTGAGTTGAGGTTTAATGTTCTAGGTAAGAAGGTAGTTGTGTATCTACCATTTACTAGGGAATTCAAGGTTGGCTACAGCCCTAAGAATGTCGTTGCTGTAGGTGCCAACGAGAACAACTTTACTGTTGCCTCTTCGAGGATGGTGCACTAAGCGATGTCTACAGAGTTGAGAACTGTCTTGGAAGAATTGTTATAGCCTACTCTAAGAGGAGGAAGAAGATTACAACTGAAAGCCTCGCCTTTCAAGGCGGGGATGAAGTGGAAAGTTTATAAATGTGTCTGTGTGTATGTTTGTTTGCTGATGCATCTGGTTAAGTTGAAGTGCCCTTCGTGTGGTCATGTCTGGGAGTATAGGGGTAAGAGAAAGTACTACACTAACTGCCCCGAATTGCCATAGGAGTGTGAATATAGCTAAGTATAGGGTGGAGTGAGGAGTGTCCTTGGGTGATGAGGGCTCTCTAACCCTCACTTTAACAGTCAGGGTTAGAGCCGAGCCCAAGACATTCAGGGAGTTAATGAGCTTCATGTATAGGTATAGAGAGGCATTAAACTACGCTATTAAACTAGTGATTGAGAACAAGGCTTTAACGCTTGGTAAAGCACACAGACTACTCTATAATATCCTCAAGGAGGAGTATGGTCTACCATCCAAAGTAGCTATTGACTGCTACTGCGAAGCAGTAGCCATTGCCAAGTCATGGCTCAACAACCCTAACAAGGGCAGAGTGCCTAGGGCTAAGGCTCTGAGGGTCTGGTTGACGCACAAGTATAGTTATAGAATTAACGGTAACTATGTGGAGTTGCTTGGAGGCTATAGACTAGAAGTCATTGGCTGGGATATGAGGTATGACAACCATCCTGGTGGAGACGCTAGGTTAATGTTCAAGGATGGAAAACTAGTTCTCGAAGTATCTAAACACATACCTAAACCACGGAAATATACCGTTTGTCCCTAGATGCTCATCCTTACTAGTTCATGTTTATTTATTGCATCTAGGGACTTCCTCCTCGCCCACTCCTTCACTGGTAGCACTGCTACCTCTAGAGCGGGTTCACAGGGCATCGGGGCTAACGGCACGAGCCCCTTGTAAGTCAAGTACCTCCTCTCGATGTTCATGACGGCCACCACGTCCCTGCCCATCTCCACTCCACACTTCGAGCACTTCAAGTGCCTCGAGGCATTGCCCCTCATCAGCTTTGAACTGCAGAATGGACACCTCGAAGACGTGCCCTTCGGATCGACTTTTGCGACGGGGACTCTTCTCTCAAAGCACTCCTCCTCAATTGCCTTCACCATGCTCCTAAAGCCAGCTTGGTAGATCCTGTGCCTCAAGGTAGCGTCCTTAACGCCCTCGATCATGTTCTTAGGACACCCTCTGGGGAGCTTCTCTAAGACGACCACCGCGTTCAGCTCCTTAGCAGTGTTCGCGATCAAGTTCGCCACCTTTAGCCTAATGTCCTTCTTCCTCTTCCGCTCTCTACCGTGGAGAGCCCTCTTCACGTGCCCGTTCCCCCTGACGCTCTGGACGACTTCTCTATACTTGGCGTAGCCGAGGGTGAGCCTCTTGATGTTGGTCTTGAGTATGTAGGCCTTGTCGAGGACCTTGACCGTCACGTTGTCCTCGTTGACATCGACCGAGACAACGTTCTCGGTCCTCTCCTCATCGATGTTCGCAGCCTTCGTGAAGACTAGGTAGACCAACAACCTCCTTCTCTTGTAGTCGAGCCTCATCTTTGGTTGCGTCCTCAAAGCCCATTCAGAGTTCACGTACTCCCAGAACTGCTTGTGAGGCCTAAGCTCCACCGGCACCCAGCCCTTGTGCGTGGAGACGAGGATCGTCGTATAGCCGACGCGCTTCCATAGGTGGTCGTCGAGCCAGATGGCGACCCTGTTTACCTCCGGCCTCTCCGACTTTGCCAAGCCCCTCTTCTTGAGCTTGTTGAAGCTCTTAATCCTCGTCGAAGCGTCTTGACAAGCAGTGTGAATGTAGTGGCTTGGCAGTTGTGGAAACCTCTCTCGCAATTCGCGGTACTTATCCCTCTTCAACCTAGTGAAGGAGTCTACGTTCTTCTCGAAGCCGTAGTCCACGAGCTCGACGAGCATTTGCTTGTAGAGCTCGACGAGCTCTTTGAAGGTCTTGAGCTTTCTTTCAGTAAGCTCGACGCTTGGAATCACGACAGTCCTCGTCAGCTCAACCACTCTTCTCGACCTCCTCCAGCAGCTTCTTGAAGCCCTCTACGAGCCTCTTTTTCTTGTGACTCCTCAACCCGTAGAGCTTCCCAGCAAAGGAAGTTACAATCTCTATCAGGTCCTCTACGAGCTCTTGGTAAGCGTCCTTGGGCTCCTCACCGAAGGCAACCTCGATCCTAACGCCATACTGGTTGAAGAAGTGCTCCAGGTACTCGAAGCCGAACCTAGTCAGCCTATCCCTATACGTCACTACAACCACGTCCACCTGCCTATTAACGACGTAGTCGAAGAGCTTCAATAGCCCCCTCCTATCGGTCTTCAAGCCACTAGCTACGTCGCTCAAGACGTCTACGACCCTGTACCCCTTAGAGGAGCAGTACTGCGTCAGGTACTGTACCTGCCTCTCCAAGTCGCCCTTCTGGTCCGAGGAGCTTACGCGGGTATATACGACTGCCCTGACCTCCCTGCTTATCGGTAGTCCCTCGGCAATCCTCCTAACCTCACTCTCAGGAACCCTATACTTACCACCAGCAGTCCTAATAGCCCTAATCCTACCCTCCCTAACCCACCTAGATAGAGTGGAGTAGCTGATACCAAGCCTCCGGCAGACCTCCTTAGGCCTCAGCAACCTCTCCGAAGGCCCTGGAATAGCTGGCACCAGAATAACGGATAGAAACAAAGCTTATAAATCTAACCCCTAACCATCAGCTACGAAACAGCCCTAGAGGAGTCTTAGCTGTGGATGTCAATGAGAAGCATATTGTTATCGGTAATTCCAAGTTTGAATATAGGTTTAAAACCCCTATTGAGCGGGCTCTACACTATAAGCTACTAGCTGAGAACCTCCAGAAGAAGTACTCCTCGATGAGGTATGATGCATGGCTTAGGAGGAGGGGTGTTAGAAGGAGGATATCACACTACTACGCTAAGGCTAGATGCATAATTGAGGACTGGGTTAAGAAGACATCGCATAGAATTGTAGTATTAGCTAGGCAACACCAATACGCAGTCGCCAGGGAGGATTTAACAGGATTGGTGGAGAGCTTGATGAAGCTCCCCCGGGAGCACAAGGTCTCCCTACTAATACTCAGCTACAGGAGGATCTCTGAGTGGATTGACTGGCAGTGCGGGAAACACGGAGTCCCATCTATAGCAGTAGACCCCATGGATACATCCACTAAGTGCCCAAGGTGCAGTAGCAAAATGAGAGAGAATGGATATAGAGTACTTAAGTGCCCTAGATGTGGGTTTGAAGCAGATCGGGATACAGTAGCAATATTAAATATTGAGAAGAGGGCTTTAACCCAGATGGGGGGATCTCTGGCCACCCCGACTGCCCCGCAGATGACAGATGTAGACCCGAATAGATGCGGGGAACCGATGAACCCCCTAAGGGGAACCCACGCCCTTTAGGGCGGGGAGGAGGTCAGAATACTCACAAATACCATTAAGTACCGTTAGCGGGGAAACTCTGGTAGCAGTCCTAACTTCTTCAATATCTCTACTGCCTTCTCCATACCCTCATCCACATTATCTGCACTAACGTTTATCACTATATCTGTACCGCGTAGCTTAAACCTATACCTCTTCTCATTAGCATACGTGTACTCCTCTAATAGCTCTAGCTCTACCGCCCTCCGACTCTGACTCAGGTGGCATCACCAACAGTTCAGTTAGAGCAGAGACTGAACTCCTCTCCGTCCTGAAGGGTGGGGGTTCCCCTAGGGTAGGGAGGTTTGGGATTACATCCCCTTTCCATAGGTTCAATCCCAGGCCAGGTCTCTGACCCATTACACCTAACGGGGTTCAGGGTTATGGGTACTCCAACCATCATCACCTTAGGTTCACAGAGCTTAAACACTCATCACCAAGAAAATATCAACACAGAACTTATAAACTTCCCACCCCATCCTCACCTTTAAAGGCGAGACTTTCAGTTGAATAATGTCCGTAGAGTATGTGTGCTGAGTTAAGTGCTAGGCACCTTAACTATTTAGGTTAGTCCTAACCGACATTTCCCTCAGTTTGAGGCTTAGGTGTTATAAATCTAAAGAAGAGTATATACCCTGTATGTACTATTGAGAGAGTTTTAGGTCTTAGGGCCTCCCTCTTCACCTCATACTCTCTGAGAAGAGTTTCGTAGACCCTTACGTCCGTAGCACAGCTACACCCACTCAGGTATTCCAGGACTTTAAGTACCTGGTTCACTGTAGGTAGGAAGGATATAACCGGCGCCGAGGGGACTACGACGTCGTTAAGTTTAGGGTAGACATTCCACGGGTCTGGAATGTCTATGAAGACTACGTCAAACTTTCTATTGAGCTTCTCCAAACCCTCTCTAGCGTCACCGATCTTGATTACTACGTACTTATCCAGGCCGAGTTTCCTTAAGTTCTTAATGGCTTTCTCAGCGTAGTCTGGGCGGATCTCGTAACCTACTATAAGGCCGTCGGGTCTCACTAAGTTAGCTAGGAATGATGTGAGGTAACCTGTACCGACACCTATTTCTAGGACTCTACTACCGGGTCCTACACCCGAGAGGACTATCATCAAGCCTATGTCCTTTGGGTAGATAACCTGGGTAACTCTTTCGAAGAGTTGTGTAAGATCGGTATGCGTCGGTTTAAGAGCGTAGACCTCTGCTCCAGTACTAAGCCTAACCCTAGAACCGTAGGGAAGCCCTATGAGGTTCTCAAGGTTTAGAACCCCCCTATCGCTTTCGAATCTAGCCCCTCTAGATACCTTTACCACCCTACGTCTCCTAGGGTCTACGTAGATGAGTACGTAATCCCCTTCCTCGATTACCTCCCGACTCACTACCCCCACCTTGGTTTAGGTACGTGACCTCACTTAGAAGTAGGCGCCGGGGGCGGGATTCGAACCCGCGCGGGTGTCACACCCACCGGCTCTCAAGGCCGGCCCCTTAGACCGCTCGGGCACCCCGGCTCAACTGATCTCTGCACTAGGAGCTCTTAAGCTTCTCTCTAAGTCTTCTCTCTAGAAGTACCTTAACAGCCTCTAATACCACCTGAGTAGTCTCCTCCTCACTAAGGTTTGAAGTATTTACTATTAAGTCAAATACTGAGATGTCGTTGATGTTTATCCCGTAGTACCTCAAGTACCTCCTAGCCTCTGAGTCCTCCCGGATCTCGATCTCATGTAAGGCTTCCTCGATGTTCTTACCATCCCGTCTCGCTATTCTCATAGCTCTAATACTCAGAGGGGCGTACGTCATTATCTTAACGTGTGCTAAGTCCTTTAGAATCCACGCCGAGAGGTGACCGTCCAGTACTACACAGCCTCTTCTAGCCTCCTCTACGGCTGTTGAGTCTATCATCCTATCTATGCTATCGTCTTTTTCAGCTATCCTACTGAGTTCTTCCAGACTTACCCCTATAGACGAGGCTATTCTCCTGAAGATCTGCCCTACAGATACGTAGCGCAGTCCTAGCTTCTCAGCTAGGTTTCTAGCTAAAGTACTCTTACCGCTTCCAGGCTTACCGCTTACAGCTATGACAACCCCCTCCTCACAGAAGTTGCTCAAAGAACCCCCTCAGTTAGCTACGTATAGATAGCTTAATAGCTGTAGCTAGACATGTTGAACAGAGAACTCCGCCGTAGGGTCTCTCGGGTCTTTTCGCGGTCTTAGGACCGTACCTGATAACCCTGATATCCCTGGGAACCCCTCCCAGAGGTCTACCACACACAGCACAGTAAGCCTCATATACGTAGTTCCTTTCGTAGAATACCTTAACCTTCCCTCCAGGTACTCTTCTCCACACCCTTCTCTTAGACCTAGACCTCAGCGCCGGCCTGACCACGGACCCCTCCCGTAGAGTAGAGTGGAGGTTGAGCTATAAGCTTTAAGGTAGGACCTAAAGAACTACACTACATACCACCATCATCTACCAACCTCTTGTACACTTTCCTAGAGATTGGGCGGCCTCTACCACCCTTGGGGGGCTTTTGATTGTAGAGGTCTTTAAACGCTTTTAAATACTATCTACCCCTAGTTAGGGGGTGTAGGAACTGGCAATATACCAAGGCAATGACTCAAGGAAGGTCTCGGGAGGTATTAGAAGACCGCATAGAAAGAAGCGTAAGTACGAGCTAGGGGGGTACCCCACCCTAACTAGGATCGGAAGCAGGGATGTTAGGGTGAAGGAGAGGGTTAGGGGTGGGAATACTGTTGTTAGACTTAAGGAAGTTGCCTACGCTAACATCTACGACCCCGGGTCTAAGACTTTTAGGAAGGTGAAGATATTGAGGGTGGTGGAAAACCCTGCTAACAGGGAGTACGTTAGGTTGGGGATAGTATCTAGGGGATCAGTTATAGAGACCGAGCTTGGGTTAGCTAAGGTTACCTCTAGACCTTCGAGAGACGGTGTAGTTAACGCCGTGCTCACTAAGAGCTCCGGTTAGTATAAATGAGCTATAGGGAGCTTAGGTTCTGGCTTAACTACTTCGACCAGAACCTAGGCCGTAAGCAAGGTAGGAAACTCCCCAAAAGCCTTACTGTTCCGAACCCTAAACCAGAGGAGGTCCTGAAGGTATGTAGAGAATTGGGCTATGAGTGTGAGACTGAGGAGAAAAGGCATCCTAGCACGTGGTATAGATCTCCAGCCTTGATCGTTGTAAAAGTGCCGAGTAATTTGAGGAAGTACGAGCTGATGAAGATCTTCGGTAAGAAACTCGTAGAGCTACGTGGAGGTACTCACTAAGTAATTCAGCTTTCAATTACCCTGCCTACTATAACTACCTCGTACTAACCTCCCCGCCCTGAAGGGCTGGGGTTCCCCTAGGGTAGTTCACCGACCCCCACTACCTGGGTTTACATCTGTCATCTGAGGGCTGTGGTCGGGAAGACTGGGGATTCCCCATCTCAGCTAGTAGAAGTCCGAAATCCTCCCCACTAGAGTCTGTACCGGGACGTGTGTATCTATATCAACAAGAGGTCTGGGTATTGTAAGGTGCTTGGCCCCTCCGCAACTGGGTACGTAGAAACCCCTACTAATATCCCTACCAACCAACTGAATTGACGGCTTTAACTCCTTAGTTTTATACCCGCACTTAACGCACTTAAATCCCTTATCCCTACCTGCGGACTTAAGTCTAGCTCCACACGAGGGGCACCTCGGATTTCTCTTTACGTGAAGCTCGGCTATATCTATAACCTCCAGTAGCTCTACGTGTAGTACTCCACCTACACCCTCCCAGTACTTTACAGTACCGCAGAGTCTAACTACGTCACCGCGGACTAAACTCCTCGCTACCTTACTCAGCCCTGTCTCCTTAAACACGTACGCAACTAGGGAACCGAAACCGTCATCTACCTTTAACTCCACATCCCCACCTACCACAGACCTCACAGAGGTAACCTCACCAGCTATACAACCGGTTCTAAAAGGCTTCATATCCCTAGAAGCTCTGGGGACGTAGTGTTCTCCAGTTGCCTGGTTAGTCTTAAAGATGATCCAGCCCTCGACATATTTTGAGATACCTAGGTATTCTAGAGCCTCGATTAAGCCTCCGGGATCCAACCCCCTTAGGCCTAGGATGACGGGGTCGGGACCTCTGGGTATAGCTACGACCCTACCTACCTCAGGGTCAAAACTACAGAAGGTGCGATACCTAGGGTTGAGGTCCACTGAAGCTAGCTTACCCAAGTCTACTAGAGCCTCTCGGGGGGTTAAGTAGGAGCTACGGTATACTAGGAGCTCGTAGGTGAACTTAGAAGCAGACCAGCCTATAGCTGCAATAGCCCCCACACACCCTCTGCTTAGACCCATGGGTAGGGCTAACCTCCCATTACTGCCCTCGACTAACCCCTCTATCCGCGACCTGTGTACATAGTCTGTTAGAGCTTCGTAATATATGTGCGAGAGCTCCCTATCGTAATCACCGTAGACTATAGCTAGGCCAACGTCATCGACATTCCCCGAGAACTCTCTCAGGTACTTCTCAACTACTCCCACCACGAAGGGTACCAGATCTCCAGGGTCCTTCCGGAGTTCAAACTTTAATGCTACGGCACCGTTACCACGCGTCTTGAAGGGTACTGAGGGGTTAAGTCTTACTAGATATGGGTAGTCTAAGACCCTCTCTACGTAACCCTCCTTCACAAGTTCCTTGAATAGTCTGTAGAGGGTGTGTGTAGTACAACCCCCCCTAGGAGAATCGGCTCCATCTATACCTATGGATACCTTCAACTCCTCTTTTCGAAACTCTTACCCTCAACTACAACCATAGTTAGGGTTGACTTAACCTTAGCTAGCTTCCTTATCTTGTTAGTTATTATATCTTTAAGCTCCTCTATACTCCTAGCCTTAACCTTTACCACTATATCGTAGACTCCGTATACTATACTTGCCTCCACAACTCCGTCAATTCTAGAGAGCTGTTCTAGAACCTCGTCCTCCGAGCCTATATCCGTGTTTAGCAGTACTATCGCTGTAGCGGATGGCTCAGGCATGCTACCACCAAGTACACTCCTAGAGCACGCATTTAAATTTTCACCCTTCTTAGACTACGCTAACCTCCTCCCCGCCCTAAAGGGCGAGGCTTTCAATTGTAAACTCGGGGTCTGCGAACTAGGTTGGACCTCGCCGGTACACAGATATAACTATCTCGTCACTACTTAGTCTCGGGAGCATTTCGTGGGTAAGTATAGGAGGTATGCTAGGAGGAAGAGAGGTAGGAGAAAGCTCGGGAAGTTGCTTCTCCCTACATCATTAGTTATAGCCCTCCTGTATATAGTTATGACGTTAACTGTTGCATTCTCACTGCAGGAGGGTTTAGTGAGGTACGATCTCACAGGTGATAGAATTGTTAACGTAACTTTACTCAGGGCTACCTACATAGCTCCTCCTGAAGATAGGAACTACACGGTACTAGTAACCGTAAGTAATGAGACACTTAGGTTTACCATCCCGAAGGGTAGTGAGTGGAAGACCTTCTACCTAAGGGAAAGTAGACTCGTTAAAGCCTGTGGGGAGGTGGTCAACACCTCCTTCAGGGTGGCTGAATCCCCAGTCAACACCTCCTACCCGGGTCCTTTCATTAACTTAACTAGAATAGGAAGGTCCGAGGACTACATCTTAACTCAGTACCCACTCGAGATCTACTTCGTTCTCTCCGCACAACTATGTAACGCGTCGGTAAAGGCTGAATACAGAGGTGTTGACATGGGTAGCATTAGGGTAGAGTATAAAGAGTGGGAGGACGGTCCCGTTAACGTAGCTGAAGTAAATTGTAGAGAAGGTAGTTGCTTAAGTAGGTTAACGACCGGCTGCGTATACAGCTATAGGGTTAGTGCAGAGCCCACCATAGCTGGAATACTGAAACTGAAGTTCGAGAACGGTAGGCTGTACATGAGGCTTCTGGACAACCCGTGGATAACCGTTGTACTCTACGTTGTAACAGTACTTCCGCTATGGGTTTACGTTAAAAAACGTGAGAGGGCCCCCACCCACCCATCGAGGCTGTTGAAGGGGGCTAAAGATGTTAAGTGAGTTCCTTGAATAAGACGCTACCTTCCGGGTGCCTCCCCTTCACGATTTCCTCCAAGCACCTCTCAACACAGTCCCTAAAAGCCCCTGCTGAGAACCCCTTCTCAGCACACAGCTCCCTACATACCCTAAGACCGTGAGTTCTGAGCCTCTCTTCATCAGACACTCTTCACCACCCACGCGGATCTCTTTCAATGTGAGTTAGCTAGGTACCGAGTTTAAACGAAACTCGTGCGGTCTCCACTCTCCTCTTCAAGTCTATCTCTATAGCCAGCCCGGACTGAAGGGGTACCTCGGAAACCCTCTCACTACGCACATTATAGTACTTCAATATTGAGGATGAAACCACTGCCGAATCCCTTGGGCCACTCAATAGGTAGAGCCTATAGTAGTCGACTACCTTAGGGTCGCCTAGTCTATCTGGATTTACGTAAGAGGTTACTACGAGTAAGGCCTTCCCCTTCGTATAGAGGAGTATAGAGGTGTTCATAGCCGTCTTAGTATATTTAGAGGCGTACCTCACCTTCTCCACTACATCGCCTAAGTCAGGACCTGCCACCGACCTGTAGATGAGCTCCCCGAGGTAGTAGGTATCGGTAGTATCCTCCCCTCTAGGGACTCCGAGCTCCCTAGCTATAGAGTCCGCATCTACAACTCCGTTATGCACTATCCACATATCGAACCCCCGCCAGGAGTAGTATAGTGGGTGGGTATTCCCAACCCTTACAGACCCCTCGGCCTTCCTCCTAGAATGCGCTACCAGTACCCCGTACACCAGTTCCCTAGCTGAGCCCCCGAGACTACCTAGCACAGCGGTATCCTCGTAGACAGGTCTAGTACTTCTATAGTAGTTAACCACTTCCTCCCCACTCTCCAGAGCCCCGACTAGGACGTAGCCCCAGCCGTCGCTATGCCCCTCGCAAATCTTTGAGCTATGTAGACTCATTAGGTAGGGGTCGCACCTACTAGCCTCACTAAAGGCCTCCAAGAGTTCGGGGAGGTCGCCCCACTCGGATCCCAAGACTGACATAAGTCTACACGTAGATCTGCACCTCTTCAGGTAGTACCTAAGACCTTATAAACCTAGGGTCGTAGCTTAGGTCTTATCTAAAACCTGAGGACCTGCGGTCTCCGCGCGTTAGTTCTCTCCCGAGCAGACCTTATGAGAGTCTCCCTCTTCTCGGGGTCTAGTAAAGCCTCGGCCAGGTCCTTCGGTATCTTAGTAAATACTACCCTAGGCTCCTTAATTCTATGACCCTCCCTAAGGAGCTCTCTCGGGGTATCCCTAACTACTAGCTCTTCTCGAAGCTCCACACCCATGGTGTCGAGTAGAGTTCTGGAGAGTCTAGGCATGAAGGGGTAGAGCATTACTGCTATATGTAAGCATATCTCGAAGGAAACTCGTAGAGTGTTTTTAACGTCATTGACATCCTCCTTAATTTTAAACCAGGGTGCCTTCCTAGTGATGTACTGGTTGCCGAACCTAGCTAGTTCTACTATCACCTCAGATGCTTTCCTGATCTCACCTAGTTCTATATATCTGCAGTACCTTAGCCAGCTATCTCTTAAAGTCTTCAGCGCAGCCTCATCCTCCCCAGTAGGTGCTGAGATCTCCGGTATTACGCCGTTAAAGTACCTCCATATGAGGGTCAGGACCCTGTGTATGAAGTTACCGATATCGTCGTTTAGCTCGGTATTTACTATCCTAACGAACTCGGTCCACTTAAAGCTGGTATCGCGGTCCTCCGGTCTCATACGCATTAAGGCGAACCTCCAGTACTCCGCCTCACCGAAGATCTCCAGAGCCTCGTCAGCCCATATACCTACCCGCCTACTCTTACTGAACTTCTCCCCCTCGTAGAGAAGGTACTCGGTTGCGGAAATCAGGTCCGGCAACTTGTAGCCTCTTCCAGAGGCTAGGATTAGGGCTGGGAATATCACTGCGTGGAACGGTATGTTATCCTTACCTATGAAGTAGGCTGTCATTGTATCTCTACTTAACCAAAGTTCTAACCACTCCTCAGGCCTACCCCTTACTATAAAGTACTCCTTCGTTGCTGAGATGTAGCCTAGCAATGCATCGAACCAGACGTAGACAGTCTTACCCTCAGCCCCTTCGAATGGTGCTGGAATCCCCCAGCTGGTATCCCTTGTTAGGGCCCGGGGTTTTAACCCTGAGGTTACCCAGGCGAGTGAGTAACTCTTAACCTTATCACTTAGGAGTTTGTGTGAGGTGAGCAACTCGCGGAGAGCCTCCCCCAGTTTATCTAGGCGGAAGAACCAGTGCTTCCTCGAAATGAACTCAGGCCTACTACCGCAGAAAACGCACCTCGGGTTAATCAGCTGGTCAGGATCCAAGATCCTGCCGCACGCATCACACTGATCTCCATGAGCATCTGGGTAGCCGCAATATGGACAGGTACCGCTGACGAACCTATCCGGTAGGTAAAGCCTGTCCTTAGGGCACCACGGAATCGACTGCTCTCTGACATCAATGTATCCGTTCCTCTGGACTTCCAGTAGGAACTCCCGTACGAACTCTTTATGCACCTCAGACTCGGTCCTCGTGTAATTATCGAACGAGATCTCCCAAGACTCCCACAGCTTAAGTATGTAGCTATGGGCTTGGTCGGTAAAATCCTTGGGTTGAAGTCCCCTCTTTATAGCCTCGACCTCTATCACCGTACCGTGCTCGTCACTCCCACTTACAAAGACCACCCTATTACCTCTCATCCTTAGGTATCTAGCGAAGACGTCTGCCGATAGAACGCTACCCACGAGAGTACCTAGGTGGGGTACTCCGTTAACGTAGGGCCATGCTGATGTAACTATCCAGTTTCCTATCGTATTTCACCTAGACTAGAGTATCGTGTCTGCGCTATTTTAGCATTTAATTACCTTGAAGAAGCAGTTAGGCGGGCAGTAGTGAGAACTCCGCTATACTCTAGGTACCCAGTGCTAGTGGGCTTGGAGAACGTCTCGAGGTTTATCCTAGGGTACGATGCGAGTCTTGTAGACGTACTTAGCTATGTGAAGAATTACGCCAACAGAGCTCTAGTAAGATTAGAGAGCGCTGTGAAGAGGATCCCGTACAGCCCCTCCACCAACGCTAATGACGAAGTCTCCAGCTTCTACCTAGCAATAGCACTAGCTCAGCACACCGATCAGTGGCTATTGGCAAGGCTAGCTGACTTCGAGGGTAAGAGAGTGAGTACCGACCTAGTCAAGGAACCTGAGGAGGAGCTACTCGAGATTCTGAGAAGACTTAACCTGGAGGTCGAGTTCGTAGGAAGCAGAGATGGATGCGGGCATAGGATAGTACTTGGTAAGTCAGGCTCCAGGGAGGTTATAGCTTGCTATCCCTATAGAGTTAGCATACCTAAATACCTGCGTTACGCTGAAAACCTCCTCAGCGAGCCGGACTGGAAGCTAGTAAATAGGGTCGTACTCAAGGGGTTTGTATACCTAAGTAGGAGGGACCTAGCCAGACTAGCTGAGGAGATAGTAAAGAGGCGTATTGTAGAGTACGGAAAGGCCCTCTCTGGGGATGCTGTCCGCGATGTCCTTCAGGACCTCATACCTGATACCTCGAAGTTAATACCAGAGAGGATTAGGAGTGGGGAAGCTAGAAAGGTTCCCGCAAAGGTAGAGAGCGCGTTTCCGCTGTGTATGGCCAGGCTAAAGGAACTTCTTGCAAAAGGTGAGCACTTAAGCCACCATCAGAGGTTCGCCTTAGCCACCTTCCTACTAGCCGTAGGCTATAGTGTTGACGAGATTATCGAATTCTTCAAGACCTCCCCCGATTTCGACGAGAAAATTGCTCGGTACCAGATAGAGCACCTAGCTGGACTGAGGGGGAGTAGAAAGAGGTACTACACCTACAGCTGTGATAAAATGAGGGCCTTAGGTATGTGTGTAGCTGATTGCGGAACCAGAAGCCCTGTCCAGTACTATAGGCATGTAGCTAGGAGGCTAAAAACTCCATATACTCATAGCCAGGGGTAGTCGAGCCTTTCTTAACGTTAATAACTACCACTCTATCGTCGAATACCTCGTAGGGAAAGCCGAAGTCGGCTTTAAGAAACTTAAACCCCTCTGGTAGTATCCAGGTAACTCTATAGTTGTACTCAACCCTCTCGGTTTCGTAGTAGTTCTCATACCTATTCACCCCCCTAACCAGTCTCCCCTTGAAGAGTATTAGGAACTCTATGAAGGGCCTCCTCGGGTTAGATACGAAGCCTACATCTACGTGTACCACTCTAGCCTTAACCTCCTCACCATTAATTACTATCCTCTCGCTATCTACGAAGAACTGCATGTTCTCCCTAAGAGACGCGAGCTCCTTCATGCGAGATTCAGGAGTAGCTACTGCGTGGTACAGCTCCTCCTCAGGGTCCCAATAGAAGAAGATGACCTTCTGTCTGAACTCACCGGCTGAATCTACGTTGAAGAGTCCGTAACCGTAGCGGGGTCTCAAGGAAGCACCTTATGCTCCTCCTTCATCGTCCTCAGCACTACTAGTGTTGAGGTACTTTCAACTCCGTCGATGGAGCCTATCGCATCCAGTACCTTAGAGAGCTCTGCGTGGTCCTTTACAAGTAGTGTACACACAAGGGTCCACTCCCCGGTGACGTCGTATATCTCCTTAATCTGGGGCATACTCCTTAAGGCCTCTACTACCTGGTTAAACTTCTTAACGTCTATAGACAGAAATACCAAGGCCTTCAACTTGTATCCCAGTAGCTCTGGATTTACCTCAGCTACTATTCTCTTAATGTAGCCCTGCTCCTTGAGCTTCTTTATCCTCATGAAGACCGTGGAGGTGCTAACCCCTACTATCCTGGCTATCTCCGCGTAGGTTAGGTCAGCATTATCCTGGAGTATGCTCAAGATCTTTATGTCTACCTCATCTAGTCCGCGGTTTGGCATAATCTGACACACCCTTTCATAGGGAGATCTGTAGAACAGCTTAAAAAATTATCTTAGGTCTGCGGGGCTAAGGTATATCTTACTACGATATCCCCCGGAATATCGAACGTCATGCGTAGAGGACTTGAGGAACTTAATTCCAGGGTTAGGCTGTCCGTTAATGTTGAAAGAGGTAGTACCTTAGCTAGGTAACTCTCTTCGTAGGCTGACCTAACGTTTTCCTCGAATTCTATGTCTATGATCGACCCAGACACTCTGGACATCTTAACCGTAGAGCCACCACCCTTGAGTAGTATGTAGTCTGTCGCCGGGACCTCGATCTCTATCGTTCCGGAGCCCTTAAGGTCTGTGAGAGCTTGCTTAAAGGCTTTGGAGAGCACCCTTGCTCTAACCTTAAACTCTAAGCTTAGCTCGGGGATCTCCTCAGCTGAAACCTCTATAGACCTGAATCTAAACAGTTTGGGAGCTGTCCCCTCTATTAAGAGACTATAGAAGGACTCGTCTGCCGAGAACTTAAGTACCTCACCCTTCTTAGGCTTAGGTAGGATCTTCAGGAGGGAACTGAGGTTTAGCCCTATCCTTAGACCCTCAGGTCTGACGCTGTACTGTGTAAAAGCCGATGACGGTATGCGTACCTCGATAAGCGATAGCCTAGCCGGGTCTAGGGCCTTCACTTGAACAGCCTCGGGCCCTATGTCCATTAGTATCTCGTCAGCTACCTCACCTATGACCTCCAAGAGCGTTACGAAAGTCTTAGCCGAGGGGTACTCGAAGTAAGCTGCCTCACTACTCATACTTAATTACCAAAGCTATATAAGCTTCTACAGAATTTAAAACTGGTGTGATGTGGTTCTTCGGAGCTGATCGGTGAGGAACCGTGTGAGGGCTGAGGGCTTTGTTGGGCAGAGGTCTAGTAGCGCCTCAAGGAGTTTAGGTAGATCCTCCTGACTAGGTCTTCGCCTACCTCTAGTGGGGCTAGGCTGAGGAGGTATCCGAGAGACTTGAACGTTATAGAGACCACCTCGTCGACCCTATCGGCTGTAAAGCCGTAATCCAGTAGGGACTCTGAGAACTCCACCTCCGCCTGGAACCTCCTAACTGCCGCGGCGGCCTTCCCGCTATCCTCGGGGTCGGGCCTTAGAGAGGGGTCTAGATACCTGAGGAGTCTGTGCAGAACCTCAGGCACCTCTCTATACAGGAACTCTATAGCTGACGGACCTAGTGCTGCTAGCC
Organism: Desulfurococcaceae archaeon; assembly: GCA_020833415.1. Classification (GTDB taxonomy): domain Archaea; phylum Thermoproteota; class Thermoprotei_A; order Sulfolobales; family NBVN01; genus DRZP01. The sequence continues at coordinate 27,231 of JAJHQJ010000005.1, read as the reverse complement.
CAGCCCCGTGGGCTAGTCTAGGTTCTAAACCGCTTAGCACGTGCTCTAGAGCGTGTATCATGTGTGTACGTGAGTTATCTACAGCTATACCAGCTAGGAGAGACGCGTAGAGTAGCCAGTACCTAGCCTCAAGGTCCGCGGGGTTACTAACAGCTACCGGTAGCCACCTAGATATGAGACGAACCACCTCCTCAGCTAAGGACCTCGTAAAGGGAGATGAAGCCTTACTCGTAGATGACTCTATGGCGTGGTAGAACGCGTCCAGAGAGGTGTAGACCGTCTGAACCCTAGGTAGGGTTACCAGGTAGCGAGGATCGTCGATACCTAGCGATGGGTAGATGTACTCGCTGGCTATGCTCACCTTTTCGTGAGTCTCCTCGATAGTAGCCACAGCATACCTATCGACCTCGCTTCCAGTACCGTGGGTTAGGTTGACTGCGGCTAAAGGTAGAGCGTCGCAGACATCCCTAGACCTACTCAGGTAGTCCCTAGCCCGACCCCCGCAGCTCACCACTACCGACGCTATCTTCGCTACATCAATAGTACTACCACCGCCTACCGCTACCACAGCCTCAGCTCCGTACCTCCAGATAAGCTCAGCTACGGAGTCCACCAGGGAGGCCGTTGGATTTGGAAAGACCCCGCTAAACACCTCGTACTCAACCCCTGAGGCCCTCAGGTACTTCTCTACATCGTCTAACGCCCCGCTAACCCTAGCAGCACTCCTACCAGCCACCACGTAAACTCTCTTAAACCTGGATAACCAACTAGCCAGAGACTCCACCGATCCCGGTCCGAAGCTAACCAAGGTCCTACCATACCTAAGCTTAAAGCTAGCTAGACCCACACCCTCCACCGGAGTACCCCGTTTCCTCGGATAAATTAGCTCACCGAAGGGAGGCTACGAGACAATTGACCCCTTCCCCAGCGGTACTAGAATAGAGCTACCGACTTAACGCCCTCCTTAAGTACCTTACGTAGCTGCACTCTTAGGAATACCGCTGAGGCCGCTAGGAAGAGTATAGCGTACGTAAGGCCTATAGCAGCTACTACCCCAACATCTACTGGTGGCTCTGAAACCCCTAGGGAGTACCTTATGAGCTCCGCCGGGTAGCTAAACGGCGTTAGGTAGGCTACCACCTGGAGTAGATCAGGTTATTACAGAACTGATGGTAGGTTTAAGTATCTGTGAATACCTGTAAACTTAGTATCGTAGAGTAATACTTAAATACCCCTACTTCCACTATAGTTTCTTGGATGATCCGCACTGCGGTGACTCCACGGACTCAGATGGGAGCCCAGTGGCGTTGGGCTCGACGGGGGCCCATGGGGTGTGGGTGACGCCGGTGAACCCGCACCGAGGCTCAACCCCGCTAACGGGAATACAGGTACGCACAGATACCACCGAGTACCGTTAGCGGGGAAACGCATACTCCTTACTGGGAAGAATCCTCCAGCAGCTAGCGGGAGTATCCAGCTAACTAACTCTACTACAGGACCTGGGGTACCTGAGGTTAGTAGGGCTCCTCCAACTAGAAGCGCGTAGGCTAGGAGAACTAGTAGTAGGGTTACGATACCGGTGGCCAGTGCTATCGGATCTAGGACCACCAGCCTTGGGGGGCCTACGAAGAGGCTTATAACTGCGTAGACTATGCAGAGAGCTATGGAGTACCAAGCTAGGGATACGGGTATCATCCCTATGAAGTGGGATATTATAGGGCTCCCCGACGCTAGAACGTACTCGAGTACACCTAGCTGTACTAACCACCTGAGTAGCATGGCCCAGTCCCACGTAGCCGTTGAGTACGCTAGGAATACTGCTACACCTACCAGAACCCCTCTTGCTACTCGCTCTGTGGCTCCCTCCTCGGAGAACAGCGTCGTAGGTACTACGAATACGGATATCCACACAGCCAGGGATAGGAGTCCGTAGACGAGCCCCCTACTCCTAACTAACTCCGCGGTGAAGTATGCCCTGAGGACAGCTAGGGAAGCCCTTAGTATGTCCCTCAAACTTTAACACCCTCCCTAAGCTTAGCGACCTCCCACCTCCTAGCAGACCTCCTCATAGGGTAAAGCTGGACTACGGCCAGAACTACGGCTAGGGTTAGTGGGATCAGTACCTCGTTAACCTCCCCAAGCCTAACTACAAGCCTCTGGACTACCTCAACACAGTTAGACGGCGGTAGTAGGGCTGTTACTAGGTACGCTACCCTGCTTAGCATCCACCTAGGGTAGTAGACCCCCATTGCAACTAGGAAGAGCGGTCGGATGACGTTGATGGCCCTCCAGCTCTCACCACCTAGGGAGTAGAGCCCCAGACCCACAGCTACTGCTAGAGGTATGAAGGTTAGAGCAGCCACCAACGATACTGCTACTACGATAAACCCTGAGAGCAGTCCGTCGAACCCCTCCCGCACCGTAAACACGGGTAGTAGGAAGGTAGCTCCCAGTAATAGTGATAGGGTAAACCTGGGGACGGGTATTGCAGCATAGTGTAGTACTGTACTAGTAGGACTGGAGACTACATAGGGGAGGGTCCCGGCGTGCTCGTCGTACACAGGTCTCCACATAACGTCGTCAACTACAGAAAGAGTTGAGAAGAGTACGTAGCTAGCGGTAGCTAGAAATAGTACTGGGTCAGCCCCAACCCTCCTTACGAAGACCTCCGGAGACCCCGCGACGTACCCGAGTGCCAGCATGAAGGTCGTCATTATGTAGGGCCACACCACACTCATAACTAGGGTACTCTTCCTCCTGAAAACCTCGGCGTATACTAGTAGCATCTCGGCCTTAACCTGCCTTAGGAAACTCCTCAACCCTCCCTACCCCGCGTAAAGTAGACGAACACGTCCTCCAGTGTGGGTTCCTCGATCCTCAGCCTGGAGACCTCCGCACCCCTAGATAGGACCACCCGGACCACGTCGTCAACGACCTCCTCAGGTCTCTTGGTAAGTACCCTGATTACGTAGAGCCCCTCCTGGTTCTGCCCGTACTCGCGGACCTCCAACCCCATCATTCTAAGGTCGTCGATGAGTCCGCTAGGTAGGTTACTTAGGTGTAGCTCTAGCGTACGGATACTGGGGATCCTGCTCTTAAGCTCCTCCGGGGTCCCCTCAGCTACTACTACACCCCTATCTATGAGGACCACCCTATCGCAGACCTGCTCCACCTCAAGCATGTTATGCGAGGTGTAGAGTACGGCCTTACCCTCCCTCCGGGCTAGGTCCTTAACTAGGGATCTTATCCTCCTAGCTGAGGGTATGTCTAACCCTAGGGTAGGCTCATCTAGTAAAAGCACCGGGGGGTCCTTAAGGAGGGCTCTTGCTAGAGCTAGCCTAGCTTTCATACCTAGGCTAAACTCCTCGTAAAGCCTATCGCTACCCCCCAGCTCACTTAGACCCACTAGGTCTAGTAGGTAGCTGACCCTATCCGTAAGCTCCCTACCTTCAATACCGTAGAGGTAGCCGAAGTAGATGGGGTTCTCCCTACCGGTAAGCGTTTCCCCGCTAACGGTACATGACGGTATTTACAAATATCTGTAATCCCGTTAGCGGGGTTGCACCTCTGTGTGGGTTCACCAGCTTCACCCACACTTCATGGGTGCCTGTCGAGCCCAACGCCACGGGGCTCCCATCTGAGTTCAGGTACTTCAGCCCGATGTTTACTGCCCCTACGACGTCCCTCTCGAGGACTCTCCCACCAACCCACGCTACTCTGAGAACCATTCTCATTACCTTCACCCTCTCAAGCCCCTTCACCGCAGAGCGGATCACCAGGGGCTCGAACCTTTTAATCACCTTGCCTGTGAATGGGTCTCTAGACGATGTACCCCTCTCAGAGACCCTGACGACGTGTATGGGCTTTTCGTCGAGAAGCTCAACTAACTTCCTAACGCTCCACTGGTGGATCCTGTGCCTCAGTTTGTTGCTGGCACTCTCCTCCATCCTCTTCTTAGCATTCTCATTAATATTTCCAACAACTACAACAGCTCTGTTCTCAACAGCAAGAGTCTCTATGAACTTCGCTGTCTTCCTCAGTACGTCTAGCTTCCTCTCTTTTTCGCGAAGATTCTTAAGCCTCTTCTTAACCTCTCTAGTCTTTGTCGACCTACCTTGCGTTATCCTCTTCCTCCTCTTGGAGTATGCAACAACAACCCTCCCAAGACCAGTCTCAACCCTATAAACATCACTTAACACACCGTCCTTAAAGAGGGCGATAGTAACGTTATTTTCGTTAACATCTACAGCAACAGCGTTCCTAGGGTCGTAGCTGACTTCAAACTCTCTAGTAAAGGTTAGATATGCAATTACTTTCTTACCTAGAATCTTAAACCTCAACTCACTAGCCAACCTCCAGCCACTGTAAATGTATCTATGAAGTTGTTTATGGTTTCTGTAGTGGAGCTCTACCCAACCCTTATGAGTCCTTAGCTTAATGACTCCATCCCCAAGCCTCCAGTCCTGTGAGTCTGAGTACGTTATCGTTACCCTCCTAACCTCTGGCCTATCCTTGTGCACCTTGCCTCTCTTCATACGTTCTCTAAAACTCTTAGCCCTTCTAACAGCATCTCTGTAGGCACCCTTAATCACCCTGGTCGGGAGCCAAGGATACCTCTTCCCAAACTTTTCATAGAAGACTTTATGTAAAGTGCTCTGCGACGCCTTGTGCTCAACAGCGTACTCAACCATCTCTACGAGCATCTCCCTATAAGCATCTTCTATCTCTCTGAGAGTTCTTCTAGCAAACCTGTTAGTGTAGCATTCAAGAACAACTGTTCTAGTTAGAGTCTTTGACAACCTCTCCAATACAACTCACCACCTCCTTATACTTCTTAGACCTCTTACCGTAGATCCTAGAAGCGAATGAGGTCACGATCTCTACGAAGTCCTCTACAAGCTCCTGGACGTAGTCTTTCGGCTCCTCCTGGAACGCTACGTAAACATCTACACCAAATGCGTTGAATAAGGTCTTAAGGTACTCAAATCCAAACCTAGTTAACCTGTCTCTGTATGCAACTACTACTGCCTGTATCTCCCTCCTCCTAGCCATCTCGATTAGCTCCCTCAGCCCCCTCCTATCCTCCTTCAACCCGCTGGCAACATCTGTAACAACAACGTATTCAGCGTTTGGAAAGCTCTTGGAGACCCAGAGCTTCAAGGATTCAACCTGCCTCTCCAGATCATCCCTCTGAGTATTCGAGGAGACTCTAGCGTATATAGCTACACGTCCAACCCTCTGAACACCTCTAAGAACCCTCTCGACCTCGCTGTAGGGGATCCTCCACCTACCGTGGACGCTGTAAGCGACAACCCTACCACTCTTAATCCACTTGATCACTGTGACTCTCGAAACACCCAAAAGCTTCGCAAACTCCCTAGTCGTTAGATACCGCTCGCTCAATGCATTGTACCAATTATTTACAAGAATTCACAGGTATTTAAACTTATCGTTTAGTCTGTAACAGCCTCCCATAGAAGCCCTTCTCCACGCTAATCATAATCCCTATGACCCTCCTAACCCTCTGAGCCTCCTTAACTACGTCGTAACCGCAGACGTATGCCTCCCCGGAGTCCGGTAGAAGTAGTGTTGACAGTATCTTTATAGTTGTGGTCTTACCCGCCCCATTGGGTCCTAGGAGCCCTACTACCTCCCCGTACCTAACCCTAAGGCTAACCCCCCTAAGGGCTTCGATGACCTCAGTACGACTCCTCAGCAGACCCATTCTCTTCTTAGTAACGTACCTCTTAACAAGCCCCCGAGCATCTATTGCGTAATTAGACCCCACAGCCCCCAACCCTATCTAAGGACTTAGTAGGAGTAGCGTAATATACCCTACTTAGATTTCGAGACACGCCATCAATCGGGCTACGGAGACCGAAAGTGGTGGAGGTGCGTATATACGTATACACTTAAAATACTTAAAATTATACCATACTCACTTATTCGGAGCACTTCTCGTACTTAAGTACTTCCCTAGCTAGTGCGTCGACCAGTTCCTCGAGTTTCCTCAGGTCCTCCTCAGTTGGTAGAGGCCTGAGCTGGATCACTGGTTCAACTACCTGAAACCCGGCCTTGGTGAGGATCTCTACAGCCTCCTTTGCTGAGGCACCCCAAGAGTACGTGTTTACTACTGCAGCGATCCTACCTCTCCCAGCCTGCTTTACCTGTAGGTAGTTCATCACCTCCTTAACCGGTGGGAATACTGAGGCGTCGTAGGTTGGGAATATGAAGAGTAGTGCCCCGGAGTTACTAACCTCTGAGAGTGTGTAGGATGGGTGTACCCTAGCTGCGTCCACCACCTTAACATCCACACCCCTCTCTCTAAACCTCCTCGCTACCTGTTCAACTAGGTTCTCCGTTCTTCCGTACATCGACCCGTATATCACTGATACCTCGACACACCTCTTCGGGATCGATAGGTCTCTGTAGAGGGCTAGTATCCTATCCACGTACCTCCTGTATATGGGGCCGTGGGAGGGGGCCAGTACCGAGATCCTCAGGCCCAGTCTCTCGATCTTACTCAGGGCTTCGAGTACGTTCCTAGAGTACTTCAGTACTATGTTAGAGAAGTACCTCCTAGCCTCCTCTAGGTAGAACTCCAGGTTGACCTCATCGTCGAATAACCCCTCGGTAAGAGCTCCGTAGGATCCGAACGCATCGCAACTGAAGAGTATTCCGAGTTCCTCCAGGTACGTCATCATGGTCTCTGGCCAGTGGAGCCACGGGGTGTGGATGAACCTAAGCCTCCTACCCCCTAGGTCTAACCTCTCACCATCCCTAACTTCGACTAACCTACCCCCGGGTATCCTGTAGAGGGTTCCGATAAGCCTGGCGGCTGTAGGTGTTAGAACTACCTCAGCATTTCTTGCTAGGTTCAGTAGCTTAGGGGTTGAAGCGTGGTGGTCCGGCTCTAGGTGGTTCAGCACTACGTACCTCACCCTATCTAAGTCCCCAACAACCTCCCTAACCTTCTCCAGGTACTCGAAGGTTAAGTGCTCGTCAACACCATCTATAACTGCAACACCGTCTGAACCCACCACTACGTAGGCGTTGTACGAGACTCCGTAGGGTATCGGCCAGAGGGATTCGAAGAGATCCTTAACGCAGTCGTTAGCACCTACCCAGAAAACCCCATCAGCTATCTGAGCAGGTTCCCTGTAGCAAGCCCGGGTACTTAAGTACATCCCTCTAACCACCCTAGAGCTCCCTACCCAGAGAAATAAAAGTAGGTCTCTGGAGTACTTCTACTACGAACGTAAAGACGCTGAGCGCCCACTACTTTAGCTTAAATACCCCCTACAGCAACTATATGTCCCAGGTAGCAAGATGTCAGGCGTATACTACAAGTGCTGGGTTTGTGGGGAGCAGTTCGATAAGAGGCAGCTCGAACCCTTCAGTGAGAGAGCTGCTAGGGAGGGTTACGCCTTCATAAGGTGCCCTAAGTGCGGGTCTAAGCTCGTAGTAAAGATGCGTAAGAGCGCCCCCGCACGCGTCGAGGCAGTCTAACCTCACGGTAAAGCTCTGGTGTCCCATGCTAGCGCCTCCCCGCCATCGGTACCTGGTAGTATCTGGTGTACCCGTAGTTCCGCTGGCGGGGTTGGACCTCGGTGTGGGTTCACCGGCTTCACCCACACACCACGGGCCCCCGTCGAGCCCAACACCACGGGGCTCCCATCCGAGTCCGTGGAGTCACCGCAGAGCGGATCATCCAAGAAACTATAGCGGGAGTAGGGGTATTTGAACACTACTACGATACCAAGTTTACAGGTATTTACAGATACCTAAACTTACGGTCGGTTCTGCAACAGCCTACGATCACGCTTTAAACTATTCTAAGGTTGTGTGACTAGGTGAGCGAGACGAGTAGGGAGGAGATATTTAGAGTTAGACTGTTTAGAGAGAGAGGCTACCTAAGACAGCAGTGCAGCTCCTGCAGAGCGTACTTCTGGAGCCCCGTTAGGCGGGATAACTGCGGCGATACCCCCTGCACGGACTACTACTTCGATAGGATCAGCATAAAGAGCCCCCCGCTAATAGTTAAGGAGGTTAGAGATAGGTTCCTCAAGTTCTTCCAGGATAGGGGTCACGAGGTTATAGACCCCTACCCCGTAGTAGCTAGGTGGAGGGAAGACCTCTTCCTAACCATAGCCTCCATAGCTGTATTCCAACCCCACGTTACTAAGATGATCGTCCCACCCCCCGCAAACCCCCTAGTCATAGCACAGCCCTGCATAAGACTCGAGGACCTCGGTAACATAGGCTATACCCTGGGGAGGCACCTAACGAACTTCATAATGGGGGGTCACCACGCCTTTAACTACCCAGATAAATTCGTTTACTTCACCGACAAGACCGTTGAGTACGCTGTAGAGTTCTTCACCGAGGTCATGGGCGTCCCGGAGGAGGAGCTATCTCTCAAGGAGTCCTGGTGGGAGGGGGGAGGTAACGCGGGGCCCTGCTTCGAGGTCTCCGTAGGGGGTCTCGAGGTAGCTACCCTGGTCTTCATGATGTACGATGTCGTGGAGGATGGATACCGGGAGATGCCCCTCAAGATAGTTGATACCGGTTACGGTATTGAGAGAATCGCCTGGCTAACACAGAAAACCCCTACAGCCTTCCACGCTATATACGGGGACCTCGTACACGAGTACCACAAGTTACTCGGAGTTAGGGAACCTCCCGATAAACTACTCTACTCCCTACTTAGGAAGTCCGGTAGGCTTGATCCGAGGGTATCCGAGAACTTCCGCAGAGCTAAGGCTCTTGTAAGTGAGGAACTAGGTCTACCTATAGAGGAGGTCGACGCCTACGTTAGCGGAGCTGTACAGGTCTACAACGTCTTAGACCACCTTAAGACAGCTATACTAATGCTGTCCGACGGTGTAGTACCGTCTAATAGCGGTGAGGGCTACCTAGCTAGGCTCGTACTTAGGAAGACCTTTAGGATACTTACCAAACTGGGGGTAGGGCTTGACGTACTGCATAAGCTACTAGACCTTCAGATTAGGTATTGGAGGGACCTCTACCCATCTGTACCGAGGGCTGAGCAGTACATACACGAGGTGGTGGAGGTGGAGTTCCTCAAGTACTCCGAGCTTGTTGGGAGAGCCCCATCGGTTATCAGGAGGTACTTAACTAAGGGTTCTACTGGACTTAGCCTAGAGGAGTTCGTAGAGCTCTACGAAAGTCATGGAATCCCGCCTGAGGAGGCTGCTGAGATAGCTAGTAGGTTAGGATACTCGGTGGAGGCTCCTAGGGAGTTCTACTCCGTACTAGCCTCCAGGAGGTCCAGAGCTCCGATTAAAAAGACTGAGGCAGTACCGGTTCCCGAGGACATCGCCAAAGCCATTCTCTCACTACCGGAGACCAGGAGGCTTTTCCACGAAGATCCGTATATGAGGGAGTTCAGGGCTAAGGTCCTAGGGGCCTTCGGGAACTACGTAGTCTTAGACCAAACAGCCTTCTACCCTGAGGGAGGGGGTCAGAAACCAGATACGGGGACCTTAGAGGTGGACGACTTAGTGCTCAGGGTAGTTGATGTCCGGAAGGTGGGTGGGGTAATACTGCATAAGGTAGACCGCGAGGTACCGAAGGAGTACGTAGGTCGCGAGGTCGTAGGTAGGATAGACTGGAACAGAAGGTACGCACATATGAGGCACCACACAGCTACCCACATACTCCTCGGAGTTCTGAGGAAGCTATACGGAGACCACGTGTGGCAGGCCGGTGCGGAGAAAGAGGTTACTAAGGGAAGGCTTGACGTTACTCACTACAAGTTACCGACACCCGAGGAGGTGGAGAGGATGGAGAGGGAGGTCAACAGAGTTATAAACGAGTCCTGGAGCGTTGAGTCCAAGCTTTTGTACAAGTACGATGCCGAGAGGCTCTACGGTTTTAGGCTATACCAAGGTGGTGTACCGCTGGAGCCCTACATAAGGGTTGTAGAGGTAGGTGGTTTAGACGCCGAGGCTTGTTACGGGACCCACCTCAGGAACACAGCTGAGGTTGGCGGATTTAAGATCATCAACGTCGAGAAGATACAGGACGGTGTTATAAGGTTCGAGTACGTAGCTGGACCTCAGCTAGTGGAGTACGTAGCTAGTCTGGAGAGTAAACTAAGGGAGGCGTCGAAGCTAGTAGGCGGTGAGGTCTCGGAGCGTCTACCCAAGCTACTGAAGGAACTGGATGAGCTTAGGAGGAGGTTGCAGAACTACAGGGATCTAGCTGGCAAATCCCTGAGGAGGCTATTCGAGGCTGAGGCCAGGAGGGTTAGTGAGGGGTGTCTGTTATCCGTGGTTAGGGTAGAGTTCCTAGATGAGGAGCTCTTCAGGGAGGTACTCAAGGACTACGTCTCAAAAGTTCCGGAGGCGGTGGTGATCCTCATCGCACCAGTTCAGCAGAGATCGCTAATCGAGGTATCTGAGGGGTCTACCGCATCTAGATACATCAGTGCCGTAGACCTAGTTAGAGAGCTCTCATCTCTAGTGGGCGGTAGGGGTGGGGGTAAGAGGGACCACGCCGTTTTAACGATTACTAAGCAATTGAGCGACCCTGAGGTTCTTAACCTCAGTAGCTACCTTGAGAAGAGAGTGCGTGAGCTTTGTACGTCCCTCTAAGAACTGAGGTCCGGGAGGCTATAAGGGATTACCGCTACCTCCTAGATAGGGGGTATCCTCAAAAGGCTTCCCTTGACTTCGTTTCTTCTAGGTACGGTTTGGAGCGCGATGAGAGAGCTCTCCTACTGAGATGCGTTCACAGAAGCTCTGACGCTATAGCAGTAAGGAGTAAGACCGTTAGAGTAGTAGCTGGGGAGTCTCTAGTAATAGACGGCTACAACGTCGTACTTACTGTAGCCTCAGCTATAGAAGGGCGGCAGCTATTTCTCTGCGACGACGGCTTTGTTAGGGACCTCAGGAGTAGCTACATCAAAGACTTCGACAGCCCCAGTATAGTATTATCACTGGAGTTAGTAGCTAAGTCATTAAGGGATCTAAAGCCCGCTGAGGTGTTGATAGTCCTAGATAAGAACGTCAGCTGGAGCTCTAAGCATGCTGAATTTATTAGAGAGAGGTACGGTCTGGAGACAATCCTCGTAGCGCGAGCGGATGTAGAGGTCATAGGGTCTGGGAGGGTGGTGTGTAGTAGTGACTTCGTAATACTCACTAGGGCTGCGAAGGTCTTCGACCTAGCTCAGTACGTAATAAGGTCTCTACTACTCCGCGTGGAGTTCGTCGATATCTCCTCACTACTCAGATTAGCAACCTCAGGATTACTTAATGAAATCGCCTAACCTCCGCATAATTGCCTGGGGATCCTCAAATAGCTGAAGTCTAGACTCTATTAACTTCCTACTCAGCTTTATCTTCTTAGACCTTAGGAACTCCCTTAAGCTCCTGACAATATCCGGGTCCTCTATAGCGCTCGATACAGCCTTTAGAACTATGTAATCCTCAGGTCTAACTGCGCGTACCTTAACTCCCTGAACCTCGTACTCGACAGAGTCCTCGAGTATTTCGGTGGGTATGTAGAAGTCGTGCATGTTCTCGTAGAGGTCCACTATAACCTCCTCACCATCCATGTAACACGTAATGCTGGGAGTCCCAACCCAGGTAGAGCCTAGTAAACAGCCATAACGCCTTACGAACTCCTCAACAATACCTAGGTTTGCTAGCACTGATGTTGAGGTTACAAAAAGATCCACATCCCCGTCAAACCTCTGCATACCGGCAGCAAGCTGTAGTGCTGTACTACCTACTAGAACCCCGCTTATCCCCTCCCTTCCCAGGAGGTCCAGTATCTTAGCCAGTACCCTAGCTGAAGGCACCGCATACCACAAGTGGTAGTAGTAATGGGAGATATTTATTTACCTACCTCCTTAAATCGCATACTTAGGGAGGTACTAGCCCCTTGGAGATCAGGAACTCCCTCTGGATCCTCAGTACATCCTCTATAGAGCTAGCTCTACTGTAGGCTTCGAGAAGTTCCCTATTTAGGTCTAGGAAGGTCTTACCCCATTTGAATAGGGAGAGTATTCTTAGGGACTCCTCAGTGTAGCCTACTATGTAGAGTGCTGCTGCTATAGCTTCAGCGCTACTTAGTAGAGATATGCGGCCGTAGTTAATCGGGTTACCTGCTACCAACGCTGGGAGAATCCTCTTAGGTCCCCTCCAAGCTGTACTCACCCTCCTAATTCTCTCAATATCCCTCTTCCAGGACGAGTCTACTACAGCTATACCACACCTAGATATAGCATCTCTATCTAGTGGAGATAGTACTTCATCAGTAAACACTGTTAGCAGTACGACACAGTGAGGTAGGGTCTGCTCTGGGGTAACCCTCTCGGCAAACCCCTTCCTAACCAGTTTAAGCCCCGTAGACTTCCTCGGATCGTCCGAGCCGGCTCTAATTACGTAGATTCTAACGCGTAGCATACCCAAATAAGGGATGTCCTCAGAGGTTATTATTAAGTTTAGAAAGGCTGAGAGATTCACTGCTACCGGGTAGGCAGCTCCAAATCTGGCAGTAGATTATTAGGAGTAACCCCCATCCGATACCCGGAGAACCTACCCTCGAGGTGACCGTGCTACCTGTAAAGGGATGGGCTAAGATGGGGTCCCCTAGGTACAGCAACTGACCTCCTCCCCGCCCTAAGGGGTAATGCTTTCAGTTGTAGAACGTGACAGGCACCTGGAGGTGGGCGAGGGTGGGCTGAGGTTAAAACGTTTAAAAGCGCTTACAGGAGTCTTTCTGGGGCCCGTAGCTCAGCCAGGTAGAGCGCCCGGCTCATATCGTGCCTAACCGTGGGGGACCGGGTGGTCCGGGGTTCAAATCCCCGCGGGCCCACCATTAGTTATATATTGGTTGCTCTAGGATAGTTGGGGTAGGGTATGGGCTACGACCGCTTAGGAACTGGAGCTACAGCTGTAGGGCTTAGGCTCCTGGATGCCGTAGTTCTAGCTGCCGAAAAGAGAGTGGCTTACGGAGGTTACGTTATGAGTAGAGCTGGTAAGAAGGTGTACATACTAGTCGATAGGTTTGGCATAGCTTTAGCAGGGCTTTTCGCAGATATTCAGACGCTAACCCGCTGGCTATCGGTTGAGGTAAGGTCGTACGAGATTAGCCTAGGCTACCCCATTAGCGTTAGGGGGGCTGCTAAGCTGCTTTCAACACTGCTATACCAGTACAAGTACTACCCGTTCCTCTCGGAGATCATATTCGGAGGTATAGACGAGACCGGGCCGCACCTATTCGTAATGGACCCCCTAGGCTCCCTCATAGAGGACAACTACGCTGCCATAGGTACTGGGGCACCTATAGCTATAGGTATTATCGAAAGCGGGTACAGGGAGAACATGGGTGTTGAGGACGCCGAGAGACTTGCTGTAAACGCTATCAGGGCAGCCATCAGTAGGGATGCTGTATCAGGTGACGGAGTAGACGTAGCCGTTATAACTAGGAAGGGAGCCTACGAGAGGTTTTACCCAGTGGCCTAGGATATGATATTCGATGTTGAGAGAGCTAAGAGACTGCAGGAGAGGCTCTCGAGGAGGGTCTCGCTCAACGACTTAGACCTAGGTAAGGTTAGGTACGTAGCTGGCTTAGACGTTAGCTACGCTAGGAACCTCGGTGTGGGTGTAGCTGTTCTACTCACATACCCGCAACTGGATCCTGTGGAGTATGTAGTCGTTAAGGGAAGGGTTGAGGTGCCTTACATACCAGGCTTACTAGCCTTTAGGGAGGCCCCTCTACTAATTAAGGCTATAGAGCTTCTGAGTATAAAACCGGACCTCCTCGTAGTAGATGGACATGGGGTAACACACCCGAGAAGATTTGGTATAGCCTCACACATAGGGTTGGTCACCGACACCGCATCTGTGGGAGCAGCTAAGAGCTTACTCTACGGTAGGGTAGTGGACTCGGGTCCCGAAAGGCTTATCGTAGTAGACGACCTAGTTGGGGGGTTAGTAGTTAAGTATGGTAGGAGGGAGGTATACCTAAGCATAGGGCATAGAGTTAGCTTGGATAACTTAAGGGTTCTATCTAAAACCCTCTTTAAGCATCACGACCTACCTGAGCCTACCTACTTAGCTGATAGGGTAGCTAAGGAGGTGAGGGCCGTTGAAGCTAGAAGGTAGGGTTGTGAGCGGACCTGGTCGTGGGAGGTACTTTATCTCACTCCCAATATACTACCTACTATTCACAGAGATACTGAATGAAGAGCCCTACCCGGGGACCCTCAACGTTGACATGGGGACCCCCGTTAGTAACATAGAGAGGCTATGTAAACCCCTGTTCGTAAGGAACGTATTCTTTGAGGGAAAACTCTACGGAGGGTTTAGGTACTGGCTAGGCTCTATAGGTAGGGACAACACAGCTACCGCAGACGTAGTAGTAGTTAGACCGAATCTATCTAAGCACCATGAAGGGATTCTGGAGGTCGTCTCCTCAAAGTATTTGAGGGAGCTACTGAGACTCCGTGATGGAGATTACGTATGGTTAGAGCTAAGATGTTTTAAAGGATAGTATGCAGGTACGACCGGGAGGAATGAAGACCTTTTAAAGTACAGGCTGAGAATTCAACATAAGCTTAAAGCTCTGGGGTAGTAGTATCATGGGTGGATAACGTGTCTAGGACTGCCATATACTTCACCACATACTACAGGAACTTAGCTGATGAGATAATCAAGAGCCTATCATCTATGTATAGGGTTATTAAGGTGACAAAGAGCTCTGTTGTGGACGGGTTTTACTACGTACTTATAGATGGAGATGTAGCTGAGAACGAGGTGAGTAGACTACTTAAGAGAGACGAGGTTACCTGGTTTAAGATAGAGAGAATCCCTCCAATTAGCTAAAGCTCTATACTAGCTTATGTCTAACTCTTTCCATATCCTCACACCTAGTTATACCTAGCTTGTCAGCTACGTAAGCTGCTGATTGAATAAAGCCATTTAAACTCCTAAATAGCGTGGATGCGTAGTTAGATACACACCTAGGTGCTAGAGGGCAGTTACTGCAGGAGTACCTAGAGCAGTAGACCTTAGATGGTACTGTAAGGCTTTCCCTAAGCAGACCCCACCTCTTCAGGAACCTCATGTAGTGTACGTCTACCGGGGCCTTGGAGGGATCTAAGCCTACGTGGAGTATGAAGGAGTCAGCTACTTTAGGACCGACGTACCTTATCTTAACTAGCTCCATCCTCAACTTGTCGACCTCCTTCACAGCCCTAGCCATTGAGGATACGGCGTAGATCTCCCTCACGACCTGGTGGTATTGAAGGAGTTGGTATGAGTGGAACTCTTTATAAACTCTCTCAGAGCACCTAAGAACCCCCTCTAAGGTGGGACCCTGCTCGAGGCTTAAGTAACTTAGGAGGAGCCTAACCCACCTGACGGTATTAGTGTGGTAGTCCGTCTTCCTGGACAGAAAGGCTGTGGTAAGTACCTCAAATGTATCCCAGGGAGATGCCGGTACCCCTAAACAGTAGAACCTAGACACTACATCCTCGGCAACCTCGCGGGCCCTACCCTCAACTAGCTCTAAAGCCCTATCCTTATCTATCCATAGACCTGCTAGGTAGGTAACAAGGGTCTCACTACAGCCCTCCCCATAACACTTCACACCACCATCCGAACACAGAATACTGCCCCTCCCGAAGCCGTACTCCTTAACCCAGCAGACCCCCCTCTTGGTGAACATCGGTAGGGTAAAGCTTAGGTAGAGGCTTAGGTCTAGGTCAACACTCCCTGGAACCACTACAGCGTTCACAGCTACCCAGAAGCTGGAGCTAGACTAGTTTAACAGCGCTTAACTACCACCTAGGTAGGGTTACCCCACTCTGCCCTTGGTACCTACCCCTGTAGGTGTTGGTTACGGGTGTTAGTGTCTTGGCGAACACCACGTGCAGGAACCTGGTGCCCACCCTAACCCTAGTCGGATAGGGGGGTGTGAGTACCTCCACCGTTAGCTGACCCCTGAACCCTGCGTCGACTATCGTGGGGGGCATTACGAAGCCCAGCCTAGCGAACGTGGACCTGAGCTCTACGAAGCCCATCAGGTCATCCGGTAGGGCCACGGTCTCCAGGGTGTGTAGTAAGTAGTGCGTAGAGGGTTTAAGTAGTAGGTAGTCCCCACCCCCACCACACCTGTAATAGCTGGAGACATCGCCCTCGCCTACCGTGAGTACCTCACTAGCTTGCAGGATCTCGCAGAACCCGCTACCCAGCCTAAGGTCCAGCCCGTTCTCCCTGACGATCTCCCAGTCCAGGGGCTCTATAACTAGCCTACCGCTCCTCAGGTACTCCACGAGGTCGGTATCTGAGAGTATCATACAACAACCCTCAAGATCCTCTGGAGGTTTTACCTTAAAGGCTACAGGGCTTAGGGACTGGTTAGTCGGTTGAGTTTAAGGACGTGGTGGACCGGCCGGGATTTGAACCCGGGACCTCTCGGGTGCAAACCGAGCGCTCTTCCAGGCTGAGCTACCGGCCCCAGTAGCTTATCGAGTTAACTGCGAAATAAGCTTTACTTGGTTTTATTTGGTAAAACTTATAAGAGGTTTTACGTAATAAAACTCTGGTGGTAGGATGCACCTAGCAGTACTAGTCTCAGTAATGCTAGTGCTATCGGCTTATACCTCCCTGTACGTGAGTTCCGGAGATGTTGTAGTAGCTGTTACAGCTCCATACCTAGAACCTGTAGTTAGAGCTGTTGGAGGTGATAGAGTTGAGGTAATCTCATTGGTACCTCTAGGGGTAGACCCACACCACTACGAGCCCCCACTATCGACCCTCCTGGACCTCGTTAGTAGGGCACGCCTAGTCGTAATGACGGGCCCCTCACACCTACCCATTGAGGAGAGGGTCGAGGAGTTAGTCTCCAGTGGTTATCTAACTCTACGTCTAGTTAGCTACAGGGACTACCTTACTACAGGTCTCCAGCTACTGAATAACCCCCTAACCGGTGAGGTAAACCCCCACGGCTACGCCTTTACGCTAGGTGGGCTTAAGGTAGTAGCTAGAGCTGTATGCAGAGCCCTTTCCGAGGTAGACCCCGACGGCTCTGAGTACTACGAGAGAAACCTCGGGAGGTACCTACAGTACCTAGATGACCTAGCTAAGGTACTTGATCAGTTATCTAGGAGGTTGGGAGCTACTAGGGTAGCTCTACTAACACCGGTACTCCAGTACGTAGTAGTGGAGCTAGGTCTAGAGCTCAGCTACCTGGTACTCCCAGAGCACGGTCTACAGGTCGAGGCACCGCGTGTTTTAGATGCAGCTAACTCCTACGGGAGGCTGTACGATGTACTACTAGTCTCAGACTTCGAGTTAGCTGAGTACGGAGACGCGGTAAGCCAGTTAAGGAGTAGGGGGATTCCCGTAGCTGTAGTCCCCCTATCTAAGTACCAGGACGTATCCCCGGAGTTGATCCCCTTAGTTACGCTCACTGCCCTAATGATTCGCGGAGCCCACACCGAAACTGCGGGAGGAGGTAGTGACTACCTAACCTTCACTTTGATAGCGGTTGCTGTATTTATCTCCGGGGTTGCCTTAGGCTATACAATCGGGGTGATTAGCCTTGGAAGACGTAGGTAAGTCGGTGGAGTTTGTAGACGTCTACGCATCCTACAACGACAGCTACGCAGCGGAGAACGTGAACCTCACCCTAACCTCCCCCTTCTATGCGCTACTGCTAGGACCTAACGGAGCTGGTAAGACA
This sequence comes from Desulfurococcaceae archaeon, assembly GCA_020833415.1. Classification (GTDB taxonomy): domain Archaea; phylum Thermoproteota; class Thermoprotei_A; order Sulfolobales; family NBVN01; genus DRZP01. The sequence goes on along the minus strand of JAJHQJ010000005.1, from coordinate 9,510 downwards.
ACCCTAATAAAGGTCTTAGTAGGCCTCCTAAGACCTTTACGCGGCTATGTTAGGGTCTACGGTAGGGACCCGTTTAGGGATAGGCGTGAGGTCTCCAAGCTCTTGGGGTACCTGCCCCAGCCAGGTACTAGTAGACCAAGTCCCTTCATGACCGTGAGGGAGCTCGTAGCAGTTACACTACTCTCAACGAGAAGGCCTCCGAGGGTGGTGGGTAGAGATGTTGAGGAAGCTGTTGAGGAAGCCTTAAGAGCTATGGAGATCGAGGGATTGAGTAGTAGGAGGCTTAGTGAGCTGAGTGGAGGTCAGCTCCAGAGGGCTTTAATAGCTAGCGTGATAGTGAGGAGGCCCAAGCTGCTAGTACTAGACGAACCCCTAGCATCACTGGACTTTGACGCTAAGTGTGACCTAGCCGGAACCCTCTACAAACTGCATAAAGAGTACTCCGTGGACGTACTGATGAGTACGCATGAGATGGCCTCATGCATCCGGTACGAACCCCTAGTGATACTGCTGAACAGGAGGGTCGTAGCCTACGGACCTGCTAGCCGCGTGCTAACCCCGGATAACCTTAGGAGGACTTACCCAACCATGTCTGAAGTAGCTGGTGTGATGATACTGGGGGAGGACCACGCGGTGAGGTCCGCAAGGTGATCTCCCTGCCCCTCCTAGGTATAGTAGCCTTAGGGTTCGCCGCTGCAGCTCTGGGGGGCGTAGCCTTCGGTTCTCTTAGCTACGTACTGAGCCTAATGCAGAGTACAGTATTTGCTATCGAGCTACTGCACTCCCTACTAGCCGGAGCCCTCCTAGGTGTACTAGCCGAGAGCCTCACCAAGGTCGTCCCCCTCCAGTTAGTAATCTTCCTCTACTCACTCGCGTCCTCAGTCCTCGTAGCTGAGCTAAGTAGGAGGAGGGTCCCCCAGGACGTTGCTATATCCCTACTGTCCTCACTCTCCGCCGTACTCTCCGTAACGTCCGCCTGGTACCTAGCGTACATAACCCCCGTAGGCTACTCCAGAGCTATGGCTGTAGTCTGGGGTATAGCGCTACTGGTACACCCAAATGACCTAGCCTACCTAACCCTGGTAGCTTTACTAACCGTAGTCTCGATACTGACCTTCAACCTAGAGCTTAAGTATGTAAGCTTCGACCCTGACCTAGCCTACGTCTCCGGGTTAAACACAAGGGCTTACTACTACCTAGTGTATACCCTAGTAGCTCTAACACTATCGGCTACCGTCAAGATCTACGGGGTGGTTGTAGCTGGTGTACTAATAGCTACTCCAAGTGTTATCTCGGTGTATCTACTGAGAAGCTACCGCGTAGGAACCGCTATCGCTTTCTCTACGATGATCTCGCTGGCTGGCTACTCCATCTCCTACCTAACGGGGGCTCAGGTATCACTATGCATGGGAGTTATAAGCCTAGCCCTCCTAACTACTGGGACTCTCATTAGGTGGTTAGATGGACGTCGACCTAACTCCTGAAATGGTTGACTACCTGGTATCGATCTACGTTTTAACGTATAAGAGGGGGTGTAGGTGTGTTAAACCCGTCGAGATATCTAAGACCCTCGGAGCCTCTAAGGCTACTGTCTCTCTAATGCTTAAGAAGCTTAGGTTCAAAGGTCTCGTTACTAAGGAGAAGGATGGTGTTAGCCTTAGTCAGAGGGGTGTGGCCTTATGTACAGCTATTCTAAGAAGACATGCCACGATAGAGAAAGCCCTCATGAGGTTCGGTATAGACCATGATAGAGCATGCGAGGTAGCTAGGAGAATAGAGGTAGAGGTAGACGAGATTATCGTAGACCTCATAGAGAAAGGGACAGCAGAATTGGAGTTACCCTGTGATAGGGTTATATGTAGGTTCGAGTCAGCTTTAAAGGCTAGGAGGAGACTGTAGGAAATATGGGGGCAGGGTCTTTAGGTCTTAATTAATGCGGTGTACGATGATGAGTTCGAGACGGAATGAGGTGTGATTTGAACTCCCCGGACTGATGCTGCGGGTCTTCCCAGAGCTCTGCATAGGTATATTAACTCAAGGCTTCAGCAGAGCTGGGGGTGGCATGCCGACCCCTCGGGAGGTCTATAGAGTTGATGTACTTATCTTAGTAGATGACTACTCCGGGTTTACCAGACTCCTCTCGGAGCATGGGTTTAGCGCACTAGTATCGGTTGAGTATGGGGACGGTAGTTCCTATAGAGTCCTTATGGACTTCGGTACCTCCGGCCGGGTACTACTCTACAACGCCAGGACTGCAGGTGCGGACCTCAATCCCGTCGACTCCCTAGTTCTCTCGCACAGGCACTACGATCACTCGGAAGGTCTCGTAAGGCTCTCCAAACTACTTGCTGGAAAACCCCTCCTAGCACACCCCGACGTATTAAAGCCGTGCTACTCCACTAGGGGCGGATCTATGAGGTTCAACGTCGGGTTTAGCCCGAAGCTTAGAGAGACTCTAAGGGACTTCGAGGTCGTACTGCTCAAGGAGTCCGTAGAGCTCTCCAAGGATCTGTGGTTCCTCGGTGAAGTTGAGAGGTACTACGATAATAGCTACGCCGTAGAGGGTTTTAAGACAGTGCGCGACGGCTCCCTCACCGATGAGTACATGCTGGACGATACCGGAATCGCCGTGAGGGTAGGGAGTAGGGCTTTAGTTGTAGTCGGCTGCTCACACTCCGGGATCTCCAACATAGTCAGAAAGGCTAGGAAAGTTACCGGAGCTAGTGAAGTAGTTGTAATCGGGGGACTGCACCTAGCACAGGCTGAGCCGCAGGATATTGAGAGGGTTGTCAATGAGTTAGAGGTTGAGGGAGTTACCGAAGTCCACGCAGCCCACTGCACAGGACTTAAGGGGGAGGCAGCTCTTCTGAGGAGGTACGGTGATAGGTTGAAGAAGGTATACAGCGGGTATAGGTTGAGAGTAGTAGCCGACTAATTCTAAGACCTATATTATGTAGAGGTAGGAGCGGTTGGGATGGACTGGTTGAGAACCCCATTTAGTACTCTAATGGGTGGCGACCTGATTTTAGTGTTATCTGCGGTAGATCCGTGAGTGGGAGCTGTGAACGTAAAGATAGTAGCATCCATAGGTCCGGCCTCCTCTAGGGAGGAGGTAATTGATAAGATGGTGGCTCTAGGTGTTAGTGGTTTTAGGATAAACTTCGCCCACGGTAGTAGAGAGACCTGGAGTAGGTACGTTGAACTGGTTCGAGATGTGGAGAGGTCCAGCGGTAGGTACGTCAGCCTTATTGGTGATGTAGTTGGCCCCTCCCTTAGGCTGGGTCAGATGGAGAAACCCCTAGATGTAGCTAGGGGAACCGTGGTCAGGTTCTTACTGCAGGGTAAGCAACTTTCGGAGTTAGGTACGCGGGGTCCTGTAGTCTCAGTAGACGTACCCCCTACAGTACTCCAGGAGCTCTCCAGCGGAGATACCATGCTAATGGATGATGGGAGGGTATCGTTCACCATTGTGGAGATTGGGGATGGCTACTTCGATGCCCTAGCCCAGACGGACTCAATTCTCTCACCTAGGAAGGCCTTTACGGTGAAGGGGAAGGAGTTTGACCTACCCATACTTAGTAGGAATGATCTAGAGAATGTAGAGTTTGCGTGTCGGAGCGGTTTCGATTATATAGGTCTTAGCTACGTTAGGGCGGCCGAAGACGTACGGCAGGTAAGGAAGGTTGCTGAGAGGATGAACTGCGATATCGGTATTCTAGCTAAGATCGAGACCCTAAGTGCCCTCAGAAACCTCGACTCCATCATCGAGGTATCTGACGGTGTTGTAGTAGCTCGTGGAGATCTGGGGATGAACGTAGGGTTGGAGGAGCTACCCTCCATACAGAAGAGAGTTGTAAGGAGGTGTAGGGAGTTAGGTAAACCCGTTATAGTAGCTACACAGTTACTGGAGTCCATGAGGGAGAGCCCCGTACCTACTAGATCCGAGGTTGTTGACGTATACGAGGCTGTTGTAAGTGGTGTAGATGCCTTAATGCTAACTGGGGAGACCTCTGTAGGCAAGTACCCGGTAGAGGTCGTTAGGTGGTTGAATAAGATAGTGAGAGCTGCTGAGAGCTCCTTCACACCAACTGTAGAGAGGTACGTCGCAGATCTTAGAACTAGGTTTGTGAAGGGGGTTGTAGAGCTAGCTGAGGACCTAGGCGCTACCATAGCTATCTACAGCATGCGTGGTAGGACTGCTAGGAGAGTCTCTGCTATGAGGCCTAGGGTTCCCGTATACATTGGGGTACCTAGAATTGAGGAAGCTAGGAAACTATCGATACTCTGGGGTCTCAATGTATTCGTAATAGAGGCTTCCAACTACGTAGAGGGGCTCGAGAAGCTCTATAAGCATCTAACGTCCTCGGGACTACTTAAGGTTAACGATATCGTGGTCCTAGCCTACGGGTTTATTGAGGAGTATGAGGAGGTTATAAAGATACGTAGAGTCACGGTCTGAACTCGGCGTAAATATAGCTAACACCTCCTAGGAGAGGGGTTCAGCTCTTATGTGAGTTTATGTTGTTTTATGGTCATCGCCTCATCTCCTTCCCCCGCATCGCTCCTTGGGTCTGCACCCGCCTTAGGGGCGTTCAGGGCCACCCCAGAGACCCCACATCTTGAGTACCTCTTGAGCTAACCTCAGAGCCTCACAGGATAATGGCAGCATCAACCCTTATAAACCTATGAAAACCGAAGCAGTCTCACGACGGCACCTAAATACCGTACCTTATATTATTGAGGCCTATTTAGATCGGGTAACGAGCTACGGGTAGGAGGAGGGAGGTAGGTAAGCAGGTTAGGAAGAGGAGGTATAGGAGAGTCAGACTGGACTTGGTAGCTGTTGGGGTACTACTGGTAGTGATGGGTATAGTAGCCTACCAACTCATTGGAGTGGTAACCACTGGAGGTCAGACGGGGTCTGGTACTAGGGCTAGTCCACGCGAGGTGCTCCAGAGGTTCCTGGAGCTCGGAGACAGGAAAAATGAGACCATAGTCCTAGTCTATAAGGTTAGGGGCGATATTCCCACCTCGAGCTACGTCCTCGGGACATTGGACTACCTCTACCTAACTATACGTAAGGAGTTCTCCAGGAGTAACGAAAGCGATGTCTATAGAGTAAACTACTCAGCCCTCCCCTACGCAGTCCAGCCCCAGCTCTACGTAGTAGCTGAGGTTCTAGGGCTCGTGTTTAGAGCTGAAAACATGAGTACACTCTTCCTAAACCCCACGGTAGTCTCCTCATGGAGTAACCTCAGTATAGAGAACTTGGGTAGCCTCACTGTGAATAACGAAGCTCTGGGTAAGGTTTCCGTATCAGCCTACCGTTATACCTACGTACGCACCATAGACAACATCCCCAGGAATATCTCCGTAACTGTATACAGAGGAGTTGAACTGAGTTTAGTACCAGTTAAAGCTGAGGTAGGTATTGATAGGTACGTATTTACCGTAGAACTAGTAAACGTCCAGAAGGTGGGTTGAGGGGTATAAGCGTTGGGTAGTAGGTTCAGAGTTACTGTAGATAAACCTCCGCAATCGGAGGAACTCCTACCAGAGGTTAGACATAGGATCGTTATTATGAGTGGTAAGGGTGGTGTAGGTAAGTCTCTACTATCCTCATACCTAGCAGTAGCACTAGCTAAGAGGGGTTATAGGGTCGGTGTCCTCGACGTAGATTTCCACGGTCCATCGGTACCTATATTCCTAGGCCTGGAGGGTAGGAAGCCCTCGGTTTCCCTAGATGGTATAGAACCTGTAGAGGGACCCCTAGGGGTTAGAGTTATGTCATTAGGCTTTCTAACGGATGATGAGACACCTATAATATGGAGAGGACCCCTTAAGACCGGTGCGATAGTACAACTACTAACGCAGGTTAGGTGGGGTGAACAGGATTTTCTGATAATAGACCTACCCCCAGGAACGGGGGATGAACCTCTAACAGTTGCACAGAGAGTGAGAGTTGATGGAGCTATAATAGTCACTACACCCTCGAAGGTCGTGGGTAGGGTAGTAGTAAGGGCAGTAAACTTCGCAAGACATGTAGGGCTTAAGGTGCTTGGGTTAGTCGAGAACATGAGCTACTTCTACTGCCCTGAAAGCGGTAGGGTGTACAGTATATTCGGTGATTCGACTTCAGATTACATCTCACAGAAGTACGGAATACCCATAATAGCTAAGATACCTATAGACCCGGAGCTTCCAGGCTACGTAAGTAGGGGACTGATATACATACTAGAGAAACCTGATACCCCCTTAGCAGAGGCGTTCGAGGGGATAGCTACCTTTATAGAAAATTGGGTAAATCAGGTAAACCCCTCCATTTCCTCTGAAACCCACTAAATTCCCACATAACCACAACCTGAGACACACCCCTCTATTTCTTTTGCACTACTGATCGCTTTCTATTACTACTCTACTCAGCTTTATGATGTAGAGAAACCCATAAACTGTTTAGATCGGTTATAGTATAGTTGGTTTGTATAATGTAGTTCACTTTATATATTTTCAGTTAATACTCTACAAAGAAAGAAATGCACTTTAATATTATCCAAAGTTCAAAACAAACCCTAAGCGCGATCTTATTCCAGGAGAAATGAAGGGGTGTGCCTTCTGACTAGTACCTTACTACCCCTTTATTTCCTGTGGAACCCACTGAATACCCACTACACTTCCCTAGGGTACTTCCTCAGGAAAGACCTTTCAACATCTACTCCTAGGAGGTTAGCTAGGGAAAGAGCCCACGCTATTACATCGGCTATCTCCTCCTCGATGCTCTCCTTATTACCACTTAGTATAGCCTCAGCCAGTTCTCCGATCTCCTCAACTAACCATGTAAACGTCGCGTAGATACCTCTAGAGGAGTCTCTCTCAAAGTACCTCACCCTCATCATGTCCTGTGCCTCTCTCAATGTTACCATCCATACCCCCAACGATTTTAGGTGGAGTAGCTTATGTACCTTTCTGAAGGTTTAAAAGGGTGTGACCTACCCCGGTGTGGGGTAGGTTCGGTGTCGTCTCGCCGTAGGAGGAGGGAGGCTCCGGTATCGCCGGCAGCTGGTTTAGTTAGGTTCTTCGAGGAGGTTGAGGCTGTTTTTGAGGTAACGCCTAGGCAGATAATACTAGTATCAGTCCTCTTTATAGCCTCGATAGTGCTCCTGAACCTACTGGGAAGATAGCTTAATCAGTATACTCCAGTACTCATCTACCTCCCTCTCTAACTCCTTAACTAGTTCCTCAGTGATGTTCCTAAAACGCCCCTGTCTCTTGAGGTACTCAACTATAGGTTTCCTCCTAGACTTATCCACGTAGGGTCTACTCGGCGGACTTATCGCGACCCTACCCCGCTCAGCTTCGAAGAGTACCCACATTCCGGTCTCTATAGCGAGTCTAGCTATTTCAACGGTTTCAGATGGGTCGAACCTCCACCCAACGGGGCATGGTGCGTGTAGGTGTATGTACTTAAACCCCCGGATGGTGGCCGCCTTCCTCAGCTTCTCTATGAAGTCTAGTGGGTAGGCGACGCTGGCTGTAGCTACGTACGGAACTCCGTGGGACAGCATTATAAGGGGCATGTTCTTCTTAGGCTCGGCCTTACCTCTCCAGGTAGTCGTGGTCCAGGCCCCTCTAGGTGTTTGCGAGGACCTCTGTATCCCGGTGTTCATGTAGGCTTCGTTATCTACACATATATGGATTATGTTATCACCCCTCTCGGCAGCCCCTGAGAGGGTTGCGAAACCTATATCCGAGGTAGCCCCATCACCTGCCCACACCACAACTATAGCATCCTCCCCGAGTACCTCCTTAGCTGCGGAGGCCCCTGCCGCGACGGCGTCGGATGAGGCGAAGGCTACGTTTATTATAGGGAACGCAAGCCCTGAACCCGGTGAGAGGCCCTGGATTATCGATGTGCAGCCAGCTGGGATCACCAGGATAGCCCTCCTACCTAATGCCATACCGACGTACCTCAGACCCATAGCCTCTGGGCATCCAGGACATGCTGCGTGCCCTGGTAGGACGTACTTCTCTCTAGGTAGCTCTCTAATTGTTAGAGGCACACCCATCACCTCCCAGAGTAAAACTCTAGGAACTCCCTAACCCAACCCTCCCTCTCTACCTCCTCTACAAACCTCCTAACTATTAGCTCGAAGTCTCTGTACCCCACGTCTACACCAGCTAAACCGGCCACGACGTTCTTTACGGGGATCCCCAACCTCATAGCCTGTACATGGGACGCCACATCCAGGAATAGAGGACCCGCGGATCCGGCTGAGATAGACCTATCGAAGACTACCACACCCTTAGACCCCTTTACAGTCTCGTAGACTCTCCTTACTGGGAACGGTCTGACGTACCTGATCTTCAGTAGACCTACGGGGTAGCCCTCATCCCTGAGGGAATCTACAGCTATCCTCATATCACCTACCCACGACCCGATCCCCATCATTATATACTTCGAGTCCTCGCACCTGTAGCACTCGGTTAACCCCCCGTGGTACCTACCCGTAAGCTTACCCCATTCCTGGTCGACCCTCTCTATTACGGTTTCAGCATTCCTAAGTCCTAGGTGTACGTCCCACCTCATCCTAGCGTTCCTAACAAGGTCCGAAGGTATGTTACCCATTATTAGGGGGTCCCCCGCTCTAATTACGTATGGCTGCCTCCTCTCAGGTAGGAAGCTATCTACAACATCCTGATCCGGTACCTCTACAGGCTCCACTGTATGGCTTAGTACGAAGGCATCTAACCCTATCATGCCGGGTAGGAATACATCAGGATCCTCAGTAATCTTGAACAACTTTATGGTCTCGTCAAGTACCTCCTGGTTGTTCTCGGCCATAGCTATAAGCCAGCCGGTATCCCTCTGACCCATGATATCGTGGTGGTCTGTCCAGATGTTCCATGGAGGTCCTATAGTCCTAGTAACCACAGCCATAACTAACGGGATCCTAGCTTGAGCCACCCACCACACCATCTCATGCATGTATAGGAGTCCGTGTGATGATGTAGCAGTGAAGCTTCTAACACCGGCGCTAGCAGCTCCATAGACTGCTGAGAGCGCTGAGTGTTCGGACTCCACCCTAATCATCTTAATATCGGCCTCACCTTCATCAACCATTTCACTTATCTTCTCTACTATAGTTGTCTGTGGTGTTATAGGGTAAGCCGAGACTACCCTAACTCTAGCTAGCTTAACTGCATACGCAACACAGTAGTTACCGGTTAGTGTTAGCCTCATCATACTACACCTCCTCAACCATGGTTATAGCCTTCGTTGGGCATACTGATGAGCATATACCACAACCCTTACAGTAGGTGTAGTCTATACCAACCTTAAACCTCCCTCCCTCCTCCTCTACATCGATAACGCTATCCGGGCAGTAGAGCCAGCATAGACCACAACCTATACACCTACTACGCTCTAGTACCGGCCTCCTAATCCTCCAACTACCAGTTATACCCTGAACCCCTACCTTAGGCCTTGAGAGGGGTAGCTCGTATTTACACGAC
>JAJHQJ010000022.1 GCA_020833415.1 Desulfurococcaceae archaeon | reverse complement strand
GCCCCGGAGGTTCTTAACCACAGCCGCGTACCTAGCGAACAACCCGCACCACCCAGCGTGAGCTCCGTACGTTGGGGGTATTCAAGCCCTTACGCAAATGCACCCCGCGGAGGGGGCTCCGCAGATCACCTAGGCGCCCTACGCGGGAGCGTAGGAGACCCCTAGGGATCTCCCCGGCGTTGACCGGGGTAGCCGCACCCCACGGTACTTAGGTTGAGCGTGAGCGATGGAGCGGGTGGGGCTGGGCATGGCCTCCTACTGGAGCAACCGGGTAGCGTAGCCGGGTGGGACAACTAGGTGTAGTCCGGTGGTGTAGAGGGTAAAAGACCGTATGGAGGTAGCCCACATACCTAGGTGTAGGTTGGATGCGCGGGTTAGATCCAGCCCCTAACCTTCATCGCCTTGTAGACTCTCTCTACAGCTAGTACGAAGGCTGCGTCCCTCATGGTCACCGGGCCCTTCTCAGACCTCAGGGACTCGTACTTAGCTATCAGCCTCCTCACGTTGTTCTCTATGATGGACCTCAGCCTACTTAGGGTCTCCTCCTCACTCCACCAGTACCACTGTAGGTTCTCAACCCACTCTAGGTACGACATTATGACGCCGCCCGCGTTGGCCGCTATGTCCGGGACTATAACGGTGCCCCTCTCGTACAGCACCTTCTCAGCCTCCGGGGTTGTGGGGCCGTTAGCCCCCTCGGATATCACCTTAGCCTTAACCTTGTGGACGTTGTCGGCCCTTATGACGTTCTCGATCGCCGACGGCATAAGTACCTCGCAGTCCACGTAGAGCGATGCATCCGGGTCGGGTATCTTCTCACCCCTCGGGTAGTTCACGACCTTACCGGTACTCTCCTTAACCTTCATGGCCAGCTCTACGTCTACCCCGTTAGGGTCGTAGACAGTCCCCGAGGTGTCGCTGATAGCCACCACCTTAGCCCCGAACTTAGCCGAGTAGTAGGCTGCGTACTGACCTACGTTACCGAAGCCGTGGACGGCCACCCTAAGACCCTCGAAGGTACCTAGGTACCTCTCGGCAGCTACCTTAGCGGCTACGGCCGTTCCGAACCCTGTTGAGTATATCCTCACGGGGTTACCCCATAGCTCCGGCGGCTTAGCTGTGAAGACTCCGGGGACGTTGCGGCCCTTGAGCTTGCTGTACTCATCGACCATCCAGGCCATCATCTGCGGGTTGGTACCTACGTCAGGTGCCGGTATGTCCTCCAGGTCCCCTATTAGCGGGGCTATGGCCCTAGCGTACCCCCTACACAGCCTCTCGAGCTCACCGGGTAATAGCTTCTTCGGGTCCACCCTAACAGCCCCCTTACCACCTCCGTAGGGGAGGCCGTTGAGGGAGTTCTTGAGTGTCATGCCGAGGGCTAGCGCGATGTCAGTCTCCAGGTCCACCTCGGGGTGGAACCTTATACCTCCCTTGTACGGACCTAGGGCGCTATTGTGCTGGACCCTGTAGCCCTCGAAAACTACTAACTTACCGCTATCCATCCTCACCGGGATGCTGACCATGAGAACTCTCTCAGGTTTACTGAGTATGGTGTAGACCTCCTCCGGGAACCCACCTAGGTCGACAGACCTCCTGAGAACCTGGAGCATCCACTGAAGGTAACTAACCTTACTACTCATAGTACCTACCTCAAGCTGGGTACTCAGCTGAGTTTAAAAGTAGGTATAGTAGCGGCCACCCCAGTTTTAAGTAGGCTTATACCTGCATTACTTAAGAGCTTGGTGTACCTGGGTCTAGGGGTGCTGGAGTTTAAGTACGAGTTAGCTATGAGGGTTAAGAACATAGCTAGGACTGGGTGGATGATGCGTGGTGTACCACCATCGGAGTCTGAGACCGTTGCTGAGCACTCATATGAGGTAGCTGTACTAGCCCTAGTCCTAGGTGGTAGACTTAGGAGCTCCGGCTTCCAGGTCGATGTAGAGAAGGTGCTGAAGCTAGCCCTACTACACGATATAGTTGAGAGCATTACCGGGGATATCGTAAAGGCCGTTAAGGAGAGGATACCCAACCCCAGGGCTATCGAGGTGGAGGCCCTCAAGGAGCTGGGTATGGAGGAGTACGCGCAGCTCCTCGAGGAGCTTGAGGTGGGTGGCAGTGCTGAGGCCTACCTAGTGGAGGTATGCGATAACCTAGCTACACTACTCCAGGCTATTAGGTACGTAAACAGGGGCTACACCCAGGTCCTAGAGCTAGCTGAGTCCGTTAGGAGGAGGCTCGAGAAGCTACTGACCTCAGGCCCCCTACCCAGAGAGGCCCTGAACCTACTGAGGGAGACTGTATCGAACCTACTGATCTCCGGTGAGGCCTAGCTGAAGGTAAAGGCTTTTTAGCCCCCCTGAGGTGTTAGTCTAGGTGATGAGCTCAGCGTTGGTGAGCTGTGATCTAACCTGTCTCAGCTGATAGGGTGTGCTTAACTATGAACCTAACTACCTCCGCGTAGACGGAGGTCCTGTTGCGTACCTTAGCAACCCCGTGACCCTCATCGCCTATCTCTACGTACACCACCTCCTTACCCAGCTCCCTCATCCTCCTCACAAGCTGCTCAGCCTCGCTTACGGGGACCCTGGGGTCGTTCCTCCCGTGTACGACCATGAGGGGTACGCGTATCCTATCTAGGTAGGTTATGGGGCTGAGGGCCATCATTACGTCGTACATCGTATCCGGGTCTCCGTACTCGTAGATCCTGTACTTCCTACGCCACGGCCCTGTATTCCTTATGAAGGTCACTAGGTTGACTATACCCACCCTCTCAACACCGCAGCTCCAGTAGTCCGGGAAGAGTGCTAGGCTCATCAGCGTCGCGTAGCCGCCGTAGGAGGCCCCGGTAATCGCTACCCTACCCCTAACTAGTAGGTCCCTCTCCTCAGCCCACACCACCAGCGCCCCTATATCCCTTAGGGAGTCCATCCTCCTCTCTCTATCGTCTAGGTGTACGAAGGTCTTACCGTAGCCCGTCGAGCCCCTGAAGTTAGGTAGTAGGACTAGGAACCCCAGTCTGACGAAGATCTGAGCCAGCATGTCGAAGCTGGGTCTAGCCTGACTCTCAGGTCCTCCGTGCACTATGACCACCGCTGGGTACGGGGGCTTCCCGGTCCTAGGTCTGTAGATGAGGGCCGGGATCCTCATACCGTCCCAGCTCTCGTACCATACGTGCTCAGGTACTACCATCTCCTCCATCCTAAGCCCGAACTTAGGTGAGCTGGTCACAGCCCTCGGCGCTGAGCCGGGGTTCGCTAGGAACACCTCCTGACCTACCCTAGGGCCTGAGACTGAGTACGCTATACCGGCAGCCCCCCAGGATACGTCCGCTGCCACCCCCTGCGGAGCGTCTACTAGTACGACCTCGCTGAAGTCTACGGTAGATACGTAGAGCCTTGAGAACCCCTCGTAGTTCTCCACGAACGCTACGTACATCCCACCCGGGGATACGTCCAGAGCCTCGACATCCCTGGGGGACCTGTAGACGTACTTCCAGTCGCCCCTACCCAGGTCGTAGACGGCTATGTTGGTGAACTCCTGGTCTGCGTTAGTTAGGAAGAGGAACCTAGATGAGTCTAGGGGGACCGGGCTCCGGTTATCGGCCTCACCCTCGTGCTTGGTTAGGTTCCTAACCTCCCCGCTAACTACGTCAACTAGGTAGATGTCCCTATCTAGGTTAGTGTTCGAGTGGACCACTAGTACATACCTCTCGGAGATCCAGGTACTTACGCTGTTCATACCCTCGAGAACGGCTACGGGACCTCTAACCCCCTTACCGTGTACGTAGAGGTATAGGTCGAAGTCCACCCCGTTCCTGATGTTGGATGTAAACGCGTGTACCAGACCGTCACTACTCCAAGCCCCTACGTTGTTTATACTGGTACGCCCATCCCCCTGGATACTGCCTAGGGTTCCTCTACGCATGTCGTATACCTCGAGCCTCCAGCGCTCGTTACCATCTACATCGCTAGCCAGGGCCACCAAGCTCGAGGAGCTTACCTCAAGCCCCCCAACCCTATCGTCGAGTGGGAGGAGTGGGTCTACGCTACCGTCTCTCCAGATCCACGGTGAGTCTACACCGGTAACGTCCGATAGGAAGAGCACAGCCTGCTCGCTCTTCATAGCCCTGGGGTACTTAGCTAACCTAATACTGAGGTACCTCCTAACCTCAAGCCACAGCGGGTCGTACTCCTCCCTTACATACATCGAATACCCCGAGTAGCTACTGAGGCTAGGTAAAAATATAACTAACCCAATGTCGGAGATCGGTAACTAGCTAAGGGCGGGAGTAGTTGGACTGTACCAGCCCTTCCGAAGTTCGTTATAGACGACCTGCACAGGGCTTAAACACTGTTTAAGAAGAGGGTAATATATTGCATAGCGCATGACATCACCAAGAACCTTCTACGAAAATCTTTCACCCTGATGTAATACGGTATTGCATACCCCTACATATTACGTCAGTAAAGATAGTCTTAGGGTTCCTACTATATGTTTAGTTGGAGGCGCCAGCCTCTACAGAGGTAGTAGAAGCGTACGCTCATACTACTGGACGCACAACGGCTGGGAGGTAACCCCTCCTCAGTCGGAGTGCGTCTGGTAGTATGTGTGTATGCCTCTACTACCTCTGTAGAGGGCGAGACCTCAACTTCTCCAGTAGTCTCCTACCATTACCTAAGTAGCTAGCCTTTCTTATCTCGTATACTATCTGTGAGTCTAGTTCCACCGCTAGAGAGCCTACTGGTGGCGGTACTTCGAGTAGGAACGGGTAATACCTAGCTGGTAGGGCTACGTAGACGTAGTCCGACATACCCACCCTACTGAGTACCTGCTCTAGTAGCTTCCTCTTAGGTCTGGACTTGACCTCAACTACGTAAACCACCGTCCTACTACCCTGTCTATCGAGGGCTACTAGGTCTAGCTCAACACCGTCTACTAGTAGATTCGTGTATACCTCCATACCTACCTCCTCGAGAACCCTCCTAACTACACCTAGGATAGCCCTCTCCTCTAACTCAGCCCCCAATAGCTCGGGAAGTCGTAACCTATGTGAACGCTACCTAGGATACCCTATAGTGGTACGAGAGCCACCCGTAGATAGGGTATTACCTTAATTGAGGTCTGTCAACGTAGAGTATATAAGCTCCGTAGAGATCGTGAACTCGGTCCCACGCCGTGGCATTGTACGACACTAGGTGTAGGGACGTTGCCAGGGTCCTAGCATCAGGACCTAGGAGTAGGAGGGATATAGGTGTAGAGCTGAACAAACTCTACCCAGGTCTAAGACCTAGAGGTTCCTGGGTCCGCCACGTCCTCCTCAAGTGGAACCCACTCGTAGTTAACCTAGGTGGCGATAACTGGGGGTTAAGCCCCCTAGGGCAGGCCCTAGTTAAGCTCCCTGGAGAGCTTGGTAAGCCCCTAACAGAGGAGGAGAGGGTTTTCCTAGCGGGTCTACTACTCCTAGACGAGAGGCAGAGGAGGGTTGTTGCAGAACTCCTACTAACCGGTAGGTCGACTGAGAGGAATACCTGGTTAGTAAGACAGTCAGCTAGGGTCTTAACCGAGCTAAACCTCCTAGGGGGGGTAGTGAGAGGAGCGGAGACTCAGCTGTAGTCAACTACTTTTTAGTCCAGGTCTATAGCTTCACCCCTACCTCACCAGCAGGCTCTTCCCACTCTAGGGGGAGTAAACCCTTTAGGGTAAGCAATGAAGAAGGACACTCTCTAAGTAGAGTAGAAGTAAAGTGAAAAAGCTCTTCTCTATATATAGAAGTAGGTGTTTACCTCCCACGTCGTAGGAGCAGTACTAGCACCACTGCAACTACCACTATTACTAGGGAGACGGCGGCTATGATTGGTGTGTAATCGGTGGGAGCCGGTACTGTTACTGTGACTGGGGTTGGTGTTACCGGTACGGTTACTGTAGCAACTGGCGGTGGGGTCGGTGTTGGGGTTGGTGTGGGTGTCGGTGTAGGCGTGGGTGTTGGGGTGGGGGTTGGTGTCGGTCTAACAGGTGCTGGGCATACCTCAGCCCTTAGCTGTACCCTCAGTACCGTAATCCTGTTGAAGACGCTTCCAGTTGCCTCGAAGAACCAGTTCTCGAACCTATCCCTCCTGTAGGGGTTGGGGGATGATCTGTAGTAGAGGTTTATAACTGGGGAGTCTAGGGCTATCTTCTCCTGGATTACCCAGGCCAGCTCCCTACGCTTCTCCATGTCGAAGGTAGCTAGGAGTTCCTTGATTAGCTTATCTACCTCGGGGTTGGAGTACCTAGCCCAGTTACCAGCGCCCTCGGGCCTGCTGTGGAACCTGAAGTGGAGCCACCCTATATCCGGGGACCAGCCGCTACCCAGTAGCCACGACATCACCTTAGCCTCCCTTATCATAGGCCACAGGGTCGCCCACTCGTAGTAGTATACCACGGCCTTGATACCGCCACCAGGTATCTTAGCCAGGTTCTCCTTGATTATCTCGGCCGCCCTAGCCCTAATCGGGTCGTATCCCGGTGTTGGTGAGTATATCTCGATTACTACGGGCTCCCCTCTAGGTCCGTCCCTCCACCCATCGCCATCCTTATCGGTGAACCCTATCTCGTCGAGTATCTGGGCGGCCTTCCTAGGGTCGTAGTAGACCAGCTTCTCGACGTTCGGGTTGTACCACGGTGCGCAGGAGCCGAATGGTGCTACAACACCCGGACTACCGACCATACCGTAGCCGAGCATTACGTCCCTAACTATTGTTTCCTTATCGACCGCGTAGTGTAGTGCTAGCCTGAACTTGGATATGTTGAGAGGCCACACCAGGTTGTTGAGACCCCAGTGGTAGAAGAACTCCGAGGTGTAGACGTGTATACCTATATTCGGGTTGGCGAGTAGCGTCGGTACTACAGCTGGCTCAACACCCCAAGTGTAGGCGTCTAGGTCCCCCCTCTGGATACCCAGTATGACGACGCTGACATCGGTAATCGGTATTAGCAGTATCTCGTCTACGCACGGCCTACCGAGCCAGTAGTCCTTGTTCACCCTGAACTTGATGTACTGCCCGGGGACCCTCTCAACGAATATGAAGGGCCCCGAGCCTACGAGCTCCTCGGGCTTGGGTGAGTACTTAGCTAGCTCGTCGCCCATCGACCTGAGTAGGGGCTCCCATATGTGCTTAGGCATTATCCTGACGACCGTTAGGGAGTTCAGTACGAACTGGGAGTCCAGCTGCTTGAAGTATATCCTAACCGTGTACCTATCTACCGCCTCGGCCCTGTCCACGCTGGTGAAGTACCCGTGGTAGTAGGTCCAGGACTTGTTCGCTAGTACGTTTATCGTGAATGCTACGTCCTCGGCCGTTAGCTCCCTACCGTCGTGGAACCTGATACCACTCCTGATACCCATGGTCAGGACCCTGTAGTCTGGGCTGTACTCCAGGTAGGTGGCGACCTCCCACGTCGCTGTACCGTTGATTATCCTGAGTGGTCTGTCGTAGATTAGGTCCAGCGTCATTAGGTCCCAGGATGCACCGGCGACCCACCAGTTGAGGGTGGTTACATCACTCGGTAGGGCTACCCTGAGGGTACCCCCGTAGCACTTACACGGGGTTAGCCACCTATCGTAGGTTTCAGCGGTGATCCTCAGGGCGGAGGCTACCGGCTGGTGGTACGGTACGACGTTGACTACTAGTAGTGCGGCTAGTATAGTGCATGCTAGTAGTGTAGTGACGGAACGCATAGATATACCCCACACCACAGCTACACTAACTGAGTATATAAGCGTTTTGAGTACGTAGAACAGCTCCAGAAAGGGGGAGGGCTACCGAAGACCTTAGCTAAGGGTGTGGGGGTGGTCGGGTACCTACAGCTCCCCAGCCCATACCTAAGCTGGGTCTGCCTACTACGCTACCTTTAGAGATCGCAGAGCTGGACCTATAGCCCTAGCTCCGCTGCTACGCCCTTGAGGGCCTCAAGCCCTATCTGGAGGAACTCCTCCAGCTTGATGCCCAGCTTCTCAACCTCCCTAATTCTCTCTCTGTCCACCCCCCTGGCGAAGTCCTTGGCCTTGAACTTCCTCAGTAGGGTGTCCACCCTAACCTCAGTAAGTCTCTTACTCGGCATTACCAGGGCTGTAGCTACTATAAGCCCGGAGAGGTGGTCCGAGGCCCTCAGCGCGTGGGTAAGCCTAACCGATGCCTCGGAGGATGGTTTAAAGCCGTTGTGCTCGTTGTGGGCTGCTATAGCCTCTAGAGCGTACTGCGGGAGAACCCCGCGCAGGATCTCCAGAGCGCCTAGACCGTGCCTACTCATATCCCTACCGACGTAGTCGTAGTCAACGTCGTGGAGTAGCCCCACGAGCTCCCAGAGCTCGGGGTCCTCCCCCAACCTCGTAGCTAGAGCCCTCATAACGGCCCCAACAGCTATGCAGTGCTTAACCATCCTCTCATCCCTAAGGTACCTGGTTAGAATGCCCAGAGCCTCCTCCCTGGAGACCACACTCACACCCGAGGGAGTTGGGGGCGCTGAAAAATAAGCTAGCTAACCAAGGTATCCAGGAAGCTACGCAGGTCTAGGTGATGAGTTTCGCCCCGGCGAACCGTGAGCTAATGGGTCCTCCACTGATTCACCCGCCTCTACGTAAGGAACTTAGACCTCCTACAGATACTCGTGATGATCTACAGTCCCCCCATTTTACAGTAGAAGGTTATTCCAGGTAGCCAAGCCCATCATCCACCTAGACCGAACCCCGTTACATCCGCTACGGCTTCGCTAAGCCTAGACACGACCTCTTCGACATCTGTATGAGCTGCGAACCCCCTGTGAATGGAGTCTACGTAGATGACCTCGAACCCCCTCCTCCTAAGTACTTCAGCTGCCTGCTTAAGCCACGACGTCTTTCCACAGCCCTCAGGTCCGAAGACTACTACAGGATACCATGCACTCTTCTCACTCCACTCGAGAGCATGCTCAATAGCTCTACCCCTATCAGTAAACTCTATCTCTAAGCGGGAGCGGAGGAAAGCTTTACTCTCTCAATAAGCATCACCAACCACCTTACTACTCTAACAGTTTTGCACTCAGTGACTAACATAGTTGCGGTTCATTTACCTCAACCCCCTCAATACCTTTACACATACCCCCTAAAGACCTAATTCCTTCCAAGGGCTTCCAGATCGCGGTAAACACGTAATCCCTGCCCTCAGTGTGAGATCGGTATTAAATGGTAGATAAGCTCCCTAGAGTGGGTTGGGGGGTATCATAGGGAGCCTGGGCTGGATACCGCTGTCTCCGACGTAAGTACGTACTCGGTCTACAGGGAGCGCCCCGGTAGGTTCTCCGAGGTTTTAAGCTCCGTCTCCGATATACACAGGAGGCTGTTATGCTAACTGAGGGCGTGAGCACACCCATAGGTGGGGGTAGCCACCCCCGCTCACCACTGCCCAGGCTCCACCTCTACGAGTTCTCGGTGGGTAGTACTAGGAACAGTATGTTCGGTGCCCTAAGTCAGGTCCTAGCTACCCGCATAGGGATCCTGGTGGTGAGGGTTAGCGAGGAGCTGTACCTCACCCTGGCCTCCGTAGACCTAGGTAGCTTCGATAAGCACAGGTTTAGGGAGGTCTACGGGGCCTTTAAGCACAACCTACTGGGGGTACACGTGGATAGGGGGAGGGGTTCCGTAGCTGTAGTAGCTGCTAAGTATAGGTGCCCCTTCTACGAGATCGTAGAGTCCTCTGGGGCTATACTAATACCTATGTACACCTACGATAGGGGTGTTAGGAGGTTCTTCGTAGCAGGTCCTCCGGATATGGCTGAGAGGCTGTTCGATAACCTGAGGGAGGTCTACAGATCCGTCAGCGTACGTAGGGCTAGGTGGAGTGAGGTGTTCGAGGAGTACAGGAGGCAGGCCCTACTGAGCGTTCTATCAACCCTAACCGATAGGCAGAGGGCCATACTCGAGGTAGCCTACAGGAAGGGGTTCTTCGACGACGTTAGGAGGGTCGGGCTGGAGGAGTTCTCGGAGGTTGTAAGAGGTAGTAAGTCCTCCGTAAGCGTAACCATTAGGAGGGCCTTGAGGAAGATCCTGGCCGAGCTCTACTCAGCTGTATAGACCCCTCTAACCAGCCCTACGAACTCCTTGAACAGCCTACTGTAGATGTCCGCAGCCCTAGGGTCCGGCTCCACAGCCTCAGCTAGGCTAGTTAGGCTATCGATAACCCGGCGGACCTCCCCCTCCGGGGTACCCAGGGCTCTGAGGGCTAGTAGGGAGTTACCTACGTGGACGGCGTCGGGTACTCTGGGGTACAGTACCCGGGTCTTCAGTAGGTTCGATAGTACGTACCTAACGAAGTAGTACTGGGATAGCTTACCGCCGACCCTAACCTCCCCGTATCTAACCCCGCACTCACCCATCGCTTCAGCTATTAGGGCTAGGAGCATCAGTACCCCCTCGACAACGCCCCTAACTACGTCCACCCTATCTACATCCATTGTGAGGCCGGCTACGGTCATCCTCCTAGTGCTCGATAGGGAGGGTAGCCTCTCCGGGAATACCAGGGGTACGGAGATAACCCGCGGTTCGGTGGGTACGCGCCTAGATAGCTCGGAGAAGACCTCCTCGTAGGTCCTACCGTCGGCTGATCCGTAGAGTAACCTCAGTACGTAGTCCACGGCTACGGCCCCGTTGTTTACCGCACCACCGCTTAGCCAGGTACCTCTTAGGAGGTAGTAGGTCTGGAACCGCATTAGGGGTGACGGGTCTACTACCGGGGACCTCGAGGTAGTCCTAACCATAGCGCTGGTCCCCAGGTTTACTATAGCTATATCACCCCTCCCACCGGTTAACCCATACACCATCGACCCCCCGTCGTAGACCCCCAGGACTAGTGGAACACCCTCCAGACCTACCTCGGAGGCTACCCTCCCCCGGAGGGTGGTTACGGTATCACCCTCAGCTAGCCTAGGTAGGGAGGACTCGTCGACCCCGGCTAACTCGAGGGCTAGGTCGTCCCACCTAAGGCTGTGGATATTTAGGAGCTGGTAGGTACCTGAGGCTGTCGATAGGTCTGTGACGACCTCCCCAGCTAGTACTGAGAGTAGGTAGGACTTAGCATCTAGGAAAGCCCTAGCGCTCTCGAAGGTACTGCGCCTCCTCTGTCTAAGCCACAGAAGCCTAGGTAGTGTGTAGATGTGTAGGGGTGGGCAGCCAGTCCTACGGTAGAGGTCCTGGGCGTACGGCTTGAGCTGGTGCAGTACCTCGGTAGCCCTCTCATCCTGCCAGGTGAGTATACCTGTTAGGGGTCTGAGCTCCCTGTCTACAGCTACGAAGCCGAAGAGGTAGGTGGATAGGGATACCGAGTCGGGTCTGAACCTGGAGTAGTGCTTGAGTAGCTTCACTACGGAGTCTACAACCTCCCTAGGGTCGTGCTCGTAGGCTAGGGGCTCAGGACTCCTCACCTCGATCGGGATGTTCGTGTAGTCTACTACTCTAATCCCCTCGTCGACCTCGACCAGCGCTGCCTTTATGAAGCTGGTACCGGCATCTACGGATAGTACCCTCAACTACCTCCCCTAGGTCCCCACACTGTAGCTATTAACACCTCTGTGTAACATGTTCTACGGTGGACTTAATACATCTACCCCAAACCCTAACCTGTGGTCGTGTATGTTGAGGGGTGTAGTTACAGCACTAATAACCCCGTTTACAGATAGCGGTAGTCTGTGTAGGGACTGCCTAGAGCAGCTCGTAGACCTACAGCTCAGGGCAGGGGTATCGTCCCTGTTCATCTCAGGTACCTACGGTGAGGGGGTTATCACTAGTACTAGGACTAGGGAGGAGCTACTCAAGGTAGCTATAGACCTAGCCCCGGGTAGACTGACTATACTACCACACGTAGGTGGGGCTGACCTAGAGGTAGTCCTACACCTAGCTAGGCTAGCTAAGGACCTGGGCTACAGGGCTGTAAGTGTTGTAGGCCCCCTATACCACGTACCGACTAGGCTGGGACTCGTAGGGTACTTCAGCTACGTAGCTAGGGCCGGTGTAGACATCGTTATATACAACAACAGGAACAGGCAGGGCTACAACATCTCCCCAGATGACTTCGAGTACATAGTTAGGGAGGTCCCTAGCGTAGTGGGTATAAAGGATACTAGCTACGACACCGACCAGCTACTCGAGTACGTTAAGAGGTTCGGGGGTAGGTACCTCATAGCTGGAGCCGGGGATAACCTACTCTACTACACGTTCGCTATAGGTGCCCCAGCCCACATATGCGGTATATCGAACCTACTACCCGAGCTAGCCGTAGAGCTCTACAGAGCGGTATCCGAGGGTAACCATGCGAGGGCCTTGGAGATCCAGTACAGGATCAACGGGCTTAGGAAGGCGCTTAGGAAGTTCGGCGTGGAGACCCAGGAGGTTCTGAGGGCTGCCCTGAGGTTCCGCGGGGTTAACGCGGGCTACCCACCCGTCCAGCTGAGCTTAGAGCTCACAGAGCAGCAGCTAGCTGAGCTTAGGAGGGTTGTTGAGGAGTACCTAAGGGCGTAGCCGATGGGTAGGCCCAGGATCGCTGTAGTTAACTCGAAGTCCTTCGGGGTCTACACGGACGCTCTGGAGAGGTTAGGTAGGGTAGGTGAGGTCGTTAGGCTGGAGGTCCCGAAGGATATAGGTGGTGCTGAGCTAGCGTCCAGGCTACAGGGGTTCCACTTCATCGTAGCTAGCGTAACACCGCGCTACAGCCGCGAGTTCTTCGAGTACAACGACTCCGTAGTTATGATCGTTAGGCACGGCATAGGCTACGATAACATAGACGTAGCCGCCGCCGAGGAGTTCGGGGTGGTGGTCTCAAGGGTCCCCGGCTGGAGGGAGAGGGAGGCTGTAGCCGAGCACACCGTAGCCCTAGTACTCGACGCCCTAAGGCACGTAACCCGGTCCTACAGCTACGTAAGGGCGGGTAGGTGGGGTGAGAGGGCTAGGTTCATCAGTAGGGAGCTACCCAACCTCACGATCGGGGTGGTGGGCTTCGGGAACATAGGGTCTAGGGTTGCTGAGATATTCAGGAGGGGCTTCGGGTCTAGGGTAGTGGTCTACGACCCCTACGTACCCCCGGAGAGGGTTAGGGAGCTGGGGTGCGAACCCGTTAGTAGGTTGGAGGAGCTACTCACCCAGGTGGATGTAATAACACTGCACGCAGCCCTAACCCCCGAGAACTACCACATGATAGGTAGGAGGGAGTTCGAGCTCATGAAGGACGGCGTTGTAATAGTTAACACAGCACGCGGTGAGCTAATAGATGGGGACGCCCTCCTCGAGTACCTACAGAGGGGTAAGGTAGGTGCCGTAGCCCTGGACGTAGTCGAGGGGGAGCCTATAGGGCCCGACCACCCGCTACTCAGGTTCGAGAACGTCATCATCACACCGCACATAGCTGCCTACACCTACGAGGCGCTGAGGGGTATGGACGAGGCTGTAGTCGAGGCTATACTGAACTACCTAAGCGGGAAGCCCATAGACGGTGTGGTTGTCCTACCTAAGAACCCGCGTAGGCTTAAGCTATAGCCTGGGTAGGCCCCCCAGTAGCTTAAGTCTAAGCGTTAGTAGAGCTACAGCCGTTTTAGCATCCGCTACACCTCCTAGCACGTACTCCAGCGCCTTCTCTAGGTCCAGCCTAACGACCTCTATCAGCTCACCCGGTTCGGGGCTACTACCCACGTACTCCAGGTCTGTCGCTAGGTAGATGTGTAGTACCTCGTCGCTGTAGCCCGGGGACATATAGAGTGAGGTCAGTCTCTCGAGTCTACGCGGCCTGTAGCCCACCTCCTCGATAAGCTCCCTAGTAGCCGCCTCCTCCAGGCTCTCACCGGGCTCCACCCTACCAGCCGGGATCTCCAGGACCCACCCCCCTACGGGGGCCCTGAACTGCCTGATTAGGATTACCTCCCTACCTAGGAGAGGTACTACGGCCACGGACTGCCCGAACCTCACCACGTCCCTCAGGAACCTCCTACCACCGTAGGAGTAGACCCTCTGAACCAGCTCGACCCTCCTACCTCTACAGAGCAGCCTCTCCTCTACAACCTCGACCAGCCCGACCACCGGGGGATCCCGATACCTACAGTTATTATACAGCTAGCTTAGCCGATTAAGCTAGCTGTATAATAACTTAGGTTGCGTAAGGTTTTATTTCCTCCTGGAGCTAACGCCTAGCGGCGGTAGAGCTGAAGGCTATAGAGGTCGATAGGCTTGTCAAGGTATACCCAGGTGGTGTGAGGGCTTTAGACGGGGTCTCGCTAGCTGTTGAGGAGGGGTCCTCCCACGCACTTCTAGGTCCTAACGGAGCCGGTAAGACGACCCTCATACGTATACTTACTACCCAGCTCAGACCCACCTCCGGTACGGCTAGGGTGATGGGGTTCGACGTAGTCTCCCAGGCCTCTAGGGTTAGGGAGCTGGTGGGCTACGTACCCCAGGAGATGAGTCTGTGGACGGACCTGACGGGTTACGAGAACATGCTGGTCTACTCCAAGATATACGGGGTCCCCTCGAGCCGTAGGAGGGGGGTTATAGAGGAGCTACTGGACTTCATGGAGCTTAGGGAGGCTGCACACCGGCTCGTCAGGACCTACTCGGGAGGTATGATCCGGAGACTCGAGATAGCGATAGCCCTGATGTCGAGGCCTGGGATACTGATCCTAGACGAACCCACCATAGGTCTGGACCCGAGGGCTAGGTCCCTGGTCTGGGACAGGCTCCTGAG
>JAJHQJ010000004.1 GCA_020833415.1 Desulfurococcaceae archaeon | reverse complement strand
CCTATTCCTCTGTCTTGGAGGTAGGTTCCTCTTAGGCTTCGGCGGAATCTTAGGTGTAGCACTTCTAACCTTACCAGCCTTAGTCATGGACCCGTGTGTAGGCACTACCTTACCCTACGAATACTCCACGGAGGGAGTTTATAAACTTATCGTTTCTCGATAGACAGCTTTTTACGGCCTCTCATACTCACAAGCGAGGTCCCTTACCACCCACCTCTCAACAGTCTCCCCGAACCCCTTTACAGTAGTAACTCACCACCGGTCACCCAATGACTCACCACCCTACGGTTCTCGGAAACCCGGGGGCATCGTACAAGCTCTGAGAACTTATAGACTTTCTCACGGCATCAGCATACCTAATAGCCCTGAGAGATCTTAAACATCAATAAATACGA
Organism: Desulfurococcaceae archaeon; assembly: GCA_020833415.1. Lineage (GTDB taxonomy): Archaea > Thermoproteota > Thermoprotei_A > Sulfolobales > NBVN01 > DRZP01. Next base: position 60,417 of record JAJHQJ010000004.1, on the reverse strand, counting down.
GTACAATAAATGATTATGAAGACCTAAACAGCCCTAAAGCTTAACTCTCCTAAGTACTAATGCGAGGGCTATTGTTAGGACTACTGAGAGTGCTGCTAGAGAGTATAGCTCAACGCCGTACCTAGGTACTTGAATACTCTCAACTACGGTCGCAGTTACGTTCGGTATAGGGTAGACTTTGGCGAAGGTCTTAGTTACCGTACTGATCACTGTGTAGGTAACTACCTCAACTACGGTTCTCTCAGCTGGGAGTTGATAACCCTGCAGGTAGGGGTAGGCTGCGACGGTAGCTATGTCCCCGTACTCCCTAGAGTACGTCCTAAGCATGCGGTACTGATCTTCTTTACTCTCCGCTAGGATATCGAGAACTCTTGGAAGTATTTTCCTAGTTACGTTATCTGCTGTACGTGATACTACTGGGGATACCCCACCCTCGGGTACTACCTCTATTAAGCCATCGGGGGAGTTAGGATCATAGGCCGTTACGGCTACTAGGTACCTCCACCTACTTAGATCAACCTCCACCCCCTGTAGGAGGTCCCGCGGAATTCTGACATAGACCGTCCTATTCTCTACACGAATATCGCTTATGGGGATAACCGTACCGTTGGCGTAGACCAACTGAGGTATCTGCTCACCTAGACCTGGAGCTATAACTACGACAAAGCACCAGGCATCAACAGCCCTAAGCTTTACGTTTAACCCTAGAGTCTCCACTCTCCTAGGGCTGCACCCGTCATCGACTACGTAAATATGTACTACCTGAGGTGAAAACCCTAAAGGCGCTTTAAGCGGATTTCCCAGGTCCTTAAACTTAGTTGCAAATATTACCTCAGTACTACCTACTAAGGCGTAGAACTCCAGTAAGTCGAAGTACTCGGGTCTGTAAACATCCCCGGCCCCACTATAGTAGTAATCCCCCGTTCCATTGGAGTCCCCCTCGGGATCGGGAAATCTCAGCTCGGCTACCTTACTACCTAGTGTATGAAGAGGTTGAGACCTAGTTAAACTTATGGAGGTAGCTACGAGTATTAGGGTTAGGACAGCTAGTAGCCTTAGGTCACTTCTCCTCAAGTCTTAACACCTAAACTAGAGCCTAAGTCGAGCATAAAAGTATTAGAATCCATAGGTCCTTAAGCCCTCGCTATTAAGTTTATAAGTCTCCGGTGGTAAGAAACCTCCGGGGCCCGTAGCTTAGCCCGGTCAGAGCGCCCGGCTGATAACCGGGAGGTCCGGGGTTCAAATCCCCGCGGGCCCACCAACTCTGCACACAGGGTGATCACGATCTTACAAAAGACATAACTGACTACAGTATTTACTGAATCACTTGCACTTGCAGTAGGACAGATGTACTAAAGCTTATATCTGGTTGCCCTATTTACTCCCGGTAAGGACCTTGGACGTAAGTATGCTACTGCCTGGACTGTACTTCGGGGATCCTACTGAGCTGGGGGTAAGGCTGATCTTCATAGCCTGGGGCTCAGTACTTCTCTACCTAGCTATTAGAAGGGGTGTTGAACCTCTCCTGATGATACCTATAGGCCTGGGCATGGTCCTAGCTAACGTTCCAGGACTACACCTAGCTAGCTATGTCTGTAACGACTATGTAGGGAGTCTACCAGAGAGTTTTAAGGGCTTCATAGGGCTAGTCAATGTTATAAACTTCGGTAACTTCACCAGAGTGTGTACCCCTGAGTCCACATCACTTCTAGGGTGGATCAACCACCTAGTAGTGAGGAGTGAGGTAGGACCAATACTCATATTCACTGGTATAGGAGCCCTCTCCGACTTCAGGGCCTTCTTAGCCTTCCCAATCGGTGCTTTAATAGGCTCCGCCGCCCAGCTCGGGATAACTGCTGTTACGCTCCTAGCTCTAACGCTCGGCTTCAAGTTAAATGAGGCTATGGCTATAGGCATAGTGGGTGGAGCTGACGGTCCTACAACCATCTACACAGCCGTTAACATAGCCCCCCACCTACTCGGACCTCTAACTATAGCTATCTACAGCTACATAGCCCTAGTACCGGTAATCCAGCCCCCTATTGTTAGGGCCCTCGTCCCTAGGAAGTATAGAGCTATAGAGATGCCGAAGCCGTCCACCAATATAACGATTACACACATATTAATCTTCTGGGTAGCTACGCTAGTTCTAGTAGGTGCGTTAGTCCCCGCGGGCTTCCCACTCGTTGCAGCAGTAGCCCTAGGTAACCTAGCTAGGGAGCTAGCAAGTAAGTTTAGCGAGCTAGAGAGGTACTTCAAGACCATGGCCGAGCCACTCCTCGATATAGCTACGATACTCACGATGCTGGGTGTTGGAGCAACCCTCTCCTACGATTATCTAGGTCAGTACGTAGCTGTAAGGACGGCCGAAGCCTACATGGGCTTCATAGTCATGGCGTTCACCATACTAGCCCTGGGTCTAGTAGCCTTCGTAGTCTCTACGGTAGGAGGGGTGCTGTTTGCGTGGGTTCTCTACTTCGCAACCAGGGGTAGGGTTAACCCCGTTATAGGGTGTGCCGGGGTCTCAGCTGTTCCGATATCTGCTAGAGTAGCCCAGAGAGAGGCTCAGCTAGTTAAACCCGGGGTCTACGTACTCTTCCACGCCCTAGGACCTAACGTAGCTGGGGTTATAGGTACTGCCATAGTTGCAGGTTACTACATATCGTACATTAAGTACTTCTGGACACCCTAGAGCTTAGGGTCTCGGGTACATATTAGGGCGTTTTTAAGCTACCTGAGCGTATCCTGGGTGGTGGGTAAATGGATATAGCTACGATCATATTGATCCTACTCGTGCTCTTCATAGTAATACCCCTACTAGCCTCCAGTATAAAGGTACTGAAGGAGTACGAGAGGGGGGTCCTCTTTAGGTTGGGCAGGCTTGTAGGGGCTAGAGGCCCCGGGCTCTTCTTCATAATACCATTCATAGACTCCCTAGCTAAGGTAGACCTCAGGGTAATGACTATAGACGTCCCTAAGCAGGAGATAATAACTAGGGATAACGTAAGCGTTAAGGTTGACGCTGTAATATACTTCAGAGTCGAGGACCCCGTTAAGGCTATTACTAAGGTATCTAACTATATGTACGCAGTATCTCTAATGGCCCAGACAGTACTGAGAGACGTAGTAGGTCAGGTAGAGCTAGACGACCTCCTAACTAAGCGTGACGAAATAAACAAGAGGATCCAGAGTATAATAGAGGAGTTAACGGCCCCCTGGGGCGTTAAGGTCGTTGCCGTAACCCTAAAGTCCGTTGAACTACCTGAGAGCATGGTTAGAGCTATGGCTACTCAGGCAGAGGCTGAGAGGTTAAGGAGGGCTAGGATAATCCAGGCAGAGGCCGAGAGGCAGGCTGCTAGGATACTAGCAGAGGCCGCGCAGACCTACGAGGAGAACCCGAAGGCCCTCAGACTGAGAGAGCTTCAGACCCTCGTGGAGATAGCTAGGGAGAAGAACCTCATAATAGTAACCGAAACCTCCTCAGTTCTAGGTACGGCTATCGCAGCCTCTACAGCAGTAACTCGGCAGGGTACGCAGGCTGGTAAGTAATGCGTAGGGGTCTAACCACCCTACTGGTACTTACACTAATCCTACTAACCCCTATTTTGAACCTCTACGCAGTAGAGAGCTCAGTAAGTGTAAGTAGAGCTCTCTATGTTAGGATAGTACCACCCTGGGACGTTATAGATGCCGGAGTTGCTGAGTGTATTGTTGATGCAGTGAGGTACGCTGAGTCTACTAGGGTAGCAGTACTCATAGAACTGGAGACCTATGGGGGTTACCTCGACGCCGCCTTTACCATAGCCGATACCATAGCTACAGCTAAGGTACCCGTAGTAGTCTACGTATCCGGTGGTAAGGCATTTAGCGCTGGAACCCTAATCTCGCTGCCTGCTCACTACCTATACCTCTCACCTATAGCAACCATAGGTGCTATGCAACCGGTAAGCATAGACCCACTAACCGGACGCTACGTACCGATAAACGACTCAAAGGTAATCAACCCGATAATTGAGAAAGCCGAGTTCTACGCTAGGCTTAGAAATAGGAATACTACAGCTGTAAGACTCTTCGTAACATCGAACTTAGTCCTAACAGCATACGAGGCTGTTAGGAAAGGCATTGCTGATGGCGTTGTAGAGAACCTGCAAAGCTTACTAGGTACTCTAAGAGGTAGAAACGTTACTATAGATGAAGTAGTCTATAGGTTCTCAGACATAGGACTAGAGGGGTACTCCTGCAGTATTAGGTCTAGGTTTATCTCACTACTGTCTAATACCCTCCTATCCAGCGTCCTGATGACCATAGGAATCATGGCTACGATATTCACGATAGCCTCGGGAAGGTTCGAGGCGTTACCACTAGCTCTAGTATTCCTAGCCCTAGGGCTTGTGGGTTCAGGCTTCAGCCCCAACCTCATCTCAATATTCCTAGTACTTGTAGGTGCCGCACTACTCTCTGTAGAACTCTTCCTAACTCCCGGGTTTGGGGCTTTAGGTATTGCCGGGATAGTCATGCTCGCAACAGGCTTTGCACTACTACCGACAGGGGGACCTACGTACATAGCACCTGGTGCTACCCTACTGGAGGTCTCTAGGTACGTCGCCATAGGGTTGGGAGCGACCCTCGGGCTACTAACCGGCTTCATAGTGTATAAGGTTATTCAAGCTAAGAGAAGGAGGGTTGAGCTCTTCGAGCTCGCCGGTAAGGTTGGTAGAGCAGTTGATAGTATACCGGCCGGTGCTACAGGCTTCGTAGTAGTTGAAGGTGAGTACTGGAGGGCTACCTCATTAGATGACGTAGATGCGGGTTCTCTAGTTGTAGTGGTAGAACGTAGAGACAGGGTCCTCGTAGTGAGGAAGTATGTCGGGAGTAGCTGACCTACCGCTCCACTACGGTCACGTACCGCCGTGGATTTACGGTATAATGAAGAGAATGGCTAGGGCGATCGTTAAGCTGGTAGTCCAAGAGATGGGTACCACAAAACTTCTTGAGAGGCTATCAAACCCCCTCTGGTTTCAGGCACTAAACAACACTATAGGTATGGACTGGGATAGTAGTGGATCAACTACGGTAACGACAGCTGTTCTAAAGGAGATCCTACGCGAGGAGAACTTAGGGGTTCTTGCTGTAGGTGGTAAGGGGAGGTACTCTAAGTACGTCCCGAAGGAGTTGGAGGAGCTAGCTGAGCTCGGGATCATAGACTACGGGAAAACCAGGGAACTGGCTACAGTATCTAAGCTCACAGCTAAGGCCGACTCGGCACTACTTCAAGACGGGTTCACCCTCTACCACCACGTGGTGTTCTTCGACGAGAGTGGTAGGTGGGTAGTTATACAGCAGGGTATGAACTTAAGCGAGAGACTAGCCCGTAGGTACCACCTAGCCTGGACTAAGACTGAACCACACGATATCACCCTAGAACCGCATAGCGGTGTCCTCTGCGAAAGGACTACTGTACCCCTTAACCTAACTGCTAGAGAGTCGGTAGAGAGTAGGGAAGTCATAGTCGATGTAGTTAAGGAGGGGGTTGCGAAGATATCTAAGTACGTAGCCCTAGTTAACGCGGCTATTAAGGGTTATAAGCCCCTCGTAGGCGACCTACCTAGACCCATACTAAGGGACCTACCTTATTACAAACCTGTTAATCTAACCCAGAACCTCCTATCCGTACTTAAGGAGGCGTACGAGGCGAGTCCAAGCAACTTCCAGGAGCTTATCCTAAGGACCCGCGTAGGTCCGGAGACCTTAAGGGCCTTGGCACTAATATCCGAGTTGATATACAGGGAACCTCCACCATTAAGGGATGTGGAGGTCTACAGCCCATTCAAGTACTCATTTACTATAGGCGGTAAGGACGGCATACCCTACCCTATAAAGAGGGAGTTAGCTGAGGAGGTAATTAGGGAGCTCTACGAGATCTTAAGGGCGGCTGAGCTAGGGGAGAGAGATAAGGTTAGAGCCTTCAGAAACCTCTCAAAGATAGCCCCACCCGACATACTACCGCTTTAGACTTGGTTAGCCTAGGTAGAAGCTAGGACTAGAGCTAATTAAAAGAGGAAGTTGCTTTAGCTTAGTTGTACTCCGAGTTGCTTGAGGGTACCAATTGCGAAATCCAGACCTAACTTCCTCAGGGTCTCCTCCTTAGGTACCCCGTCCTCGTTCCAACCCCTTACCTTGTAGTAGTGTCTGAGCATTACCATGTACTTGTCTAGGTCTAGCTTAACTCCCTTAAACGGTCCTTTAGTTAGAGGCTGTGTAAACCACTTTACTGGCGGTAGGTCCTGCTCATAGGTCCACCTAACCTCGGCTACTGCGTACTCCCTTACCCAGAATGCTCTGATTAGGGTGTAAATCCTGTTAGCGACCTCATGGATTACCTCCCAGGTGTATGTGTACCCGGTAGCAGCCGTTAGGAGCTTCGGGTAGTAGTCTAGGTCTAGACCTACCTCTACCCACGGCAGTCTGCACGTTGTCAGGGACTCGAACATACCTCCCCTTATGTTCTGTAGCCACGCAACCCCCTCAGCCTTCTCAGGCAGGTAATCTAACCTACCCATCCTAACCTCTCTAGCTATGAACCACGAGTCCTTGTGGTGAGCCCCTATGGGTGAGGTAGCGTATGCTAGGGCCATGCCGGGAGCCGCGTGACAGTCGTATGCCGAGACCTCGAGACCCTTAACGTGGACTGCGTACTTAGGTGCATCCCCGCCTATCTTACTAGCTATCCTCATTACTCCCTCTGCTAGTAGGTCTCCGAACCCTCTCCTGTAGGCTATCTGCTCAACTAGCTCCTTGATCTTGGAGTAGTCTCCCCACTCCACTCTCTCGCTGATCAGGCCCTTCTCGCTTAACTCCATAACGTACCCGAGTACGTTGCCTAAGCTTATGGTGTCAATTCCGTAGCGGTCAGCCATTAGGTTTATGTGGGCTACCTTGTTTAGTGGTGCTAGACCTATGTTAGAGCCTAGCATAGCTACGTTCTCGTAGTCCAGCTCTGCCTCACCCTTATCTGTAGAGGTAACGTACTTGACTACGTTACCGCAGGGCATGTTGCAGTAGGGACAGGCCTTAACCCTTACCTTCATGGACTCCATGATGTAGCCGTCTATACTCTCCCACGCGTCGAAGACCCCTTCACTGAAGTTATACGTCGGCAGGCACGAGTTCTTCTGAGACCACTCTATGGTAGCCATAGTACCCTGCCTACACCAGAACTCGTAGCCCGGGGACTCCTTAACCTTCCTATAGGCCTCCGCACCAAGCTTCACCAACTCCTCCCTATTGAAGGGCTCCGGCTCCTCCTGCCCCCTAATAACGATAGCCTTTAGGTTCTTAGAGCCCATTACAGCCCCCATGCCGGGTCTTCCGGCAGACCTCCCGAACTCACTTATAACAGTCGCGTACCTAACTAGATTCTCCCCCGCAGGACCTATCGAGAGTACTGCAGAGTCCTCTCCAAACCTCTTCTTAAGTCTTACCTCAGTCTCATCCGTCGTAAGACCCCAGTACTCACTACCATCCTCGAGACTGACCTTCCCGCGGTCTAGGACTAGGATAGAGGGTTTGGGGGCCCTCCCCTTTATAACTACTGCGTCGAAGCCCGACCTCCTAAGCTCCACTGCTGCTCTAGTACCTATGTTACCATCCCCATAGCCTCCCGTAAGGGGTGACTTAGAAGCTACGACCATCTTCCCGGATGACGGTAGTGGGTAACCGGTTAGAGGTCCCACAGCAAGGATTAGGTGGTTCTCCGGTGTCAGGGGATCTACCCCCGGCTTATTCAGGTCCCACAGAAGCTTAACAGCTAGCCCCCTACCACCGACGAACTTCACGAGATCCTCCTGCGGGATGTTGACGAACTTCAGCTTATCGGGTGAAGCTAGGTCTATATAGAGGTACCTACCCGACCAACCCTTCATAGATACCCCAGATCTCTCTACCTAAAACTATTTAAACTTACAGTAATTACTGAACAGCTAAGTTTAATGTATTCCTCCCCGTTGGAGGTCTTGAGCTACTGCAAGATACCTTAGGAAGCTGGAAATACCCATCTTAGTACCTCAACTTATACTTCAAGGTACTGCTTGCTAGTAGTAGGTGATTCGAAGTTTTAATGCCTCTTACTTTCTATGCTTCTCGTCAATCTCCTTAGCTAGCCTTATGTTAGCCTCCTCGCTGGGGTCTGGTCTATCTACAGAGAGCCACGCGTCTATGATCTCCCTAGCGACTATATCGGTTACTAGCCTACCGCTCATAGCCAACACATTAGCATCGTTCCACAGTCTAGCTCCTCTCGCGGTTTGTGCATCATTACATAGGGCCGCCCTAACCCCGGGGACCTTGTTAGCAACTATCGAGACCCCAGTTCCGGTATAGCAAATAGCTACACCCCAGTCAACCTCACCTCTAGCTACTGCTAGGGCTACCTCGTATGCAACCTGAGGCCACGGCTCGGGCTTACCAGTTCTCAGGGAACCCGTAGTCAGTACTGTACAGCCTTTCTCCTTTAGGTACTCTACAACGGTTTTAGCACATAAGTAGAGGTCGTCTGAGCCCACTATAACCCTACAACACCTAGGAGACCCCATACAATCCCCATGGTTGTTAGGCTGTTAAAAATAGTATAAAGATAGTTAGGGGGTCTGGCCTTGAGGGAAGTCTGTGGGGTGGTAGCCCTACTAACGGATTTCGGTACCGTGGACCCCTACGTAGCAGCTATGAAGGGGGTGATCTTAAGTACCTGCCCTAAGGTGAATATAGTTGATATAACGCACGAGGTTCCCAGTTTCGATGTGGAGTACGGCGCGCTGCTCCTTCTCTTCGCCTACAGGTACTTTCCCCCAGGTACGGTGTTTGTCGGTGTAGTAGACCCTGGAGTGGGGGGTTCGAGGAGACCTATAGCAGTAGTTAGTAGGAACTACTACTTCGTGGGTCCGGATAACGGGTTACTGACACCGGCGGCTGGCGACGACGGTGTAGAGTACGCAGTAGTTCTTGATAGGGAGGAGTTCTACAGGAAACCTACTTCAGCATCCTTTCATGGACGTGACATATTTGCCCCCATAGCCGCTAGAATAGCCTGCGGTGAGCCTGTGGAGAGCCTTGGAAGTCGTGTGAATCCCTCTACCCTAGTTGCTCTGGGAACTAGCTTCGGGCACAGGATATTGGGGGGATGTGTAGAACTTGCAGTTATCCACGTAGACAAGTTCGGTAACATAATCCTCTCAGATAGGTTTAAAAACGTTAGGGAGGCCCTTAACCTAGATCTACGCAGTAAGGTTGAGGTACAAACCAGGGGGAGGAGTGCTACAGCAACAGTGGAGAGGGTATTCTCCCTAGCACCTCCGGGAGCACTAGTACTCTACGAAAACAGTTTTGGCTACGCTGAACTCGCAGTAAATAGGGGGTCCGCTGAGAGGTTTCTACAGGTTTCTAAAGGAGATAGAATACTCCTCTGCACTTAACGCCGCAGTACAGTCTACTAAGCAACAGATGCTAAAGTACTTTTAACTACCCTCAGTACGTAATCTCTAGGCGAGCAGGTCTCGGTCACCAAGAGTCTTGGTAGAAGAGTCCGTAGCTTCGTTGTAACGGTATCTAAGGTTGCTACAGAGTACGTCGAGGTTCTGGAAGATATTCTCGTAGTAGTACTAATTGTACTAACCCTCATAGCCTTAGCTATACTTACCAGGGACCTAGCTACCCTCAGGGTAGAGTCTACGCTTAGCGAGCTTCAGATAATAATCTCAGACGTTCTAGTTCTAATAGTACTTGTAGAGCTTACTAGGAGCTTCGTAACCTCTAGCCTAGGTGGTGAGAGGTACCTCGAGGGCTTTATAGAGATGGGTGTGATAATACTCGTTAGAGAGATCGCTCGGCAGCTATGTCAGCTAACGTCCTCAACGCATTAATGGCTAGTGGTGGTGTGGCTCTACTGATCCTAGCTCTCCGGATCATTAGGGCCGCTGGAGAGAAAAGACTTTCAGTGCAGAGCTAGGTGCTGACGTAGGTACTTTATTTCCCCTGTTACTAGAGTTGTGGGGTAAGCCTTGGATTGGGCTGAGTCTAAGCCTAGTTCCCTTATAGAGAGGGTTAAGTTCGGTATAGACCCCCTTGATTGGGGTGCTCCAGAGGGGGTTCTACGCTCGTCAACTATACTATTTGCTGGTGAGTCCGGTACCGGGAAGTCTGCTCTAATAGCCCATATTGCTGCTAACTTCATGCTGAGGGGTGAGAGATGCCTGTACGTAGCTCTAGACGACTCCCCGGAGTCCTTCATCGAACAGCTTGAGAGCTTTGGATGGCAGGGTAGGGAGTTCCACCAGAAAGGCCTACTTTACATAATAGACGGCTATACGTACACTACTGGTAGGTATGTATCCTCCCCCTTCGCTAATAGGAGTATTAACGTCCAGAGAGTTGACGAACTCGCAAATGCCATAATAACCTCAGCTGAGGAGCTTAAGGTTAGCAGTTCCGGGGTACTGGTAATTGACTCCCTAAATGACCTACTGTACTTCCACGACATAACTAGGGTAGTTATGTTCATAAAGTCCATCAGGTCCTTCATATCTAAGTCTAGGAAGGTTCTAAGCCTAATGGTACTTCATACAGACACCGAGAGCTCCGCAGAGCTGGCGAAGAGCGTTGAGCACCTCTTCGACGGAGTCGTATACACTAGGATAAACGAGGACCTAAGGAAGCTTGGAATACCCCTTAAGGAGTTGCTAGTGAAGAAGCTTAGGGGGTGCCCAACTAACCCGTTCTGGATACCCTATGCCATCACATCTAAGGGGGTTATGCCCGTAGATGTAGAGAAGCTAGCAAGCCTAATAAAGGCTAGGCTAAAGGAATATGAGAGGCTTAAGTAACTTGAGGGTAACTATAAGGGTAGGACCTTCGTGCAACCTCTGCAGAATCTGCGAGGAGTACTGCCCGGTAGGGGTCTTCGAGATCGTCGGTAGATCTCTTCACGTGAAGCAGGAGCTATGCATATACTGTAAAGGCTGCGAGGTTCTATGCCCAGTTAAAGCTATAGAGGTGGTAGCCCTCGACGAAGACCTTGAGATAAGTAGGGTTACTGCACTCCGAGGTTCGGGTTCAGCTCTCATAGGTTCATAAAACTTGATGTGGTCATCGCCTCATCTCCTGCTCCCCGCATTGCTCCTTGGTGTCACATCTGCCTTGGGGGCGTTCGGGGCTACCCCGGAGATCCACATCTTGAGTGCTTGATCCACTACCCAAAGAATATGCTCTATGTTTATGAACTGTATGAGGTTCGAAGCAGTCGCCAAGGGCACTAACTCAGAGGGTTCGGAACAGTAAGATAATACCGTGCTTAGTTAGGTAGAGTCCTGGTAGAGGATGTGGTAGTGAGCTTAGATTGGAGGGATGTGGCCGCTCTCGTAGAGGCCGTTAGAAGGGCTGAGGCTGTGAAGCCTTCCCAACAGGCTAAGAGAGATGCGTTTAGGGAGTACGGTGTCCTAGGTACTGAGAAGGACCCCCCTCTTACAGCTATATTCTACGGTATTATGTTGAGGCTAGGTATTCTGGACAAGGCTATAGAGAGGCTCACAGGTGTTAAGAGCCCTCTACTACTAGACTCAAGACTTAGGGCAGTTCTACGGGTTTTCATATACTTAGAACTGTTCGCCCGGGAGAGGGTTAGGTTAGCTAATAGGGCCGAGGCCCTGAAGAGAGTCGCGGCGTGGCTATCCAGTAGAGGTCATCCATATATGGGTATGTGGTTTGTGGATGCCATCAGGGACCTTCCAAAGGATGTTGCAGCCCCTAGAACGGCTGATGAGGAGCTCATGCACAAGTACCTACTCCCACCCTGGTACGTTAGGAGGATCGTAAGCCTAGTAGGTGAGGGGGAGGCAGAGCCCCTACTGAAATCCTTCCTAGTAAGACCTAAGATAAGTGTAAGAGTGAACATACTCAAGGCTACTGTTAGTGAGGTTCTCAGAAAGCTTGAGTCCGAGGGGAAGAAGCCAGAGATTTCCAAGGTAGTACCAACAGTCATAAAGTTTGACGGTCCGTACAACTTCGATAAGTCGGAGCTCTTTAGAAGCGGTAAGATAGTAATCCAGGAGGAGCCGGCAGCCCTAGCATCTATAGTACTCAACCCTAGGCCAAGTGAAGTGGTGGTAGACCTAGCCGCAGCTCCTGGCGGTAAGACTGAGCACATAGGTGAGCTCATGGAGAATAAGGGGGTGATATACGCGTTCGACATAGACCGTACGAGAATGAAGAGATTGGAGGAGCTCGTTAAGAGAGCTGGTATAAGTATAGTTAAGACCTATCTGAGGGACGGTAGGGAGGCTCCTAGGATTCTCGGGGAGGAGGTAGCAGATAGAGTCCTCGTAGATGCCCCCTGTACGTCCGATGGTACCTTAGCGAAGAACCCTGACCTCAGGTGGAGGCTTTTTGAGGAGGAAGTACCTAAGTTTGCCCAGTTACAGTACGAGCTTATTAAGTCCGCGCTGAAGCTCGTTAAACCTGGAGGCTACGTACTGTACACTACCTGTACTCTCTTACCAGAGGAGAACGAGGAGGTGGTTAGGAAAATCCTAAGGAAGGAGGAGGGAAGGGTAGTCCTGGTACCTCTCAGGGGACCCTATGACGAGGGGTTCCTACCGGGAACCATGAGAGTATGGCCTCATAAACATAGTACTATAGGGTTCTTCTACGCACTATTCCAGAGGGTTGAGAGAAGGTGAGACCTAAGCATAAGGTAATTAGAGTCCCCGAATTCAGGTACGTAAGGTACGATGAGAGGAAGTGGCAACTCCTCCAGGAGCTTAGAGCTAGAGCTCTCGATATTATGAGGAAACTAGCGTCCTGCGGGTACTCCCCGATAGTACATGGCTCCATAGCACGTGGTGATGTTGATGAGGATAGCGATGTAGACATAGTCATACCCTATACCGAGCCCCCGTCACTAATAGAGCTATGCCTCGAAAGGTACGGTACTAGAGTTGTAAATAAGGTGCTGGTTAAGGCTACACCTAAGTCAGCTCTAAGGGTAGTCTACGAACTAACACCCGACGGAAGAGTCTCAGTATCCCTACCCCTAGAGAGGTTAAGTCCCCAGGAGCTGGAGTTCTATAGGTTCGGGGGTGAACTCGCACTTAACGAGCTTGAGAGGAACCTGAGGGTTCCTGGGGTTACCAAATCCCTAGTACTCATAGTACCGGTAACCGACGGGCACATGGAGGCACCTGTAAGAGGTTACGAGCACTACGTAGCTAAGGTCCTAGGGATAAGTCTCAGCACCGTACTTGAAAGGGTTAAGCTACTCACTAGAAGAGATGAGGTAGGTAGGACTGGACTATTCCTTAAGGTAATGCTAGACCTCTCAGAACCCGTTGAGGAAGCCTTGAAGAGGCTAAGAAACTACCAGAGGGATTAGAGTAGCAATACAGTAAAAAGTGATGTTATACCTGTACCTTAAGTAAAGCCTCCAGTACTACCTTAGCAGCCCTTGCCGTATACTCCCTAAGCTCCTCAGCTGAGGCATAACCTAAGTGCTCTACTAGGGAGTCACTCACCATGAGTAGAGCCCCGGTTTTTACGCCCCTCATTAGCCCTAAGGTGAAGAGTCCTGCACACTCCATCTCCACAGCTATAACCCCTCGCGAGGACCACTTCTTAGCGAACTCAGGGTCTTCAGCGTAGAATGCGTCACTACTAACTACAGGCCCTAGGTAGTAACGTACCCCTGCCCTCTCAGCCTCCTCGACTAGGGATTTGAGTACATCGAAGCTCGGTACTGCCGGGCAGCAAACCCACTCGCGTAGGTACTGGTAGTACGCTCCTCCAGGGTAGTACGCTGCCCCGGTAGCTATTATTACATCCCCGATACGCATCCCAGGTACCATAGCACCGCAGGTACCGAACCTGACTATGACTTTAGCTCCAACCATGGTCAGCTCCTCGAAGACTATGGCGGAGGACGGGAAGCCTACACCGTGTGTTGCCACGGTTACTGGGACCCCTCTGTATGTACCGGTGTAGGTTACGAAGGCCCTCCTAATGTTGACTAGCTTAGGCTCCTCGAGGAACTCCCTTACTTGCTCTACCCTAGCTGGATCCCCAGCAACTATAACCCTCTTCGCAACATTCTCCGGAGTTACAGTCATGTGTATGGGCTTTCCTAACATGCTATCACAAACTGCTACTCTAGGGTTACCTAATAACTATTGCTCCCCAGCTGACCTCCAGCTGAAGAATGAAACCTCTAGCTGAAGGTCTGCGTTCAGCCTTCGGATACTCTCGGTGGTGAGAGGAGAGCGGAGCTTTCTAAGGTATAGAGTTAGAAGAACCTCCTCTCCAGTACTATCACTATAACCCCTCCCCCTTTTTCATAGGCATCAACAACTGATAGCTCTAGCTTTATAGCTCTTTCAACGGCGTACTCCGCCACGCTCTCCAGCAGCTCTACACTCACTCTCTCACCTTTCCCTATAACTCTCTTAATTTCGCTCAAAGCCGTATCAACATCCCTCTCACTCTTTAATGCACCCACGGGGACACCACCTCCTATACTGTTCCCCATCTAGAAGTACAACCACACATCTATACCTAAAACCTTCCCCAGTCGCAGTCTAGGTTTTAAGTACACATGAAGATAGCTGTACACATTTGTGTACAGATGTACTGGAAAACTCTACCAGTAAACTGTTCCATAAAAGCCTATTAACTAGTTCTGCTACGCGTACTGCGCTGACGGCTCCCCGCCCTTAAGGGCAGGGTTTCTGCATCCACTGGGGCTTTCCCTCACTTATCGGGAGCCCCCCACGGGTACGGCATCACGGTCTCAGACCCTGCCTCCAGCTACGGGGAGGTGCTGGCTCACAGCTCGCTAGACTCACCCACACCCAACTCCAAGAGATGCTGGAGCAGAGACCTGTAAGCTTCCACCTCCCCGCCTTGAGAGGCGGGGCTTCCGGTTGTGATCCAGGGTTCGTACTGCAACCAGTATCCAGGTCCGGGTAAGGACTGCAAGCACCGCTTCCTACGACACTACTAGTGCTCTACTAATGCAAGGAGAACCGTAACTAGTGGTTTTGGGATAGGTCGATTCAGAGGTGCTGGCGCCGCGGCCGGGATTTGAACCCGGGTCACGGGCTCGACAGGCCCGCATACTAGGCCGGGCTATACTACCGCGGCACCGTCTAGCTTAGTCATGCAGAGGCTTTTAAAGTTTTGATTCCGTGTATAGTTGAGGTGCGTAAGTTGAGTGTTGAGTACGCTGAGCTCGGGGACCTTCGTGAGGGTAGCTACATAGTGATAGATGGGGAGCCCTGCAGGATCGTTGAGATCTCCAAGGCTAAGACCGGTAAGCAC
Source organism: Desulfurococcaceae archaeon (assembly GCA_020833415.1). Lineage (GTDB taxonomy): Archaea > Thermoproteota > Thermoprotei_A > Sulfolobales > NBVN01 > DRZP01. Next base: position 45,063 of record JAJHQJ010000004.1, on the reverse strand, counting down.
GGCAGCGCCAAGGTTCACGTAGTTGCTATCGGGATCTTCAGCGGTAGTAGGAAGAGCTTGGTAGCTCCAGCCGACCAAAGGGTCGAGGTTCCGATAATAAGTAAGAGGACTGGTCAGGTCCTAGCCGTTACTGGGGGTAGGGTCCAGGTCATGGATATGGAGACCTACGAAACCTTTGAGCTGGATATGCCGAGAGATCCGGAGGTAGCTAGTAGGATATCTACGGGAAGTGAGGTAGAGTACTGGGAGGTAATGGGCGTTAGGAAGATAATGAGGGTCCTGAAGAGCTAGGTCCTGAAGGAACGCAGTTATGGCCTCAGTCTTCGGTAGGGTAAGGGATCTGGTATCCTCCTTTTTAAGGTCTTCCAGTAGCTATGAGGAGTCCGTTAACTTATTTATAAAGGAGTTCCAGAAGGAGTTGATAAGGGCTGATGTTAACGTTAAAGTTGTAGTGAACCTAACAACGAGAATTAGGGAAAGGGCTCTAAAGGAAGAACCCCCTCCGGGTGTGTTAAAGAGGGAGTGGTTTGTAAAGATAGTCTACGATGAACTAACTAATCTCCTAGGCGGTGATACTACCCCCGATGTCTACCCCCGAAAGTTACCGTGGGTAACGCTCTTAGTGGGTGTTCAGGGGAGCGGTAAGACAACCACTGCCGGAAAGATAGCTCTATTCTATAGGAGGCGCGGCTATAGAGTAGGACTAGCTACGACAGATACCTACAGGGCTGCGGCCTACGACCAGCTTAAACAGATAGCCGATGCCATAGGAGTACCGTTCTACGGGGAGAGGCAGGGAAACCCCGTAGAGATAGCTGAGAGAGCCGTTAAGACCCTTCTAACCGATTACGCCTGCGACATAGTTATAGTGGATACAGCTGGAAGACATGGATACGGAAAGGAGGAGGACCTACTCAGGGAGATGAAGGAGATAGCCGACACCATAAAGCCGGATGAGGTTATACTAGTAGTAGATGCCTCCATAGGTCAGAAGGCCTATGACCTAGCCAGCAAGTTCCATAAGTGGACTCCGGTAGGCTCTATAGTCGTAACCAAGCTAGACGGTACTGCACGAGGTGGAGGAGCTCTATCGGCTGTAGTAGCTACAGGAGCTAGGATAAAGTTTGTAGGTGACGGAGAGAGGCTGGAGGACTTCGAGGTCTTCAACCCCCGTAGATTCGTAGCTAGAGTACTAGGTCTAGGGGATATAGAATCCCTTCTCGAGAAGTTCAAGACATTAGAGGAGAGCGAGGAGTTGAAGAAGAGGATGGAGAGAGCTATAGCCCTAGGTAAGATAACCTTGAGGGACGTATACCACCAGCTAAGGACCGTTAGAAAGCTAGGACCCCTTAGGAAGGTCCTAGAGCTAGTACCTGGCTTCTCGTTCCTAAAGCTCGGAGATGACGTTCTTAAGGGGAGTGAGAGGAACATAGATAAGTGGCTTAGTATACTAGACTCAATGACCTATAGGGAGCTGGACGACCCCGGTATAATCGATAGGAGTAGAATTAGGAGGATAGCACTGGGCTCAGGTACAACTCCCGGAGACGTTCGGGAACTACTGAAGTACTACGAATTAGTTAACAGAATGCTCAGGGACCTGAAGAGGGGTAAGCTGAGGATCAAGGGTATAGACGTACCTAATTTAGGTGAAGCCTCTGAGTAGACTCTACGAGGAGGTAGCTAGGCTAGTAGAGCAATCAGTTAAAGCTCTGCTCAGGTACCCTCTCTGCGATAGGTGCTTAGGAAGACTCTTTGCACGCCTAGGTAGAGGTCTAGACAACTCCGAGCGGGGGAGGGCTTTGAAGACTTTGATAGCTATGGTCGTCGAGAGAGGGGGGTTCAGCAACGATGAGGTTAAAACCCTGCTTGTCAATGCAGGACTAACCTCGCGTGAGGTAAGCACAGCACTGGTTAGTTGCTATATATGTAACTCTACCCTAGACAACCTCCTCAGAGAGTTGGCGGGTAAGGCTATCGAGGTGCTCAGGTCCATTGAGGCTGAGGTAACCAGGTTCCTAGTTAGTATTAGATCTGGCTCGCAGATAGAGAAACGTGAAAGCGAGGTTGTCGGGCTCCTAGGGCTCGATACGTGGGAGAGTGTACGTAGGGAGGTGAAGAGATATATCGGTAAGGCTGTGGCTAAGTCCTTGGGTTTAACACCTGACTTCAGGAACCCAGACGTTTACGTAGTTGTAGACCTGGATTCCGGGAGTGTATCAGCAAAGCTTAGCCCCCTGATTGTAGCTGGTAGGTACGTTAAGGTAGGTAGGTACATATCCCAGATGCCGTGGATTAGGAGGGACGGTACTAGGAAGTACAAGCTCTCGCTGTACGATATCTGCTACAAGCTCCTGGATGTCTCCAAGGGCTCTAGACTAGTAGTTCACGCAGCAGGGCGCGAGGATGCTGATGCTAGGATGCTAGGTAGTGGAAGACCTATAGCGCTAGAGGTGAAGGAGCCGAAAGCTAGGAACACCACCTTAAGCACCATTAGGGAGCTGGCAGAACCCCCGTGGGTTTACGTAAGACTGGAGAGAGCTACCTCAAGGAGCTTCGTTAGACTAGTTAAGTCCTCAAGTAGTGCTAAGATCTATAGAGTCGTGGCCGTATCCCGGGAAGGGCTAAGTAATGAGGACGTAGCTAAGCTCGAGAGCTTCTTCCAAGATGTAGTAGTAGCTCAGAGAACCCCGACAAGAGTACTGAGGCGTAGAAGGGACGTAATTCGCCGTAGACGTGTCTACAAAGTAAGGGCTACGCTACACTCACCCCACATACTCGAAGTGTTAGTGAAGTCCGACGGAGGGCTCTACATAAAGGAGCTAGTGAACGGTGATGGCGGTAGGACTAGCCCTAACTTCTCCGAGGTAGTGGGTAAACAGCTAGAGCCTGTATTCCTAGACGTACTTAAGGTAGAGCTAGAGCTTTAATAGCCTAAGGCCGTCATTTAAGTGAGGTGCTGTCAGTTGGAGCTCCCCGCAAACCTCGTAAGGTTAGCAAGTGAGGTTAGCGAGATTACCTATAAGAGAATTGAAGAGGTCGTTCGCGGAGACCCTAAGTATCTCTACGACGCGGCTATGCACCTAATAAGAGCTGGTGGTAAGAGGTTAAGACCTCTCATAGTAACGTTAACTGCTAAGATGTATGGAATGCCCGTCGAGATGTCCTCGTGGGCTGCAGCTTCCGTTGAAATACTGCATAACTTTACGTTAATCCACGATGACATAATAGATAGGGATGAGCTTAGGAGAGGTGTACCTACAGTCCATAAGCTCTGGGGTGAGGATATAGCTATAGTAGCCGGCGATCTGCTTTTCGCTAAGTCCTACGAAGCCATGCTTAGACTACTAGACTACGGAGTAAGTTATGAGAGGGTGTTAAGGGCTTTGAGGGAGCTTACGTGGGCAGCTGTCACCGTAGCTGAGGGCCAGGCTATGGATATAGAGTTCTCGAGGAGGGAGGATGTTACCGTTGAGGAGTACTTGGAGATGGTTAGAAGGAAGACGGCTGCTCTCTTCAAGTCCTCCGCTATGATAGGGGCCCTAATAGCAGGTGCTGAGGAACGCGATGTGGATAGAGTAGCCGAGTTTGCTACTAATGTAGGTATAGCATTTCAAATACGGGACGATGAGCTTGGTCTAGTAGCTGATGAGAAGGTCCTAGGTAAACCTAAGTACAGTGACCTAAGGGAGGGTAAGAAAACCATACTTGTTATCTACTCCCTTAGCGTTGCCAGCGACGAGCAGAGGAGGCAGATACTCAGCGTCTTAGGAAGTAGTACAGCAACCTACTCGGACCTGGAGAGGGTAGCTAGGAACATCGTAGAGCTCGGGGCCCTAGACTACAGTAATAGGGTAGCGGAGGAGTTCGTTAGGAGAGGAATTAGCTCTTTAGAGGAGACGAAACCTCTCGATACGGAGGCTAGGGAGATGCTTAAGGTCTTAGCTAACTACGTTACTAGGAGGGCTTACTAGGAGAGAGCGGTGTCCTCTATAAAACTGGCTGAGAAGGTCTTAAGGGACCTCGAGAACGTGGCAAGGTACTATGGACGTACGATCTGTTTTAAAGAAACTGAGGAGTACCCCTGCCTAGAGGTATTTAGGGAGCTCACTCGCGGGGGCTCAGTTACTGGCATCACCGTATGTAACGAGAGAAATGGCCTATGCATAGAGCTTAGGGAGAGTACTGTACTGAAGGTAATCGAGCTGGAGGGGAACGAGGTATTCTTCCAGGTAGATGTAGGGAACTTCGTTAAAAGGGGTGGAGTCCTGGCTTACATCATAACCGGTAAGGGTGAGGTTCGGAGCTTTAGGGTTCAGGACGAGGGTTACGTAATCTTCATACACGAAGACCCCGTAGCTAGACCTATGAGGTATACTGTAGTACTAGGTAGTGGGGGTGTTGCGGTTCGTGAGTTTAGAAGAGAGTAAGATTAGGGAGGTAGTCCTAAAGCACACTCTAAGGAATGCACTATCCCATGGAGGTAAGGCCCTGGAGAGTGCCGTTATCAGTAAGGTCTTAGGGGAGTACCCTGAGTTGAGGAAGTACGCTAAGCAGGTAGCAGCTGTAGTTAAGGAAGTGGTAAACTACGTAAATAGCCTATCTGTAGAGGAGCAGCTGAGAATAGCTAGGGAGAGGTTTCCTGAGGTAGTCGAAGCTAAGAAACCCGAGAGAACCCCTGAGGCTAAGACCCTCCCGCCCCTACCCAGCGTAGAGAAGTACGGGACCGTGAGGACGAGGTTCGCCCCCAACCCCGACTTCTACATTCACCTAGGGAACGCTAGGCCAGCTATACTTAGCTACGAGTATGCCAGGATGTACAAGGGCACCTTCATATTGAGGTTTGAGGACACGGACCCGAGGATTAAGACCCCTCTTCCCGAGGCTTACAGGGCTATAAGGGAGGACCTTAGATGGCTCGGCTTAACGTGGGATGAAGAGTACATCCAGTCCCTAAGGATGGAGATCTACTACAGAGTTGCGAAGGAACTGATATCTAGGGGAGGGGCTTACGTTGACCTCTGCCCGCGTGAGGAGTTCAGGAAGATTAAGGCTCAGCGTAGACCCTGTCCCCACAGAGATCAGGATCCATCAAAGTCTCTAGAGCTATTCGATAGGATGCTCTCAGGCTACTTTGGTGAGGGAGAAGCGGTCCTCAGAGTCAAGACCGACCTAGAGAGTCCGGATCCCTCGCTGATAGACTGGGTCGCGTTTAGAATCATAGATACCTCATCAACTCCGCACCCCCTAACCGGCGATAAGTACGTAGTGTGGCCTACCTACAACTTCGCTGCCGGAGTGGATGACAAGTTGATGGGAGTTACACACATACTAAGAGGTAAGGAGCACGCTGTAAACACTTTGAAGCAACTCTACCTCTACAAGGCTCTCGGCTGGGAATACCCCGAGGTTGTCAACCTAGGTAGGTTAAAGCTAGAGGGCATGATACTGAGTAAGTCCCTAATCAAGAGTACCATAAGGAGGAGTGCCGGAAGGGTAAGTGTGGATGACCTTAGATTCGGTACCCTGAGGTCCCTCCGTAGACGCGGGATACTCCCCGAAGTAATTAGGGAGATAATACTGGAAGTCGGGGTTAAGGTGAGTGACGCCACAGTCAGCTGGGAGAATATAGCTTCACTAAATCGAAAGAGAATCGACTTGATGACCCCGAGGCTCATGGCTGTCGTAGATCCGGTGGAGGTTGCTATATGGGAGATCCCGGAGACACCTAACCTTAGAGTACTACGCCTCAGTAACCACCCATCTAATGAATCCCTAGGAGTTAGAACGGTGGAGGTAGGTTCGGGTAATCCCGTCAGGGTCTACTTAAGTAGGGATGATGTAGAGATCCTCCTCAAGGAGGGTTCGATTAGGCTACTAGAGTTCTGCAACATAGCCTTAAAGAGCTATAGCCGCGAGTTAATAGAGGCCTACTTCACTGGAGTGGACGTAGAGCAGGCGAGAAGATCTGGACTCAAGATAGTTCAGTGGGTTCCAGCGAGGGACTTCGCTAGGGTTTCCATAGTTAAACCCGAAGGGCTTAAGCTGAGGGTTCTAAAGGCCTTTGCGGAGAGCTCGCTACTGCGGCAGAGAGAGGGGAGTATCGTTCAGTTTGTTAGAGTAGGGTTCATTAAGGTGGAGAAGATCGAGAGTAAGTTGAGGAATGTTAAGGTAGTGTTCATGCATGACTGACCCCCCCGCCCCAAAGGGCGAGGGTTCCTGCTAACGTGGGGCTTTTCGTAGCTGTTAGGTTTATAAGCTCTGACTCTGTTTCTTGCTACCGATGCTGATGAGGGGGCGATGCCCCGATAGATCGGTGTAGCAACTCCCAAGGGGTGCGTGCCGTCCACCCCAATGCCCTGTGAGCCCGCTCCGGAGGTAGCTGTGCTACCTATGAGGAAGTGGGCGAGGTGGAAGTTCCTAGATGCAACGAATAAACATGAATCGATGAGAATGAGCATCTAGGGACAGACGGAACCCAAAGACTTCTACAGAAAAAGCTTCTCTATGTTTAAACTTCCCCAGTTCTAGGCTTAGGTCCCAGCTTTAGCCTTTAGCTCCTGGTAGGCCTTAGCTAGCTCCTCAACGAGGTCCTTAGCTCCTCCGGGCTCTAGGATGGCGACGGATGCCGCTGCAACCTGAATACCTGCCGCTTCTCCAAGTCTCTTCTTACTGGGTACGTAGATGTACGGTACCTTCTTCTCTTCACAGAGATACGGTAGATGCAGAACTACCTCCGGCGGGTCTACGTCAACAGCTATGACTACGAGCTTGGCCTGCCCCCTTTCAACAGCCTTAGTAGTCTCGTTAGTACCCTTCTTAATCTTCCCCCCGGTTTCGCGGGCTTTCTTAACAGCCTCGTATACCTTCTCGGAGATCTCCGGGGGTACCTCAAACCTTACATGTGGAGGTCTCTTGCTCATCCTCATCACCCCACTTCGTCGCCCACCAAGTACTACACACAGGCTTTTAAGCACTAGGTCCAGCCTTACGATTAGATGAGATGGCTATGCTTTATGGTGGGAGTAAGCTTCCAGAGCAGATCCGTACTACAGCGGTTTATATAATCTCAGAGCACTACTTATGTAGTGAGAGTGATTCGATATGAAGCCCAGGCTTTTCATAACTAGGGAGCTGTTTGATGATGTTATTGCTAGGCTTTCCCAGTACTTCGATATTGAGATTTGGGATAGGTATCACCACCCACCATACGAGGTACTTCTAGAGAGAGCTAGGAATGTAGATGCTCTAGTCTCACTACTAACTGATAGAATTGACTGTAACCTACTATCAAATGCACCAAGACTTAGGATAGTAGCACAGTACGCAGTAGGCTTCGATAACGTAGATGTAGAGTGTGCAACTAGGCTAGGGATATACGTAACGAACACCCCAGACGTCATAAGCGATACAGTTGCTGAGCTAACGTGGGCTCTAATCCTAGCTGTTACTAAGAGAATCCTCGAGGCTGATGAGTTCGTAAGGCGAGGCGGCTGGTACGAGACTAGGACAGCCTGGCACCCTAAGATGATGCTCGGTACTGAGCTCAAGGGTAAGGTACTAGGGATAATAGGGTTAGGTAGAATAGGGACCCGCGTAGCTAAGATAGGGGTCCTAGGCTTTGGGATGAAGGTGATATACTACGATATAGTTAGGTATAAAGAGAAGGAGGGTATCTTAGGGGTTGAGTACAGAAGTAGTTTAGAGGACGTACTTAGGGAGGCTGATATCGTTAGTATCCACGTACCTCTAACCAAGGATACCTACCACATGATAGGTGAGAGGGAGCTTAAAATGATGAAACCCACAGCCATACTTATAAATACTGCTAGGGGTGCTGTAGTTGATACTGAGGCCTTGGTTAAGGCTTTGAGGGAGGGTTGGATAGCTGGTGCAGGTCTAGATGTATTCGAGGGTGAGCCCATACCACCAAACCACCCACTAACAGCATTCAAGAACGTAGTCCTAGTACCACACATAGGTAGCGCCACTTACGAGGGAAGGCATAGGATGGCTGAGGTAGTTCTGGAGAACCTGATAGCGTTCTACGAGGGGAGGGTACCACCAAACCTAGTCAACCCAGACGTCGTTAAGGTAAGGCCCCCAGGCTTTAAATAGCGTACTTTGACTGCACGTTTCTATTTCAGCTAGGTTCCCAGCTCTTCCACGGTTTTAGGTCTTTGGATGCCGTAGGAATTCTGGTTCGAGTTAGCGTACTCGGTTATCCTAGGCTACGCTAAGTTATTAAGCCTATAGTAACCTCTCTTGGAGTGAAAGTGTGAGAAGGCCTAAACTCTATATAGCCGGTAGGGAGGATATAGTCGGCGGTAGGATAACCGATATATACTTTGTTAGAACTAAGAAAATACTCGAGGCTAAGGGTCTCAAGAACCTCCGCGTTAGGATGGAGGTCCACGTCTCAGACCTCCCTAGAGGTTATGACTGGGCCGTCTTTGCCGGACTCGAGGAGGTTCTAAGCATTCTAGAGGGGCTTCCCTTGGATGTTTACTCTATTCCTGAGGGTACTCTAGTTAGGGCTAATACGCCCGTTATGCTAATCGAGGGCAACTACGCGGATATGTGCCTCTACGAAACAGCCATCCTCGGGATACTGAGACAGGCCTCGTCTATAGCTACGAAGGCTGCGAGGATTAAGAGACTAGCTGGGGATAGGAGGGTGGTATTCTTCGGTCTCAGAGCTCTTCACCCAGCCATAGCCCCCTCAGTTGATAGAGCCGCCTACGTAGGTGGCGTAGACGCCGTCTCCGGAGCCTTCAGCAGGGACTACCTGGAGGTAACGCCCGTTGGAACGATGCCGCACTCCTTAATAGTAGCCTTCGGTAGTAATGTCGATGCGTGGAAGGCGTTTGACGAGGTGGTGGAACCCGATGTACCTAGGATAATGCTCGTCGACACGTTTAACGATGAGAGGGTAGAGACCCTGCAGGCTGTGGAGGCCCTCGGCAGTAGGATCTACGGGGTCAGACTAGATACTCCAAGGAGTAGGCGGGGTAGTATGAGGGAGATAGTAGAGGAGATTAGGTGGACCCTGAAGGCCCTCGGCTACCCGGACATCAAGATAGTTGTGAGCGGGGGTGTCAACGAGAGAACCATAGTAGAGCTTAGGGATGTTGTAGACATGTTCGGTGTTGGAACGTCCATAGCGTGCCCCCCATCAGTGGATATCAGTATGGACATTGTGGAGGTGCTGAGAGATGGTAGGTGGGTTCCGGTGGCAAAGCGCGGTAAGCTACCGGGGGCTAAAAAGGTGTACAGATGTGGGACCCTAGACTACGAGGTAACTCTATGGAATGAAAAGCCGCGTAGGTGTTACGAGGAATTACTAGTGAAGTGGTTGGAGAACGGCAGGCTGACTAGGGATTACCCAGAGCCTACGCAGATAAGGGACTACGTCCTAGCACAACTCAGGGAGGTTCCGGAGCCTACACCACTCTAGGACTGGTCTCCCTACGTAGGCGGGGGCCGTATTCAAACTGCTGCTCGCACTATAGAGCTCTTCTTTTACCGTGCTTTTAAGATTGAGACACACTACTCTCAGGGCAGAGTGTTCAGAGTTAGAGTCGTCGACCACCCATATGCTCAGGCCATACTAACCAACCTCAGGGACAGGAGAACAAGCCAGATAGAGTTTAGAAAGGGCTTAGTCAGGCTTGGGAGGGTTTTAGGTCTGGAGATGGTTAAGGAGTTTGATGTGGAGGAATGCGAGGTCGAGACACCCCTCGGCGTGAAGGCTAAGGGGGTTAGGATCAAAGACCTAGACAAAGTTGTTATAGTAACCGTTCTAAGAGCTGCCTGGCCTCTTACAGAAGGCCTCGTTAAGATATTCTACAACGCTAAGCAAGGAGTTATAGTAGCTAAGAGAGTCGAGGAAAGGGGCATGAGGAACTATGAGTTCAATGTGGAGGTAGCGTATGTCAAGGTACCCGAGATAACCCAAGATACTACAGTCATACTAACCGACGTTATGGTAGCTACCGGGTCTACTGCACGTGTAGCTCTGAGAGAGATAGTCCAACGCGGTAGGGCTAGGAGGTACTTCCTAGCATCGGTAATAGCCACCCCATTAGCGCTTAGTAAGATAAGGAGGGAGGTAGAGGAGTTGGGGGTAGACCTCACGGTGTACGTTGTGGCTATAGACCCTGATGTAAATGAGAGAGGTTATATAGTTCCCGGACTTGGAGATGCTGGAGATAGGGCATTCGGCTCCTGAACCTCTAGAACTGGTGCCGCGGCCGGGATTTGAACCCGGGTCACGGGCTCGCCCCGCAACCGCAGCACGAGAGGCCCGCATACTTGGCCGGGCTATACTACCGCGGCACCGGAACATAGTAACATTAGTCAGCTTAAAAGCTTTAACTAAATACCGCCCCCACTTCACGACGGGCATCAGGACAGGTATTTGAACGAGCAACCACTTCTTTGGAGAAGCTCCTCACTCTACTGCTGCATCAGTTCAACCAAGGACTTGTCCTCTCACTACAACCGAAAGCCCTGTTTTCGAGGTGTAGGTCTGTGAGGAACCCGCAAACTCCGTGATGATACAACAACGAGAACCCCCTCGGATATGAGGTTGTGGAAGGTGTAAGAAATACGGGTAGTCAACTACCTTAGGGATATTTTAAGGCTACCGATTACCTTAGAGACTACTAGGGCTTTTATGGAGTTACTTAAGCTTTCAGAGAGCTCTTCGACGCTACTTACATCTACACTTATAAATACCCTAACGAGGTTCTCCGATAGAGTAATACCTATGAAGCTACTTACTGCAACCCCCCACATTTCCCTGTAGGCAGCTCTGCAGTGTACTACGATCTCCCTACCCCACGTCTTGTACTCGAAGACCTCCACATCGAAGAACTCATTTGTTTCGAAGGCTCTTCTAATTATGTTCGCTACGCTATCCGCACTAACACCTCCAGAGACGGGGATGAGGAGTTCGTGCCTCTCAACTACGGGGGCATATGCTCCATAGCTAAGGGTGACCGTTCCTACCTCTCGGGATATTACAGCTAGGGATACAGTTCCCGAAAGTAGGCAGACTACAGCTGAGACTAGTGCCTGTTTGACTGTGAACAGATTGAGCACCAGTATCGAAGACGCAGCCGCCCCTAGGGCTGTCAGTAGAATGATGTGCATAGCTATAGCTATGGACATGCCCCAGGGGGGTAGCCCCTGCAGGAGTAGGGTCTCGTAGAGAGACCTGAACTTGGGAATGAGAGACCTGTAGGCTACCGTTACCAGGATTACGCACAAGATTAGGACTGCTACTGCAGAGACTAGAGCCTCCGTAGTAATCACCTTAGCAAAACCCGCCACGGTTACCGAGTTCCCGCTGTAGTAGTAGAGAGAGTCTACCTCCAGGAGCTCGGTAAACATCTTTACCTGACCCAGGTCTGTCAGACCCTCAATAACTATATCCGTTATTAGGGTATTGTTGACGTCTAGGACTCTAGCAATAGTACGGGTATCTGACAGAAGCACCATATCCGGGGAGGGAGTTATAGGCTCAGCACCTAAGTAACCCAGTACCGGGAGCAGAGTCTCTAAGGGGGCTAATCTCAGTTTGAAGAGACCTTCATCAGCACACCTCACGTACGTCCTTAACCGGTCTACCCACACCTCAGTGTAATTCCCACGACACCCGGTTAGGGTAACTCCGTACGTCAGGTTGAGTACTTCGGCTAAGCTCCCAGAGATGCCCACAACTGCCCACTTAACCCCAGGAACCCCCTCTATGATTAAACCCCTATCGAGAAGGGACCGGTATAGTAGGGTTAGGGAGGCGTTCCTAGGTAGTACTTGGGCAGCGATTTCGGTGACTAGGTCCTCTGGGTATGGTTTAGCTAATTTAACTACAGCTATGGGTCTATCCACGTAGGCTGTGAGATGCTGTACTACCTCGACACCTCTCTCAGTATACGTTACAGCAGCTATAACAGCTGAAAGGATTAGACATAGGAAGACTATAGCTGTTGCAAGATTTAATACGGTTATCCTAAGGATCTTACCGAAGATGAGAAACCTCGTTGAGCTAAGTCTTCGATACGCCCTAAAGGTAAGTGGTTCGTGAAGTTCTATACTCTTCCTTTCCCTAAGTAGGAGTACTACAACTATTGCGAGTGCAGTGAGGTAGACCGCCGCGAAGACTAAGGAAACCACCTCCATACCTAAACACCTAAGAGCTCCAGCAACGTGTAGAGCGCGACAGCTATGGTACTCCCAGCTAGAGCTATGGAGGAGTAAGCCACGACCCTTTCATAAACGTCCGGACCTATCCTAAGAGCTAGGTACTTTATGAGAGACGCTACAATGAAGTGTAGACCTATGTCGGTTGTGATGGTCAAACCCACCAGGATCGCGTATATTGAGAGTCCTCCGAAGCCCGCAAGCTTTACAACAGCCAGCACAGTTATAGCTAGGATAGCACCTATGACTAAGGGTTCTAGAGGTAGTGCCAGGATGTTCCCGCTGTAGATAGCCTTCATCCACGTAATTACGGGTAGCCACCTAATTAGCGGTAGTTTAGGTGAGTTCGTACCGTAGGCACTAAGTAGGAGGCTCCCATAGAGTAGTGTTATGGGGGCTCCGAGGAGTAGTCCTAGCATCATAGCTACCCCGATGAAGCCTGACCTTACACCTGCGTACTTACTGAGCTTAGCCAGGTTCATGAAGGAAGCTGCTACGAACTGGGGCATGGGCGTCCCTGTATACGGGTCTAGGAGTATGTAGGGAGTAGCCCCACGTATGCCGGCAGCAAACATGAGGCCCGTAATTGCTGGAAGCGTAGACTGCGAGACGATACCAACCTCACCAGCAACCCTACACGTCAGTACCGTTATGATAACGTAGAGTACCAGTAAGGCAGGTGCCAGAAGGGCTAGTCTAATCGGGTCCTTGTAGACCATAGTAGCGGGTACTATAGGAAGGGATACTAGGATTATACCTAGAGTAAAGCTCCTCCTGAACTCCCTAATCTCCCTAAGGAGGGAGAATGAGCGTGCAAAGACCCTATGATACCTAACTAGGTAGTACGTAGCTACGAGCATTAGGTACCCTATTAGTGCTGAGGCTATTGATGAGGAGGCGGCCATAGCTATGTCGTAGGAGGACATAGTGGGTAGGGGGACCAGCAGCCCAAGGTACGTTAGGACGGGAGTAATTAGGAGGAAGGTCAGTAGGCTACCAAGACCCACCCCTAGGGATGAGTCTATGGGAAGTAGAAGAGCCAGTAGAAACACGGCAGGATTTAGAGCTAGGCTGAATGCCGCACCCGGTACCAGTAGGTAGAGGGACGGGGTTATATCTACCGAAAGTTCCCCGTAGAACGTAGCAAGTTGCGCGATAAACCCGAAGACCAGAGCCGCGGCTACGTAACCCCTCCTAAGATGCTTAGCTGTGCCTATGACCCTCCACGAGGCACCACCTATAGGAAATACTAGCCTCTCCTCCTCTATGAAGTGGTCGCTCAGCGCCTGCGCGATGAGTACCCCTCCAGCTGAAATAGCACATGCGAATAGGTAGAAGGCTACTAACTCCGGCCTTAGGATACCGTAAGCCCAGGTAGCCAGACCGAGAGTTAGCGGGTCAGCTCTTTCGGCTAGCAGCGTATAGGTGATTAGCATACCCGAGGTTAGTGTTGTGGTGATGTCGACTCCCACTGCAAATGCTAGGGAGACTACGAGATCGTATATGCTGTACCTCCTTATAGCAACTGCGTGTAGTAGGTAAGTGAGCACACCAGCAACTATAGGTGTTAACTCGGATGTAGTGTACCCGCTAATAGCATAGCCGTAGCTATTGAAGAACCCTAGTAAAGCTCCTATAGAGGCTCCTACAGCTAGGGAGCGCCCGAGGTTAACAGCTCTTCGATCCTCCGAGACCTACACCCAGAGTAGGGTTTTACGAGGCATTTATCTACTGTAGCTAAATTAGGTGGGGGCTGCCTGGATAGTAATGCACTAGCCGTTAATACCTTGGAGAAGGTACTCAAGGTACTAAGGTACGGGCACCACGAGGCTATAGTCGTAACCGTGGATGAAACTGGCATACCCCACGCTGCCGCCATGGGCGTGAGGGCTCAGGGGAGGGGCATAGCAATCTTTCCCTACATTAATACGAAGACATATAGAAACATAGTCCGAGGTTCACCTATATCCGTAGCATTCACCCAGGATTCCATAGTCTTCTGTAGGGTTGTGGTAGAACCTCAGGAGCTCAGATTCAGAGAGGGTAGGGTTAGGGGGGTCTACATACTCGATGATAGTGTTGACCTGTATGTAGAGGCGGTACCGGAGGCCCTCTCGAACCACGGTACTAGGGCCTCGGTCCTACTTAAGGTTCTCGATGCATACGAGGGGTGCGGTAGTTTGATTGCATTTAGTCGAGCTAATGCTATGCTGGTGGAGTCCTTAGTTTACCTCACTAAGTTGCGGGCACTTGCAGAGGGTTCGTTTAGTGGGGATCGTAGCGAGGTAGGTAGATGGTTGGAGGTGCTAAGATACAGCCTCTCAATAGTCAGGAAGCTGGGGTCCGGGGAACTTATTCGCTGTGCTAACGCTGTAATGGACGAGCTACGTAGACTGGGTGTGGTTATATGAATCTCCGCGACCCTCTTCTATGGGAACATCTTTACGGAACAATACTCACCAGCTTAGGGTTAAGTAGGGAGGAGGACTACATCTCGTGCCGTCTACTCGACACTCTTCTCTCCACTAGGGTGGACCTTCTGGAGAGGTCTCTAAAGAGGCTTTCCGAGCTACTAGTAGGTAGGGATGTTCTTGTAGTTGGGGACTTCCTACTAGGGCCGTGTCCGAAGCTACCTAACACTACCCTAGTAGCTGCTGATAGTGCCTTCGCTAAGTGCGTTGAAGGTGGGGTAGTACCGGATGTCTTAGTGACGGATCTCGATGGGGTTACCGTAGAGCACCTCAAGTTTAGGGATGTGGTATACGTGGTGCACGCACATGGGGATAACTACGAGCGCGTGGTAAGGCTAGTACCAGAGGTAGAGGGGTACTTGATCGGTACTGCCCAGTACAAGTGTTCAGAACGTGTGCAGGTATTTGGAGGGTTTACTGATGGCGATAGGGCTGCCTACCTAGCCTACTCTATGGGTGCTGCGAGGGTACTTCTATACGGCTTCAACTTTAATCAGGTTGCAGAGGTGGTAAAGCCCTCTGGCATTTCAGTTAACCTAAGGAGTAAGCTAGCTAAGCTCTCGTGGGCAAGATATTTACTCCTACTACTTAGGGAGAGCGGGTACGGGGTTGAGTGTTTCGGAGGTACGTGTGAAGGCTGGCTATAGGATACACCTAGGCTTCTACAGGTACTTAGATGGGGGGTTAGCTTACGGAGCTATCGGTCTATCCGTGGAGGAACCCTACCTAGAGGTTCGAGCTATAAAGACAGCTGAATCAGATGAGGCGTCAATTAACGCCCCTACGGAAGAGTCTTTAGAGGCTGTTAAGAGGGTTGTTAAGTACCTCGCGGCATCTCCGGCGAACTTGATGATTACAGGCTACGTAAGGCATCACGTAGGGTTGGGCTCGATAACTAGGCTATACCTAGCATCAGCAGTAGCCCTTTCGACGTTACATAGGAGGATAGACTTAAACTTAGAGGACTTACTGGTTAAGCTGGGTCGCTGTAGGTACAGCTGCATAGGCTATTACACCTTTCTCTACGGTGGTCTAGCTGTAGATATCGGAGCACCTCTAGGCCAGGTAGGTACGATACCTAAACCCCTAGCCCTAGCTAAGTTCCCTAGGTCATGGTACGTAGTTATAGCCGTACCGGAGGGCAGGGGCTTAAGGGAAGAGGAGGAGGACCCCTACCTAAGGAGCCCTACCCCCGTTGACGAGCAGAGAAACCTTTACAAAGCCCTAGTGGAAGTACTCTCGGGAGTTAAGATGGAGAGACTGGACCTATTTACTCAGGGAGTTGAAACGATTCAAAGGGTAGCTGGCAACTACTTTAGCAAAGCGCAGGGGGGAGTCTTCAGTAGCAAGTATGGGGAGGAGGTAGCTAGGGTCATGCTCGAGAGCGGTCTTAGAGGTGTTGGGCAGAGCAGCTGGGGTCCGGCAATCTACGGTTTTACAGACAGCTACTCCGTTGCGGAGTCCGCTAGAAGGAGTATACTGAGGGTACTAGACAGGCTGGGAGTAGGTTGTGATGTCTGGGTAAGTAGGGGTGCTGAACTAGGCTACTCCATGCAGGTACTACACCTACGCTAGCCCGTGAGTGTGGAATAGGCTACTGATTGCGTATCTACTATGTATGGGGAGCCGGGGGCTGAAAGCTATTGAGAGCGTAGTATAGTAGTAGTGCTACTATGTTATTCGCTGCTTGAAGTATGAGGTAGTTCCTTATGAGCTCCTTCTCCGTAAGCCCTCTGCTGAGTACTAAAAGCCTTACAAGAGATAGTGGTGCCCTTGAACTACAGTTGGGTAGTATAATACCCCGGTCGACTCGTGTAGGTCTCTCGACGTGTTCCTTGCTCTTAATACCTATCGAGGATAGTATTAGAAATCCGTTAAGTATCTGAGGCATTAGTAGCATTATCGACAGGTACTCTCTACGCGATGCTATAGAGAGGGAAGCTACTAGAGCACCGATGAAGTGAGACCCGGTATTACCGTTTAGCATCTTTGCGGGGTAAATATTCAGTGGGGAGTAGCCCAGTACTGTGGCTGAGGCTAGGGCTAGTAGGGTGTAGAACCCCTTCAAGGGCTCAGGCCCGGGGAGGACTACTGCCACGAGGATCGAAGTGCAGTACATTAGGAATACTGTCGGTACTATTCCGTTATGAGTATCACACATGTTGAAGGCGTTGGCTAGGACATCGTAGGCTAAGACTACCAAAAGGGGGTAAATTACTGTAAGCCTTAGGTACCCTACTAGTGGCATGTAAGGACGGGGGCAGTACGCCTCGTAGACTAGTACTGGTAGGGACGGAATAGCGAATAGAGCTAACTTAAGCTTAACGCCTAGATGTACTAGGTCATCAATAAAACCAATAGTCCCGGCCATCAGCGCAGCTACTAGGTATGGGGTGAGAGAACAGTCCACAACTCCGAGGAGCCTTCCTATGGCTAATCCCAGGATTAGGGAGAACATGAGGGCAACACCTCCAGACCTCGCAACAAGAGTCTTACTAGGCTTATGTATATCCACAGCTGTGAAACCCATCTTCATCTCCAATCTCAGAACGACCTGACTGACAGCATAGCTTAACGTGGCAGTAGCCAGCATTAGTACTACTAGGGCAGGGTCCATCGTCATAGCCAGACTGTACTCTATCAGCTGGTTATAAGCTAGAAACCCCAGAGAGATGGGGAGCCCATGGACCTCAGCAACCTCTGGGAACTGATTAAGAAAGCTAACGAGGTTTTAGAGGGCTTCGTTCATAGAACCCCCATAGTCAGCTCACTATCGTTCTCAAGGTTATCGGGTAACAACGTGTACCTGAAGCTAGAGAATCTTCAGAAGACTGGGGCCTTTAAGGTTAGGGGAGCCTTCTTTAAGATCTACTCGGAGCTGGATCGCTGTAGAAAGTACGGAGTTATAGCTGCTTCATCAGGTAACCACGCACAGGGAGTTGCCTACTCAGCATTGGAGCTTGGGGTCAGGGCTACTATAGTTATGCCTGAGACTACCCCTCCCTATAAGGTAAACGCTACTAGGTCATACGGAGCTGAGGTAGTACTCTACGGTAGTATATACGACGAGGCGTACGAGAAGGCTACTGATATAGCTAACTCTACGGGTGCTGTCTTCGTACACCCCTTCGACGATCCATACATAATAGCTGGTCAGGGGACTATAGGGGTCGAAATAGCGTCAAACGTTCGGGACATTGACGTAGTCTTAGTCCCGGTTGGGGGAGGGGGGCTTATCTCAGGGGTAGGTGTAGCTATTAAGAGGATGCTAGGCAGTAGGGTTAAGGTGGTTGCCGTTGAGCCTAAAAACTCTCCGAAGCTCTATGAGGCTTTTAGACACGGTAAGCCTGTACAGGTACAGGTACAGCCTAGCATAGCTGACGGTGTTGTAACAAAATCTGTTGGTGAGCTAACTTACAAGATAATGAGTGAGGTTGTTGATGATGTTGTTCTAGTAAGTGAGGACTCCATAGCTAGGGCTATGTTCCTACTCATGGAGAGGTCTAAGCTGGTCGTAGAAGGTGCTGGAGCTCTTCCAGTAGCAGCTCTCCTCGAGGGTTACATATCGGGAGTTGGTAAGAACGTTGTTGCAGTAGTAAGTGGGGGTAATGCGGATCTGACCACCATATACAGGGTAATACTTAAAGGTCTTAGCGTGGATGGTAGGGTAGCCAAGCTAACTCTGATCCTAGATGACATACCGGGGGCTCTCTATAGAGTACTTGAAGTACTCGCTAAATTCAGGTGCAACGTTCTAGACGTAAGGCACGATAGAGTTGGGCTTGAGGTACCTGCAGGTAAAGCCCTTGTAGAGATAGTATTTGAGATTCCAGAAAGGGGTATACTAAACACCGTAGAGAAGGAGTTATTACAGAGAGCAACACTAATTAAGTCCAGCTCTCTAACAACTTAGACTCCAGAACTCTAAAAGAGTCTTCGAACCGAGAAGTATTGAGAGGAGTAGGTCCTCTACGAGTAGCATCACAACGCCCAGCCGATAACCTAGTAGTGCTATAGGGGGAACCAGAGCTACACAGACTAACCTCCTCCCCGTCATGAATGGTGGGGCTTCTTGTTGAAGCGGGAGCTCGGGATTGCACCCCCTCCCCGAGGGTTCAGTCCCGGGCTGGATCCCCGGCCCGTTACCCCTACCCCAGACGGGGCTCGGGGCTATGGGTACTCCAACCATCATCGCCCTAAGGCTCACAGATCTTAACAATCATCACCAATAGCAGTTAAACAAAGGAGGATTTATAAGCCTTACTACCCATCCCCGCCTTAAAAGGCTAGGCTTTCAGTTGTAACGCACTTCCGTAGCTGGGGGTGGTCGGTGGGGAAGCCGTTGAGAGGTAGGTGGCGGGGAGCTAAGATCGATGAATATGAAAGATAATGGACTACTATCTACTGAGAAACGGCGGAGGTCTGTACTACGGAATCAGTCTCTTCTTATCTCTCGGGAATGGTGTAACCTCCCTAACGTTCCTTGCTCCGGTCAGCATTAACCCTAGTCTTGCCAGTCCCATCCCCCAGCCAGCGTGAGGGGGCATACCGTAGTCGAACCACTTCAGGAAGAACTCGAAGTTCTCTGGGTTTAGTCCGCGTTCGAGTAGCCTTTTCATCAGGAGCTCCCTCCTATGTACTCTAGTACTTCCGGATGCTATCTCTAGGTACTTCCAAACCAGGTCAAATGACTCGCTGTATACTCCGTCGTCTTTAGGCATGGTATAGAAGGGCCTAGCCTTATCAGGCCAGTCGACTATGAAGTACACCTCCTCATTAACTATTTCAGAGAATCTTCTGAGGTGGGTTACGGAGAGGTCCTCCCCTAACTCTATCCTCTCCCCGTGTTCCCCAAGGGTCTTAACCACCTCCTCGTACCTGAACCTTTTCAGGGGGGTCCTTATCTCAGGAGGGTCGTAGTTTAGTACCTTAAGCTCCCTAGATGCCCTCTCCCTAACTTCGTTAACGACCCTCCGAATTACTCTCTCGAGTACCTCCATAACGTCCTCGTAGTTAGCGTAGGCCATTTCCACATCTACCGATATGAATTCAGATAGGTGGTAGGGGGTGTCAGACTCCTCAGCTCTCCAAGCTGGTGCTATCTCGAACACTCTCTCAAATGCCCCGGCTAGTAACTCCTTATACAGTTGCGGGCTTTGTGCTAGGTAGGCCTCACGCCCGAAGAATGCTACTGGGAACAGGGCAGCACCTCCTTCAGTTGCTGCCGCGACTATCTTAGGCGTGAACACCTCTATGAACCCTAGGCTGTATAGCTCCTCCCTAATTGCTCTCAGAGCTACGGACATTATCTTAAATATCGCCCTACTTTCCTCCCTCCTTAAGTCTAGAACCCTCTCCCTGAACCTAGTATCAAAGTCTGCTGGTACCTTACCGCTAACATCTAGAGGTAGTGGGGTCTTAGCTATGCTATGCACGATTATCTCCGTTGGTACTATCTCAAAACCTCCCGGAGCCCTACTCTCTGCCTTAACTACCCCTATTACAGAGACCGCCGACTCAGGCGTTAACCTATAGAATAGCTCCGAAAGCTCCCTATTCTCCTTACTTATGACGACCTGAATAAAGCCGTCCTTATCCCTAATCACAAGGAACTTCTTACCCCCTAGATCCCTCTTAAAGTGAACCCAACCGGCTACTACCACCTTAGCCCCATCTAAGCCAGGGCCTAGCTCTGAGGAAAGGTGAGTCCTATACCTACCCAACCCCTAGGTCACCCTTATCCTAACGTTAGTACCCACCATCGTGCTCAGCAAGTTCTCTACCTCCTCCTGGGGTGCTGGCAGGTACCTAAGGTCCGACTTAGGTATTCTAACTACGTACTCCATGGTACCATCGGGAAGCCATAGGGTGTTCACCCCTAAAACCCTCGCCGGCTGTATAATACTGCGAACCAGCTCCTTAGTACTAGCAGTCTTAGAGTTAACTATTCTAACTCTCGATCCGAGCTCGCTCTCTAAGTACTTAATTAGTTTAAGCAGAGACTTACTATCTGCATTAGGTGAGTCAAGCTGTACTACAACTATATTGCTGAGCTTAACAGACCTCACGTATTCAGAATCGCGTAGGAACCTAAAATCGGGTGCTGACTCAGCCTTGAGGAGGACCCTCATAACCTCTACATCGAGCTCCGTTACCGCGCCGCTCCTGACCAGAGATTCGCACCTAGGGCACAGCACACCGGACTTCACACAGAGCTGGTCTAGCGGGATCCGCAACTCCTACCATCTCCGCGCTTTTTTCCTAGAGCAATTATTAAGGCTAACGCTTTTAAGTGCTAGCTCAGCATGCTCTCGGGGTCAGGATGCCTATAACCGACCCAGCACTACTCAAGATCGTAGAGAGCCGTATACTCAATAAGAAGGTGTGCCGTAGGTGCGGAGCTCTAAATCCCCCAGAGGCTGAGAAGTGTAGGAGGTGTAGGAGTAGGAACCTAAGACCTAAGCGTAAGAGGATCGGTGTGAAGAAATAGGGAGAGTCCCAACCTCCATAAGGCGTACCCTACCTTAGTCTCTCCTAGTTCTAGTGATGTGCGTCAAGTATCCGATAGAGACACAGTTGCAGTTCTAGATATAGAGAAGAGAGCACTTGAAAAGATGTGGGGAGCTCTGACCCCCCTGAATGCCCCCAGATGACAGATGTAGCCCCGAATAGATGGGGGGAACCTGTGAACCGCCTCCAAGAGAACCCTCGCCCTTCAGGGCGGGGAGGAGGTCAGCCTAGTCGAATATATAACGTAGCCAAAACACACGAGCTTACCGAATACCTCCAGTGATAGAACGTCCTCGCAATCAGCTACTAAAATACTTCTAAGTTCCCTTAGGAGAGAGTTTACGAACCTCTTACCTAAGGTACCCGTTCGTGGAACTCTAACCCTACCTATGCATATTCTTTCAGTCTTTAGGTACTCCCTAATCGCATTAGTAAGGCTTTGAATAGCCTCTTCGCACTGCTTTACTACGCTACTACACATAGCCACATAACTGATATACTCTACGGCGGAGAAGACCTGCGCCTTAAGTATAGTCCTTAGAGAACGTGGTTCTAGACCCGTCTTTACTACTACCACACCCTTTACATCCGGTACGAGCACCTCAACACCGGGGTCGTATGGGTATATAACATCACCTATCTCAAGTGAGCCCCTCCCCTCCTTGGAGTAGCGCGTAGTTGCGATGTAAGTGTAGAGAAGGACCTTCTCAGGTACTAACCTTACCGAGCTACGCATCCTAAGTACTAGCAGAACAGAGTCTCTTTAGTACAACCTTCTCAAAATACGTAGGCTGAATCCACATTAGCCAGGCAGGGGTCTTCTTAACAAACTCGTACGCCTCCCCCCAGTCCTCCAGTCCGAGGTCCTCAGCTAACTTCTCCAAGCTATACTCCGAGCGAGCATACCTGTTTAGTAAAGCTACTAACTCCTTAGTTACAGCTATCTCCTTCCCACTACTTAACCTTATCACAGGTACGCACTCATCCACTCATCCCTACCCACTACTCTACGGAAAGGTGTTTAAAAGCTGTTTGATGCCCAACACCACCAGCATACAGGACCGGTACAACTCCTGGATCGGTTTAAAACGCTATAAGCACCTCCTACTATACTCCTCGGCTAGGTTTACCTCCACTACCTCCCCCCTAGGTGTCATCTCTCTGAACACTCTTGCGTTAAACTTCTTCACACGTACTTTATCGCTTAACCAGCAATCTGGGTCTAGTCCCGCCTTTATGCAGGTCTCGGAGAGGAATGTCTCCGCGTCCCAGCAGTATTCGACTGGGACCTCCGGTAGTAGTACCCCCTTGTATACCCTATACTCAACTACGAGACCATCCTGCCCCACCCTAACTTCACGTACCCTCTCCCTACCCCTAGCTCCGATATCCTGCGGTACCGAGAGGACACTGACCTCGAAAACCAGCTGGTCCAGCTCCTCCAGACTTACAGGTTCGAAGCGCGGGTCTTCGAAAGCTGCTGCAAGGGCTGTGGTTATCACGTTCCTAGCTAAGGGCTCTACAGGGACCAGGTAACCTATACACCCCCTTAGAACAAGGTCTCCCCCTAGGACCTTCCTGATGGTTGTGAAGGTCATCCCCTTAGCCAATAACCTTTCCTCGAGTTCTGGGAGCTCTATTACCCTCCTAGACCTTAGGTACTCCTCAACAGCCTTCCTAGCGAGTCTCACAAGGGTAATACCGTCCTCTAATCTAAGCTGTGAGGGCTCTACATACCCGCCAGCTACTGCTCCGACCAATACCCAGGCCCCTCTCTAGCACTGAGAGAAAACTATTAAACTTCCTACAGCTAAGGGCCCTTTCTTCAGGGCGGGGGTTAATGGGGAGTATAGACTTCCTCCTTAACTGCCTCACCTGATCGCTTGAGCTCAGTTAGACTCTACAATGGCAGTTCGTACACCCATACTCTGGGCTCTGCGTAGAATGGTGGTAATGAGCCGAGGTCTAGTACTGGACGAAACCCTAAGGAGGAGGGGGTGCGACTCCGGGGCTTCCTGCCCTCGCAGGAACTTCGCCTCAGGGACGGTAAGGATGGGTGATCCTTAGTAAATAGCTCCCTTTAAACAAAGAGAGGACCGAAAAAAGCTAGGGGTTGGGTTTAGACCGTCTAAGCTTTTCTGAGAACCTTACCTACTCTAACCCTGCTTATGAGCCTGCCCTCCTCTACGACTATCTTCCCATTTACTATAACGTAGGCTATACCCTTCGGATACGAGTGCGGATTCTCGTACGTTGCTGTATCTTCAATAGTATAGTAGTTGAATATGGTTATGTCAGCCTTGAACCCGGGTCTTATGACCCCCCTATCCCATAGCCTTAGCTTCCTAGCTGGTAGGGAAGTCATCTTCCTAATAGCCTCGGGTAGGGTAAGTACCTTCTCCTCCCTAACGTACTTAGCTATAACCCTGGGGAAGGTACCGTACCTCCTCGGGTGCGGCTTCCCTACTCCGAACTTACCTACCGAGCCATCGCTTCCTATAGCAACGTATGGATGAGTTATCACTGCCCTAACATCCTCCTCCCTCATGCCGAATGTAACCATGCCTGTGGCTAACTCATCGTCAATGAGTAGCTTTACTACGGTATCAACGGGGTCTAGACCTAGAGTTTGAGCTATTTTGTCTATCCTCATACCCTCGAACTCCCTATGCTTAGGTGAGTAGGAGATCATTATGTCAGACCACGATATGTACCTCTCCTCGAATATACCTCCAGCTAACTCCTTCCTAATTCTCTCCACCACCTCCGGGTTCCTTAACTTGCTAAGAACTTCCTCAGTCTTCCCACTCCTAATATCCTTCGGCAGTAGTGTAAGTAATGATGTAGAGGCCGCGGTATAGGGATACGCATCCGCGGAGATATCGAAACCCCTTGAAGCGTAGTCCTCTATAATCCTTAGTGCAGTAACTACCTTCCCCCAACTGGGTCGCCCACTTGCCTTTAGGTGTGAGATCTCGACGGGGATTCCCGCCCTAATACCTATTGTAATAGCCTCGTACACAGAGTCTAGGAGTCCGACACCCTCATTCCTCATGTGCGTAGCATAAATACCTCCATACCTTACACTGACTTTAGCCAACTCTATGATCTCCTCAGTAGTGGCGAAGGTCCCCGGTATGTATATAAGGCCCGTACTGATCCCGAAAGCTCCGGCCTCCATAGCCTCCCGTACGTACTCCTTCATTTTCTCGAGATCATCTCTTGATGGCTGCCCTGGGTTAAACCCGATTACTGCAGACCTCACAGTTCCATGCCCTACCAGCGGAACTATGTTTATGGCCGGTTTCAGCTCCTCTAAGGCTTTTAGGTAATCGCCAAAGCTCTCCCACCTAACCTCTACCTCGGGGTGCTCCTTCTTAATCTCCTTCACGTACTCCTCCCTATTTACATCTGAGAGAGGTGCTGGTGAGTGCCCGCAGTTACCTATTACTATGGTTGTAACTCCCTGAAGTATGTAGTTATCAGCTGTTGGTACCTCGAATAAAGATACGTCACTATGGTTATGCATGTCTATAAAGCCTGGGGAGACCATCAGGTTAGGTACTTCTAGAACTACCTCAGCCCTTTCGCCGCTTAAGTCCCCAACGGCCTCTATTCTATCCCCTACGATACCTATATCAGCTCTAAAGGGGGGTGACCCGGTTCCGTCTACGACTATGCCACGCCTTATTATGATGTCGTAAACCATCCTAAACACCGTAGGCATCTAGTACCTGCTGCGCAGCTCTCACCGAGGCCCCGAACTCCACCCTATATCCTAACTTGGCTAAAACTCTCTCTAGAGCTGCTAGTGTAGCTATCACGTCGTTGGCAGAGACCTCGCCCATATGACCTATCCTGAATATCTTACCTCTAAGGGCTCCGAGGCCTCCGGCTATCTCAACTCCTCTACTGTGCATCTCGCTGTAGAGTTTGGACCACTCGATCCCTTCAGGTATGTACGTTGCTGTAACTGTGTTAGCTCTAAAGCCCTCCTCAGCTACTAGTCTCAGACCTAGAGCTTCCAGACCCCTCTGAACAGCCTTAGCCAGAGCCTCGTGTCTTCTATACCTCTGCTGAAGACCTTCCGCAAGTATTCTCTTTAGAGATGAGTTGAGAGCGTAGATTAGGTTAACTGCTGGCGTTATATAGTAATTTCTAGTTGACTCCATCTCCTTTAGGAGCTTCGTTATATTGAAGTAGAGGGTCTCGTTATCTGTTAATGGGGTGAAGCCGTCCCTATAGGCAACTATGGCTAGACCGGGGGGTACTGCGAGGGCTTTCTGGGAACCGGTTAGGCATACATCAACTCCCCAGCTGTCCATGTTCATCTCCATGCCACCGATCGATGCTATCCCATCTACGATAACCTTAGCCCCAAACTCCTTAGCCTTCCTAGCTATCCTGTCTACCGGGTTCGCTACAGCCACCGAGGTCTCTACATGCTGGAGTAACACGGTACTGAAGTTCCCCTGGTCTAGCACCTTCTCTACATCACTCTCGGTAAAGCCCCTACCTATCGGTGCCTCAACTACTGTTACCTCAGCACCTACTCTCCTAGCTGCGTCTACTAGGTAGTCAGCGAAGTAACCGGTCTTGAGGACTGCAACCCTCTCTCCGGGCTTTACTGCCGTTCTAACAGCTAACTCTATGGCGGCAGTACCGCTCCCGGGAATAACGACCACATTACCCGACGTACCGAAGACCTTCCTCAACATGTCCAGGGCTTCTCTATGGATGCTGTCGAACTCTGCTGAGACGTGACTTAACGTAGGCTTAGCCATATCGAGCATCGTTTCGGGATCAACTAGAGATGGTCCCGGGATCATCAGGAGGAACCTACCCATTACCCACACCTCATGCATAGCGTAACTGGGGCTAAATTAATACCTAGTTCTTCGACTCTGACCTCCCTACCTTGAAGAGCAAGGCTTTCAGTTGTAAAGTAGCTGTAGTTTTTTAAGTAACGTGACCTTGAGTATTGTTCTGCGGTGCTGGAGATGGTCTCCCTAGACCAGGTTGAAAAATTCCTAGGTCAGGTGGTAAGGGATGAGTACGGAAGGAGTTTAGGTAAAGTGGTAGCAGTCTTTGCCGACGTCTCAGGGAATGTCGAGGCTATAGAGATTGCCGTTAACGACTACGAGCTAGTTAAGGTCGGGGCCGAAAGAATTGTGAGAACCCCCGACGCTCTGGTGGTCCTACCGGAGTGGAAGGTTGCTGCAATTGACGTTGAGAACAGATTAGATAGAGTTAAGAAGAGAATGAGGTCCCTGGAGGAGCTAAACAGGAAGGGCATAATACCGACCCACGCCTACGAAGATTTGCGGAAGAGGCTAGACTCCGAGTTCAAGAAGGTTAAGGAGGATTCCGCAAAGGTTAGGGAGGTACTTAAGGCTAAGATTAACGAGCTGGACGATCAGATAATCAGGTATGAGAGGGCTATAGCGAATGTCTACGTACTGTATATGAGCAACGAGGTAAGCGAGCAGTCCTACAAGGCATCGATGGACTTCCTGAGGAACGCCAAGAGCAGGTGCCTAGACGAGAAAAAAGATGTTGAGAAGCACCTAGAGCTACTGTCTAAACTTGAGGCAGAACCTGTTGAGCCGCAGGTAAAGACCACACCGACAACACAGCCTCAGCCACCTCAGACAGCACCCATACCGGTAGTAGTCATAGAGGAGGCACCTCACTGAGTAGTTTACGAGGTGTTCAGTAGGTGAGTGTTTTTAGCTTGTTTAACCGCCTCGGTAGGGTCTTCGCTGGAGATAGGAAGAGGAAGTCCATAGAGCTCTCCGAGCTAATAATAAGGCTGGATACCATACTTAGAGACATTAGGGAGGTTGGTGATAGACTTGTAAATAGGTACAAGGAGCTCGTTAGGGAGGCACTGGTAGCTAAGTCAGAGAAGAAGAACGAGAAAGCCCTGGTTTACGCTAATGAGGCTGCCCAGGTGTCTAAGTACATTAAGAAGGCCCTAATAACTGAGATGATAGTTGAGCAGGTAAAGCTGAGGTTAGAGACCCTCGAGAACGTTGCTGATATAGCTAAGGCCTTAGCTAGTATATCACCACTCCTCCACATAGCTAAGAGCTACGTAAGTGAGATAGCACCGAATCTAGCTGTAGGGTTAGAGCTAACCATTAGTAAGACCAGGGAGTTGGTGGCCGGTAGTACGGACGTCTACGAGGTGAAGGTCGAGGATGCTTTAGTAATATCTCCAGAGGCTAAGGAACTTCTAAGTAAGGTAGAGAAATCCGTTGAGGAGAGGCTCTCACAGCTTCCGGAGATACCCCCAGAGCTGGTAGTTGGGAGGGGGCAGCCCGTCAGCACCCTAGTAGAGGGCGTCCGACCGCCGGAGAAAGCTGCTGAGGCTCAGGCAGCTGTAGTAGCTACGGCTAAGCCGAGGAAGGCGCGACTACCTAAGGAGGAGATAGCTAGGCATATACTGGAGGTAGTGAGAAGTCACGGGGGCTTTATCGAAGTAGGACTACTAGCTGAAAGACTCGGGGTCTCTAGGGAGGATATAATAGAGACCCTAATAGACTTGGAGAAGCAGGGTAAGATCTCACTGATATACCAGAAGCCCTAACATACGGTGGCTTTAGGTGAGCTCGACATCCCTAACATACCTAGAGGGGTTAGCACGTAACTACGCTATAAGGGCTGTGATGAGCGATAGAGAGGGTAACTACGCTGACGCTATAACGTACTACAGGAGGGCTATAGAGGTACTGGAGAAGATAATCCAGATGTACCCAGACCATAGCTTAAACAACATCTATAGACAGTGGATAGGTGAGTACAGAAGAAGGGTAGCCGAGCTAGAGGGACTGCTAGGTAGGGTTAAGGTTCCAGCATCAGGAGGTGGGCAGGACTCCCTAGATGATATCGACTCGTTCTTTAAGGTAGTTAGCGATTCTCCAATAAACTTCAGTAAGGTAGCTAATATGGATGAGGTTAAGAATTCCATAAGGGAGTCAATAATATACCCGTCCAAGAGACCTGACCTTTTTCCACTAGGGTGGCCTAGGGGTATACTACTCTTCGGACCCCCGGGATGTGGCAAGACCTACATAGCAGCTGCTGTAGCTGGTGAGGTCAACGGTTACTTCGTAAGCGTGGATGCGGCTAGTATAATGTCTAAGTGGCTAGGTGAGGCTGAGAAGAGAGTTGCCAGGCTATTCTCCAAAGCCAGAGAACTCGCGAGGAGTGGGACACCGGTCATAATATTCATAGACGAGGTTGACTCCCTCTTCGCACCTTACTCTAGCGAGGTAGGTGGGGAGGCTAGGGTTAGGAACCAGTTCCTTAAGGAGATGGACGGGTTAGACAGTAAGTTCTCCCCTAAGCTACTCCTATTTATAGTCGCAGCGACGAACAAACCCTGGAGACTGGACGAGGCCTTCATAAGGAGGTTCCAGAAGAGGATATACATACCCCTCCCCAGCAGGGAGACTAGACTAGAGCTACTTAGGATGTACACGAAGAGCCTTAAGCTAGACCCGGGAGTAAGCCTTGAGAAACTTGCTGATATTCTTGAGGGCTACTCCTCGAGTGACGTAGTTGAGATAGTTATGGCAGCCCACCTAAGAACCGTTAGAGAGCTGTTCGAGAAGAGCGGTGGGCAGGGGGAACCCAGACCCATCACTATGGAGGACTTCGAGGAGGTTCTTAAGTACAGGAAGCCCAGCATAAATAGGGACCTACTTAAGGCTTACGAAATGTGGTACGAGAAGTATAAGGCCCTCTAGGCATCTGTTTTTATAGGTTATGTAACTACAAATACCGTAGCGTGGTACTGTGAATCCAGCTATCTCAGTTATAAAGCATGACGGTAGGGTTGAGCCGTTCAGCATTGAGAAACTTAGGAACTCCATTAAGAGAGCCCTGGAGAGCGTCGGTCTAGTGCAGTACCTTGATGAAGTAGTAAACGCAGTACTATCCGAGATCTCGGAGAGGAGGCAGACAATAAGCTCGTCTGAGATAGCCGATAGAGTTGAGAAAGCCCTTATAGAGAGAGTTGTAGTTGACGAGAAGTTTGAGCTAGCTGCAAGAAGGTACCTACTAGCTAGAATATACAACCACGTATTTGGTAAGGGGGCGTGGAGGGAGTTTAAGGATGAGGAGCTCTCCCTAACGTACCCATCACTAAAGACCTTAACAGCTAGGTACTTACTGAGGAGTCCAGAAACCCTGAGGATCTCTGAGACACCGTCGCAGATGTTTTGGCGTGCTTCTAGGTATATAGCAAGTGCAGAAAAACTCGGTGAAGCGGAGTTCTGGGCTAGGAGGTTCTACGAACTCCTCTCTTCACTAAAGTTCCTCCCTAACTCACCTACACTTATGAACGCCGGTACTAAGCTAGGTATACTATCAGCATGCTTCGTAATACCCGTCCGGGACTCTATTGTTACGGAGGCTGGTGACGGAATATACGACGCTCTGAGAGCTCAGGCCCTAGTATTTCAGCAGGGAGGTGGCTGCGGGTTTGACTTTAGCGAGCTAAGACCTGAGGGGGACGTAGTTGCATCCACAGCTGGAGTTGCTAGCGGCCCCCTATCGTTCATGAAGGTATTTGACATCAATACCGATGTGATAAAGCAGGGCGGTAGGAGGAGGGGGGCTAACATGGGGGTTCTACACATCTGGCATCCTGATATTGAGAAGTTTATTCAGAGTAAGTCGGGTAAGCTTAAGGACGTAAACCTTCAGAACTTCAACATAAGTGTTGGAGTCTACGACTACTTCATGGAGTCCGTTCTGAAGGGAGGTAAGGTACCTCTCGTAAATCCAAGAAAGACCAGTCTGACTAGAACTAACGACTCCAGGTACTACGCGATAGTCAGAGCTAGGCACTACGTAAGCGAGGAGTGGGTTCAGGAGGTAATCCTTAAGGAGCTTGAGGAGTGGGGGTGGTCCGTACCCCTAGAGAGGTCTCTAATAGTAACTGTTGACGAGGCCCTCCAGATAGCTGAGTCTGAGGGGGCTGTTGTTAGGTGGGTAGATGCTGGTGAGCTCTTTGACACCATGGTTAAGTCTGCCTGGGACTCGGGAGATCCGGGGCTTCTCTTCATAGATACAATAAATAGGAGGCACCCGACGTGGTACCTGGGTAAGATAAACGCTACAAACCCGTGTGGTGAGGAACCCCTCCTAGAGTGGGAGTCCTGCAACCTCGGTAGTATAAACCTAGAGAAGTACGTCGTAACCAAGCCAGATGGGAGGGTGGGTATAGACTGGGAAACCCTAGCCGAGGATGTTAAGACGGCTGTCAGGTTCCTCGATAACGTTATATCCGTAGCTAAGTACCCCCTTAAGCAGTTCTACGAAGCTGTTGGAAGGACGAGGAAGGTAGGTCTCGGGGTTATGGGGTGGGCTCACGCACTAATTAAGCTAGGTATAAGGTACGACTCCCCAGACGCTGTCTACCTGGCCTACCATCTCGCCGAATTCATAGCCTACAACGCCTACCTAGCTAGTGTAGAGTTAGCTAAGGAGAGAGGACCGTTCCCAGCGTGGGATCCAAGCCTTTACAGACCTGTCTGGCACACCGCGCCTAAGCTAGAGGAGATATTCTCGATAGCTGGTCTAAGCTTAAGCGAGGTCTCAGATAGGGTTAGGGAGATAGTTAGGAGTAGACCTAAGGTAGACTGGGGCCTGGTAGAGAGCCTGATGCTGAGGTACGGTCTTAGGAATGCTACCCTACTCTCGATAGCTCCCACGGGGACCCTCTCAATAATTGCCGGTACGTCGAGCTCTATAGAGCCCATATTCGCCCTGGCATTCACTAGAGTAGTGACTGTAGGTACATTCATAGAGGTTGACAGACTCTTCCTCGAGGCTCTAAGGGCCTACGACCTCGATACTAGTGAGGTGGTGAAGCTAGTAGCTGAGACAGGGTCCGTAGCCCACAACCCCTACATCCCGAGGAGAATTAGGGAACTCTTTAGAACGGCTCACGACATACCTCCCGAGTACCACGTGTACCACCAGGCAGCCTGGCAGGCCTGGGTCGATGCAGGGGTGAGTAAGACCGTTAACATGGTGTACGAGGCGACTCCTATGGACGTAATCAAGGTTTACACGCTGGCCTGGAAGCTTGGGTGTAAGGGTATTACGGTCTACAGGGATAAGTCGAAGTCTAGGCAGGTGATCTACTTCGGGATAAAGATGTCTGAAAAGGCCGCTGAGGAGAGGAAGGAGATCCAGAGAAAGGAGGAGAAACCCGAAGCCAAGACTGAGAGAGTTAGAGTAGCCTACGTACTAAAGGAGGGAGAGGTGGGAGGTTGCCCCACCTGCGAGTATTGAATACCTCTGAAGAGCTTTCCCACATCCTTGCTTATGATTGAAAATTCGTTAGGTTAAAGTATACTGCTAGGGTACTAGTATACGTGGTAGAAGGGGGTGAACTCACGTCCAGATATAATTGAGGTTCTACTTAGGGAGGAACTGCGTATAGCAAATAAACACCTTCCAGTCACTAGGAAAACCCTAAGAGAGTTACTTGAGGAGGAGTTTCCGCATGTAGTTTGCCGGGACGGTTCCCTACACTTCTTTAGGCGCAGCGAGTTAGTTGAGCTATCCAGGTACGTACCTAGAGAGAAATGGGACAAGCTTCTCCTACCCATAATAATCGAGGTAGTATCTGGAGAGGAGGAGCTTGTCGGTATAGTTAGCGATCCACACGCTGCTGAGGTAGTTAGCTCTATCCTTGAACTAAGCTCTAGGGAGAGGACGGTCTTCCTCTACAAACCTCAGGTATATGAGCTTAGAAGAAGATTTTCAACAGTCTTCCAGATCGCCCTATCCTACGCCGGATTGGGAGGGTCCTCCCCCGAATCTCCGCCTTGAATTGCTCCATCGTTAGCGAAACCGGGGACAACTAATTACAGTAAACTAATTATAAGGCTACTACTTTTGAGTCAAACCACCTAGCAAGCTTATAAGTATACCTTCAGCCTCTTTCTACGGTGTACACAGGGGGAGGTCGGTGAGTGATATAGTAGCTGCTATTGAAGCTGAGGCAGAGCAAATACTTGAGGAGGCTCGTAGGAAGGCCCAGGAGGTCCTTACCAGAGCTAAGGCATTAGCTGAGGCTATACTGTCGGACGAAAGCTATAAAAGGAGTATAGAGGAGGAGGTAAAGCTCTTTAGGGCTAAAGTAGAGGAGGAAGTTAAGAGGATAGTGACTTCAGCTGAGGAGGAGGCCAGAAAGATTAGAGCTGTCCCGGAGGAAGCTTTAGTTAGGGTAGCAAAAAGGATAGCCTCACTAGTTGCTGGGGTTAGCATTGAGTAGTCTGGGTAAGGTTCTTCTAAGTAAACCTGATGTAGCTGTAAACGTCTTCATAGTAATACCAAGGGATCTCTCCGAGGAGATCACAGAGCTTCTAGTTAGAGAGGGGGTGATGGAGCCGCAGGTTCTTGAGTCCGGTAGCCCGTTAGTTAGGGAGTTGGAGAACTACATAGCACTACTCGAGGAGGCTAAAAGGGTTTACGAGTACCTCGAGTCTAACTTAGAGAGGAGAACTGTAGTTAAGGTAGAGATGATCCCGGAATCTATTAGGAGGACCGTAGAGAACCTGCTTGCAGATCTTAGGAAGGTGTACGAGGAGGTAAGCTCCCTCAATAACCTAATTACCAGCTACGAGAAGAGTCTTACCAGTAGCTTGATCCTTAAGGAGTTATCTGAGAACCTCCTTAGAAGGTATCCCAATGGAACGGTATCCCTAATCCACTACACCGGTAAGTACGTAGCTATAAGAACCCTACTAGTCCCGGAAAGCTCCGTAGATTACGTAAAGAACTTAGCTCTTGAAGTAGTAACTGAGTTAAGGCGTGATAAAGATGTTGTGCTGACCTGCGTCTTCAGCCCGGAGAGACTTCCAGAGGTCTTAAATAACCTGCCTGAGGGCTCAACCGTCCTAGAGCTGGAGGCAGACCCCGGAACCGACCTTAGGAGTTACACAAGGGATCTGGAACTTAAGTTAGAGGAGCTGTCTAGGAGTGTAGAGAGACTTAGATCAAGGAGGAGGGACCTTCTGGAGTCTAGGGTAAAGGACCTAGCCCTACTTAAGGCCATGGTTGAGAGCGAGTACGAGAGACTTAAGATACTTAAGGGTGCTGTTAGGTCTAGGTATACCGTGACTCTATCGGGTTGGGTTCTGAGGTCTAAGCTAAAGCATGTTCTTAACGCCCTTAGTAGGTATCCAACCTACGTAGTTATATCAGAGAGCGAGAACCCTCCAGTAGAGTTCGATAATATAAAGCCCTTTAAACCCTTCGAGCTTCTAACTGAGCTATACGGAGTTCCAACCCACTATGAGTGGGATCCAACACCGCTACTGACCTACGCCTTCCTGTTCTTCTACTCACTAATGATGGCTGACGTAGGCTACGGCATAGGCGTACTACTGGCAACCAGGTATATACTTCCCAAGTTCGTTAGCGACCCGGACTCACCTGGATTTAGAAGACTTCAGAAAATACTCTATGCAGGTGGGATATTAAGTGCTGTAGTTGGTATAGTAGCTAAGAGCTTCCTAGGTTCACTGCTAGGTAAGTATCTACCCGTTGAAAGACCTTTAATAGACACTATAAACGTGGTCAGTATGGTAGGTCTATGCTTAGCTATAGGCTACTCCTTTACGTTTATTTCCCACTCCATAGCACTAGCTAAGAACGTTAAGTTACGCAACGCCTTCGACGCGGTATTCGAAGCAGGAATACTGTTGGTGATGGTCGGAGGGCCATTCGTAATATCCAGGTTCTTTGGCTTAGCCTTTCTCAATGTACCTGAGGGGGTCTATAGGATGATGCAAGCTTTAACTATAGTAGGGATAACTATGGTTATACTTTCAAGAGTTAAAACCATAGGCGGTGTCGGGGGCTTCCTATGGGTCTTCGATGTAATTGGGATAGCTGGTGATACCCTCTCATACATTAGGATAGCTGGAATAGCTGGAGGTACGGCCCTCTTAGCCGAGCTATTCAATGTTCTAATCGCACAGACCCTTAATTTCTTTGGAAATACTAACCTAGTAATTGGAGCTATTCTAGGGATTATAACAGCTTTAGTTCTGCATACCATAGCTCTAGCTCTTTCAGCTATTAGCCCCTTCGTACACTCCCTGAGGCTATGTCTATTCGAAATAGCCTCTAAGTTCTATGAGGGGCGTGGACGTAGGTTAAAACCCATTAGAATACCCTTGGGTAAGGTCGTGGTCTAACAAAGAGGAGGCCCCCAGCTGATGCTCTATATTTTTTAACAGGTATAAGTGCCTGGAGGCTATGTGCTCTTTGCTTATATAGCTTCTCCATACCGTAGCGAGGGTTAGCCATGGAGGTGGAGGCTTTACAACTATCACATATACTCGCATACCTAGGTCCTGCCATAGCTGAGGCCTTAGCAGTAGCAGGTACGGCTTTAGGTATTAGACCAGCCGCGTCAGTAGGGCTCTCAGTAATAGCTGAGGAACCCGCTATGAGGACCTTAGTACTACTCTTTACATTCCTTCCAGCTACTCAGACCTTAGTATACGGCTTTGCCTTCATGTACTTTATGTATACTCTCTACCTACCCTCGGCATTCGCTAAGTACGCCGGAGCTCTACCCTTAACAACTGCAGCAGCCTTCCTCGGGATATCCCTCTTCGTTGGCTTTGCTGAACTGTTCTCAGCTTGGATGCAGGGACTGATCTGTGCGGACGCAATCTCTCTGTTAATTAAAACTCGGGGGGCTATATTCTCTATGGGTATAATTCTAGCGGCCTACGAAGAGCTTTTCGGGATGTTAGGGCTGGTCTTCGGTCTTATGGCCGTATCCCTGGTGGTATAGTGCGATGAGCGAAGCTAGGGCTATAAGAGAGGCCGTGATCAGGAAGGCCCTTGAAGAGGCTGAGGCTATAATTCGTAAAGCTGAGGAGGAGAGTAGAAAGATGATAAAGGAAGCCGAAGAGAGGAAGAGAGCAATTGTAGAGGAGGAGAGGAGGAAGGCTTTAGCAGAGTTAGGCTATGAAGCTAGGATAGCTGAGGCTAAGCTAAGTGCTAGACTAATAATTAGTAAAGCTAAGTCAGAGTTACTTAACTCTATAATATCTAAGGCTACCGACATCCTAAGGTCGTTACCTCCTAACCTTAAGTTAGAGTCCCTTAGAAAGCTACTTGAGGAATCCTTAGATAACGCTTTAGTAAGCTTAGGTACTGTAAGGAAGCTAATAATCTACGTAGCTGAGCAAGATATGGAGTTAGCTAAAAACTTAGTAATTAACGCAAGTAGAGAAAGAGGAATTGAACTAGAGCTTAGGAGTGCTAAAATATTCGGCGGTGTGGTGGTGGAAGAACCTGAGAGCGGTGTTGTAATAGACAATAGCTTCGATAGTAGGCTCTTCCGGTTGGTTTCCAGGCTTAAGAGAGGCTTACTTAGGGAGGTGCTCTTGTGAAGCCCTCAAAGGAACTTTCCATAGGCTTACTTCAAATACTGCTTGCGAAACCTCCGAAACTCGAGGAGCTCCTAGATTGTGCGGTTAAGGGATTAGAACTTAGCACGGAGTATTTGACCCGGCTACCTAGACCTGAGCTGTACCTACTTAATCTCCTAGAGTCTAGAACTTACGAGGATGTCGATAGGATCCTTTACGAGAGCTTCTCAACCGAACTACGTATCCTAGAAAGGTTTCTTCCAGATAAATTCCTTCATTTCCTAAGGACCTTTCTTGAGCTCTATTACATCGACTACGTAGCTTTAGGTACGACCAAAATACCTAGTGAAAGTAGTTTAGTTAGACTAACACTGATTAACCTGAGCTCGGTGATTTCAGAATATTCTAAGTGTACTCCTAAGGATATAGAGTGTTTTTTAATGACGTTCTCCGAGAGGATTAGGAGCTCGCACGACGAACTTGAAGAGCGCGGGTCGAGAGCTTTAGATGTTGCAAAAGCTTTGATAGCTGTAAGGTACTTTAACTACCTTAGAAGTTCCGAGCTTCTAGGATTAAAGCTAAGCAAAATTGAGAAGGTACTAGCTAAGCTAGGTATGAATCCCATTGTGGAGGCTTCCCTAAGGAAGTTACTAGAGAGGCTGGAGAAATTGAGTAAAACTGAGTTAACTAGGTACACGATTTACGAAGCAGGAGTTACTTACCCTCTAGTAAAGGAGTTACTAGTATACTCTGGAGGTCTTGCTAACACGCTAACCCTTTACCTAGTAAATAGGTACTATAAACTTAAGGTCCTAAGATACTCTCTACTACCTAGGAGTTTGAGGAGGTGGTAGATATGGTCACACCTAGAAGACTTAGGGTCGTAGCTGTAGTATCTAAGGAGCTAGCTCCACTAATGAAGGTCCTATCGATCGCGGACGTTTATATTGTTGAGGCATTTCAGGAGGCAGAGAGACTTGTAGCAGACTTATTCAAAAGAGGTGATGTAGGGGTAATCCTAGTGGAGAGAAGCCTCTTGGAGAAGATTAAGTTGCCGGAAGACGTAGAAAAAGTTTTGTGGCCTATAGTAGTTGAGTTCCCTGATAGACCGTCAGATCTAAACTTAAGACCAGAACTTTACTATAGGGGGCTAATCCGCAGATTCATAGGCTATGAAATACACATAGGGGTGGGGGGTTGAGCGGATCTGTAGGTAGGATATACCGTGTAGCAGGTCCTCTAGTAGTTGCTGAAGGACTTTCGAAGGTCATGATGTACGAGGTGGTGAGAGTCGGAAACGAGGGTCTAATAGGTGAGGTAATAGCTATACGGGGTGGTAGAGTCTACATACAGGTCTACGAGGAAACCTCCGGACTAACCGTTGGGGAGAGGGTTGAGGCAACCGGGAGACCCCTATCGGCTGAGCTCGGACCGGGTTTAATAGGTTCTATATACGACGGACTTCAGAGACCTGAGAAGGAGATAGGTCTAAGAACTGGGAGCATATTCATTAAACGCGGTACACGTCTACCTCCTCTAAATAGGGACGTGAAGTGGGGTTATACGAGAAATAGAGAGGTAGGAGTAGGTGATAAGGTCGGGCCTGGGGATATACTGGGGTATGTTAGGGAAACCCCTCTTGTGGAGCATAGAATAATGGTGCCTCCGGATGTTAGTGGCTATGTAAAGTGGTTAGCTGACGATGGTGAGTATACGGTAGAGGATACCATAGCTATAGTAACATCCGAGGGCCGCGATATCGAGGTTAAGATGTACCAGCTGTGGCCTATTAGGAAGTCCAGACCCTACCAGGAGAAGCTTAATCCGGTGAAGCCCCTCATAACTGGTATTAGGGTCATAGACTACATGTTCCCCATAGCTAAGGGAGGTAAGGCAGCCATACCCGGAGGCTTCGGTACCGGTAAGACGGTAGCCCTTCAGGAGATAACTAAGTGGAGCGATGCCGATATAGCCATATACGTAGGCTGCGGTGAGAGGGGTAACGAAATGTCCGATGCCCTAACGAGCTTCATGAAGCTTAACGACCCGAGGAGGGGGAGGCCTATGATGGAGAGGTCGGTGTTCATAGCTAACACAAGCAACATGCCGGTAGCCGCTAGGGAGACGAGCGTCTTCCTAGGGGTTACCATAGGTGAGTACTTCAGGGACATGGGCTACGATGTGGTTATGGTAGCCGACTCTACCAGTAGGTGGGCTGAGGCTATGAGGGAGATTAGCGGTAGGATGGAGGAAATGCCCGGTGAGGAGGGCTTCCCAGCGTACCTCTCTAGTAGGTTAGCTGAGTTCTATGAGAGGGCCGGTAGGGTTAGAGCCCTCGGTAGGCCTGAGAGGTACGGTAGTCTAACGATATTTGGCGCGGTCTCACCACCCGGTGGGGACTTCAGCGAACCTGTGGTGAGGTCTACGGTTAGGTACGTCCAGAGCTTCTACGCCTTAGACTACGGGCTAGCTACTAGAAGGCACTTCCCAGCGGTCAACTGGCTATTCAGCTACAGCCTTTACATAGACTTCGTTAGGGGGTACTGGGACAGTATAACTAACTGGAGTGTCTATAGGGAGACGGCCTTAAAGATCCTGCAGCGTGAGGCTGAGCTAAGCGATATCGTGAGGCTCGTAGGACCTGAGGCACTACCTGAGGAGGATAAGCTCGTTCTAGAAGTAGCTAGGATGATTAGGGAGGACTTCCTCCAGCAGAGCGCTCTAAACCCCGTAGATGCCTACTCCCCGCCGGAGAAGGGGGCTCTAATCATGGAGGCTATCATGGAGTTCTACTCCCTAGCGAGGAAGGCCGTTGCCAGGGGTATACCTGTAGCTAAGCTTAGGGAGCTTAGGTGTAGAACTATGATAGCGCAGATGAAGTACTATACCCTAGATGAGCTGAGAAGCAAGGTTTACCCGGAGCTTGTGAGCACCTTTAGGTCTGAGTTCGAGAAGTTACTGGGTGGCTAGGGTTGGAGGGGCTACTCACGGTTAGGTCTACTAGAAGTATAATCGGGGTCCGCGGATCCCTACTCTTCGTCAAGGCTATTGGAGGGATTAAGTACGGCGAGCTTGTCGAGGTATCCTTGGACGGCACATCGGTACTGGGGCAGGTAATCGATGTGAGTAAGGACGTAGCTGTAGTACAGGTATTCGGTGGTACCGCCGGGATAACGCCGGGTAGGACCGTAGTTAAGTTCTACGGAGATACCATACGTATCCCGGTATCGTCGGACATGCTCGGCAGGATCTTCGATGGTCTAGGAAGACCCATCGATGGGGGCCCTCCGATAGTCCCCGAGGATTACTTGGAAATCCACGGAGCCCCCCTGAACCCCGCTCTTAGGGTACCGCCATCAGAGCCCATCGAGACAGGTATATCCGTAATCGATGGCCTCCTAACCCTTGTGAGAGGTCAGAAGCTACCGATATTCAGCGGCTCCGGGTTGCCCCACAACAGGATCGCCATGCAGATAGTTAGACAAGCATCGGTTAGGGGCTCTGGGGAGAGCTTCGTAGTAGTCTTCGGAGCTATCGGCGTAACCTACGAGGAGGTCGCGTACTTCCTAAAGGAGCTGAGGTCCATGGGGGCACTGGATAGGACCATAGCCTTCATAGCCCCCGCATCAGCTTCAACCGTTGAGAAGCTGGCCCTACCTAGAACTGCCCTAACAGCTGCCGAGTTCCTGGCGTGGGACTACGATACCCACGTACTGACGATCCTAACCGATATGACTAACTACTGCGAAGCGCTGAGGGAGCTCTCAGCAGCACGGGAGGAGGTCCCGGGTAGGAGGGGATACCCGGGCTACATGTACACAGACCTAGCAACGATATACGAGAGGGCTGGGAGGGTTTCAGGTAGGAAGGGGAGCATGACCATAATGCCTATACTGACCATGCCTGACGACGATATCACGCACCCCATACCAGATCTCACTGGTTACATCACTGAGGGTCAGATAGTCCTATCGAGGGACATGTGGCGTAAAGGTATATACCCACCAGTGGACGTCTTCCTATCTCTCTCCAGGTTGATGAAGGAGGGCATAGGTAGTGGTAAGACTAGGGAGGACCATAGAGAGGTGTTCTCACAACTTATATCAGCCTACGCCGAGGCTCAGTACCTTAGGGAGCTATCAGCTATAGTCGGTACGGAGTCCCTAACACCCCGCGATAGGAAGTACCTAGAGTTCGCAGACCTCTTCGAGAGGAGGTTCATAAACCAGGGAGAGTACGAGAGGAGGAGCTTTGAGAAGACTCTCGATATCGGTTGGGAGGTGCTATCGGTACTACCGGAGGAGGAGTTAAAGCAGATAAGCCCGCAGACGCTCAGGAAGTACTACCCGAAGTACCGCGCATCCTCTGGAGGTTAACTGAGACATGAGCTCCGGGGAGATCATAAAGATATCGAGACCTACAAAGATAGAGCTGATAAGGCTAAGGCGTCGACTGGTACTTGCTAGAAGACTACACAGGATCCTTAGGGATAGACTGACCCTACTAGTTCAGGAGTTCTACATAGCCCTAAGAAGAGTCTACGAGCTGAGAGCTAAGCTGAACAGTCTACTTTCCGAGATCTACCCAAGCTACTACAGCACCCTGAGGATACACGGTTACTGGCACCTAGAGCTGGTGTCTAGCGATACAGCAACAGGAGTCGAGGTTTCGGCTTCGACTAGGAACGCTATGGGGGTAGTCGTACCCATGCTGGAGCTCAGAGGTACCTACCCCAGCTCCGTCATACTACCTATAGAGCTATACGAAGTCCAACTAAGGAGGGTCGAGTTCCTGGAGACCGTAGTACTTCTTGCTGAGTACGAGAAAGCCCTCGTTCTACTAGGTGCCGAGATAGCTAGGACTAGGAGGAAGGTAACGATGCTGGAGAAGATCCTCATACCTAGGATTATGAGGACCATTGCTTACCTCAAGATGAAGTTCGACGAGATGGAGAGGGAGGAGAAGGTTAGGATGCTACGCACTAAGAGCTTCCTAGAGAGGGTCCGAGCCTCTCAATAGCTCTAACCATAGCCCTAGCCATAGAGTTGATCACCCTCTCCGGTTCCTTAGACTTCATAACTGCTGAGGAGACTAGGACCCCGCTAGTCCCTAGTAGTACAGCAGCCTCAGCATCCTCAGCACTCGATATCCCCGCCCCAGTTAGTATCGTTACCTTCTCGTTGTACTTCCTTATGAGGGATACGGACCTCGTAACTACTTCTGGCTTAGCTCTGGAGACGGCTATTCCAGTACCTATTAGCTCCGGGGGTTCTACAGCTATCATATCTGGGTCTAGTACAGATATCGCTGCAGCCTCCTCGGGTTCAGATGCACAAACTAGGGTAGCTAGACCAAGAGCCCTAGCCCTCCTAGTTAGGAATAGTATCTCGTCTAACCTCAGCTTCCTCTCGCTATGATTAGCTAAGAACCCCCTGGCGCCAGCCTCCTTAATAGCCTCCGGGGGTATGGAGCCCGTTCTAGCACCTGGTTCGACCGGGTCAGCGTGTTGTGCGAACACGGGTATCTCAAGGGATTCTGCTAGGGTCCTGAGCTCTGTAAAGGGTGGGGCTACTATGACCTGTACAGAACCTAAGAACTCCTTGTAAACCCTCTCAGCGGCTCTACCTATATTCAGAGCGCTCCTCCCTATGGCGGTGTCATAGGCCTTGAAATTTATCGCTAGGACAGGTACTCTACGCATTAAAAAGCACCTTGGTCTCCACTAACTTACTGGGGTAGCTACTCCTCAGGTTTAGTGCTCAGCAGCTCCGACTTAACCCTCGGTTCAGCTGCTTTAACAGCCCCCTCAACCTTCTGGAACCTACCCTTAAGCTTCTCGAGTACCTCAGGTAGGGTGGTGTACTCCATCTCCTCAGGACCTAGCCTGTGAGGCATGAAGGGACCGTGTCTCCTCAGGTAGTCAGCTATTACCTGGGCCAGCCTTCTGGTCTCGTCGAAGGCCGGGTCATCGAAGAGGTCTACAGGACCTATAAGCCTCGAGTTCTTAACCTGGAAGCCCAGCCCGACCAGTCTAGGTGGTCCATCAAAGCGCGTACACTTAGCATACCTCTGGGGTACGGGCATGAGGGGTCCGTGGTGTGAACCCCGCATCCAGCCAGCAACTAGGTGGGGAAATGCGAAGGCCTCAAGAACCTCACCCATTGCTGGGAAGCCTGCCTGAACCCTTACCACGGCTACTGGGTCGTCCTTACCTACGTACCTACCTGCGATTAGGCTTAACCTCTCTACACTGACTACTGCGGCTATCTCATCATCTAGTCTCCTGTAAACCCTCCTAACTATGTACCTACCGGGGGTACCTATGAGTGCTAGGATGTCGTATATCTCCTCCGGGGCGTTCATGGTCACTGACCTACTCTCGAAGACGTCGTATATTTCAAATTTGAAGCCGTGGTGAAGCTTGGGGTCTATGACGAGGCCTGACGTGTTGAAGGGGTCTGCAAATACTCTAAACATAGGTAGGTTGAAGGCTCCGGGCTCTGTCTTATCTGCCA
Source organism: Desulfurococcaceae archaeon (assembly GCA_020833415.1). GTDB lineage: Archaea > Thermoproteota > Thermoprotei_A > Sulfolobales > NBVN01 > DRZP01. The sequence continues at coordinate 2,940 of JAJHQJ010000004.1, read as the reverse complement.
TGAACACAGCTATAGGCTCTGAAGGTCTCTCGTAGAACTCCATCTCCGCAACTCCAGGACCCAGCCCCCTCACATTCCCTGAGAATGCCTCGCTGAGGAGGTCCTGACCTGCTGCGTAGAGACCCAGCTCTTTAGCAACTCTAGCAGCCTCCCTAAAGGCGTTCCAGGCAACCTCGTGAATCTCAGGTGAGTCCACGCCCCTCCTATGGGTCATAATCAGCTCTAGGTCGTCTCCAGCGTTCGTTACGTAGAAGTCTACTAGTATGCCCTTAGCCTTAGCCTCTGCGAGAACCCTCGTTGCAGCAGCTATAGTATCCGGGTGGACTACTACGTGACCCGCTATCGAGCCTATATCGGCCTTAATTACGGAGACCGTAGTTTTAACTCTCTCCAGTACTACCACCAAGCTGGCTACCGACGTGAGTTAATAAAAACCACCGTTACTGATTGTGAGAGTTTGTACTGAACGCTCTATTGCTCTATATACTTAAGTCTCGCTCCCTCCTCTCTACTACTGGCTGAATCCTTATCTCACCAGCCCTCTTCTCAAACTCCTGGATATTACCTAGGAGGGCCATGGCTAGTGACTTAAACCCTACCGGAGACAGCTTTACCTCAACGAGGAGCTCCCTCTCTATAACCTCTACGGACATGGACCCGTCGGGGTTTACCTTCGGGGCTAGTCTATCAACGAAGAATATTATTGTGCCCTCGTTAGGGTTTAGGCTCACTAGAGCGCCACTCGCGTGTACAATCCTGTAATCCCCTGACCTCCTAAGCTCAAACCTAGGTAGGGACATTTCAACTTCACCTCAAGACTTCTAACTCCGCCCGCCTTAAAATCCGTCCAACCCCCCTAAAGCGGGATGAACCTTGGCGACAGTACTTAACATACCTCTAACTCCGTCAGCACTTAAGGGCGGTACCGTAGATGTGATTAAAAGCCTGCGTACGCGAACTCTGAGGGCGTAGAGGTACCTAACATAGATGATGAGTGTGGCGGTCTCGGATGGGTGAAGACTTAGGAGCCCCCTGACGATGACTGAACCACCTCTACAGAAACTTGAAACTGCTACTCCCACAGATGCGCAGAACCTACTTAAGGTTCCAGAAAGCTTTACTATGAGGTATAGGTGAGTGGGTACACTAGAGGTCTACGAGAACTTAAAGAGGATCTTCTGGTTAGCTAGAGTTGGGAAGATCTCACTAGATAGCGTTGAGCTACTGGTACTGGATAGATCCTCAACCTCCGGTGTAAAGCGTATTCAGCTAAACTCGGAAGCCGTACTACTGAAGGATAGGGTTATCTCTAGCAGTTCCCAAATACCTCTCCACAGAATCCTGGAGATATGGGTTGGAGGTCGCTGTGTATGGAGGAGAGAGAGGTAGTATGTCCTGAGAACATTAGGAGACTCCCCACGTACTCTGAAGTTAGGAAGGGAATTCTGGAGATAGGTAGAGAGCCTGTACCCCTTTCGAAGTCCGTTAGTAGGAAGGCCTTGGTTAAGTACTCGACAAGGGTGGAGAGGGTCTTTAGGTACGTTGAGAACCACCTTCTAGCACGTCTTCGGGAAGTAAGGGAGGTCCTAAACATCCCCTTCTACCGTGAGCTAGCCTCAAACGCCGTTCCGGAGGGTGTAGACCTACTTAATACCGTAGGGAGGCTTTCCGGAAAGCTTAAGGCTATTAGAAAGCTGTATAGGGAGTACAGAACCAGGGTTCTAAGTAGTATCGATAGGCTCGAGGCTGAGGAGCTCTATAGAGAGTACGTAGGTAGGGTACTCTCAGTAGTTAGAAGGCTTAGTAGAGATATAGAGCTTCTCAATTCTGCTGTAGATGAACTTAGAAAGACCCCCTGCATAGACTTCAGTAAACCCATTATAGCCGTTGCCGGATTACCTCAGGTCGGTAAATCCACTTTAGTGGCTACTATATCGTCAGCTAAGCCCAGGTCATCACCATTCCCCTTTACTACTAAGGAGATTGTATTGGGTCACATAGAGCTTAATGGTACTACGGTACAGATTCTAGACCTACCAGGGATCCTAGACCGCTCACCCGAGGAGATGAACCGAATAGAGAGAAGGGCCTTCATAGCCCTCACAACGGTAGCTCAGGTTATCGTATACCTAGTTGACCCATCCGAGGACTTCTACTACGGGTTTGAGAGCCAGCTAAACCTACTTAAAGCTATACACAGTCTAGTAGGTCAAAAGGTGGTTGTAGCTGTAAACAAGGTCGATAAAGTATCCGATGAGCGTCTCACTAGGGTTGTTGAAGCTCTAATGGAGGTAGTCCCGGGAGCTAAAGTACTTAAGATAAGTGCTCTCAGGAAGTTGGGGTTGGAGGAGCTACTAAGCACCTTAAGGAACTTCCTTAGAGAAGCTAGACCAGAGTAACGATACGGCTAGGACTGCGACTATTACCTGGAGTAGTCTAACTACGGTATCCGATGAGGAGGCGACGAAGAGCCCTACGAGGATTAGCAGACTAAGCGTGACTAGCTTAGCGATACGCCTTAAATCAGCCTGAATCTCAGCCCACCCCCTAAGAACCTCGAGAGAGCATACGTAGATGCGGAGAGTACGGCAAGGTAAGCTGCTGGAAGTAGTAGGTACGAGTAGACGTAGGAAACTGCGATCGTCTGTAGTGAGATGAGGTAGTCGAGAATGTCGGCCGTACTTACGTAGTGCTTTTCAGTAGTAGCTGGTCTGGGGTATTCAGCACCTAGGTACTCTAGTTCAATGGTGTAGCTACCCCTACTTAAGTTAATGAAGCACTCCCCTATCGTGCTTCCGGCCCAGGTAAACTCTCTCCAAGAGCACTGCAGGCTTTCACCATTAACCGCTATAGAGCTTACGTTAACTATGCTAAGCTTTAGGATAGCTACGGAGGCAGTTTCGCTGAGAACCTCCATGTTTAACAAAAGTTCGCTACAGA
>JAJHQJ010000075.1 GCA_020833415.1 Desulfurococcaceae archaeon | reverse complement strand
CTGTAGTAGTTCCTAGCGTAGACCTCCGCGGTGAAGGGCTCCTTAAACCACCCCTCGTTCAGCTTAAGGCCGTCCACGTCAGCAACCTTAACTATAACCCAGGTGTAGTCGAGGACCTCCCTAAGCTCCTCATCCGAGGCCAGCCTCCAGGATAGGTAGTCCAGGGTCAGGGTACCCACGGGCTCGTTGGGGTGTGGGGCACCGAATAGGAGGGCAGCCCTAGACCCCCCACCTATGACCACGGCCCTGACCCTCTCACCACACCTACTCCTACCGACGTCGACAACCCTCACCACACCCCTAAACTCCTCGACAAGCCTATCAGTAGACTCCTCGAGTTCGCGGTACGTCATGAAGCTGGAATAACTCGGGACCTCCTCGATAGCTCTCTGGATGGAGTCGAGGGACGTATCCGCCACCCCCGATGCTCCTCATATGTACGAAGAATAGGTATAAAAAGTGTCTTATCCCTAGGGTAGGGCAGACGCTTAGGCGTGATAACCTCGTTTGATGGAACTTCTGACCTGCGGATCACCGGGTCTTTAGGGTATTTTAGCAGTCCTTTAGCTATTCAGTTACTCTCTGCCTTAATGCTAAAGCTAGGAAGACCGCTATGTGAGCTACGACCGTAAAAGCCGGTACGAGTAGTGGTACGTCCGTACCTACCCCCATTAGATGCAGAGCTACCAGCTTCAGAGATACTGTTGGTATAGCCGCACTTGCTAGCTGGATAGCTGTTGGTAGAATAGATGCGGGGTACATTACCGGGGGTAGCAGTATGAGAAGTAGGTTTAGGAGGTTAGCTGCACCAGATATCCTTAAGGGGTCGGCAAGCTTACCGTATATGTAGAGACCGAAGAGGGTTCCCATGAGCCACGCTATCACTACTATTGAGACTACCGTAAGCAGTAGTAAGGTAGGGTTAGCTCTTGACATAGCCATAATTATGGCTGTCACAATGCCTGCTGGGATCACCAAGATTAGTAGATGAGCTAGTGCTGTAGCTATCGCGAACTCTACAGGCTTGAGAGGACTTACTACGAACATATCCAGTAATCTCCACATCCTATAGAGGGCAAGCTTCTTCGCTAGGGCGAAGGAGCCGGAGCTCCAGGATACGGCTACGAGTATACCTAGGAGGGACTCAACTCCTTTTCCAGTTCCTAGCTGCACTACCATAAATATTACTAGGGGTATGATTAGATCACTTAAAAATGCTAGGGGATTCTTTAGGTAGCTAAGAGTTATGAAGACCGCTGCACTAACAGTTCTACCTACCTTCATAGCTCTTCACCCTCATTATGAAGAGATCCTCTAGGGATACAGGCTTTAGCGTGAAGCCTAAGCCACGGCTTACTAGGTACTTAAGTACTTGGGATAGCTCAATATCGTTTTCTATGTATAGTACCCTTCCTCCACCCACCTCTACGGTCTTTACTCCGGTACCCTCTATACCGACGTGTTCCTCTAGGATTACCTTATACCTATGCCTAACCTTACCTAAGAGCTCCCCAGGGCTCCCAACTTCAACAAGCCTCCCCTTATTTATCATTACTACCAAGTCACTTAAAGCCTCGGCCTCCTCCATGTAGTGAGTCGTTAAGAAGATGAGAGAGTACTTTGATACCTCTTTTAAGACCTCCCACACCTCCCTCCTTGCTAAGGGGTCTAAGCCTACTGTTGGCTCGTCGAGAAAGTATATCTCTGCAGGAACAGCTAGGGCAGAAGCTATGAGGACCCTCTGCCTCATCCCACCGCTAAGCTTAGCGCAAACCCTATCCCGGTATTCCCACAGTCCAAGCTTCTCCAAGTACTCCCTCGCTAGCTTCTTTGAGGCATCGCTAGGTAGTCCCCTAGCTCTAAGATACCAGTACACGTGTTCATACACGGTTAAGTAAAGCTCTGGGCTAGCATCCTGCGGAACTAGGGAAGTCCTCTTCCTAACAGCTTCATACTCCCTAACTACATCATACCCCAGGACCTCAGCCCTACCTTTAGTAGGCTTGGTTAACGTTGTGAGGATCTTGATTAGCGTAGTCTTACCAGCACCATTGGGACCGACTAAACAGACTATACCTTTTCTGGAGATGGAGAGGGATACCCCATCCAAGGCTATAACGTTTCCTGGATATACCTTAACCACATTCTCAAGGAGGATGTAGGGGTTGCTCAGGTAGCTCTCCCCTCTCCAAAGGTCTAGCCTAACTTTAGTTTTAAGTACAGTAGATTACAGCACTTCAGTATGCCCAGCACCTCAGAAGAGCAACTTACCGCACCCCTACAGTACTAGGCAGTTCTTACGGTCTTTGAGGTTCACTTGAACATTTGGGAACCTATTGAGGAGAGTAGCATCCTTTCAGCTGAAGAACGGGGCTGGAATAGCACGAACCTATCCAAAGAAGAGGCGTACCTGAAAGAAATCTTTCAAAGTCTCTACGTGGTGCGAACGTACCCCACTAAGAGGCTTTAGTGGGCGGGATATCCTCAAGCAGTGAGCTTTTAGATGTGGTGGCCCTACCTTATCTTAGGTTCTTCCTTAACTCAAATGCGATCAAAACTTATAAACAAGCCTGTGCAAACAGCATGAGGTGACCTGAGTGTACAGAACTCTTAAAATAGTAATAACCTCATTGGTGACCGTGGTATTACTATTCTCAGTCTTGCCGCAGTTCATCAGTACAACGTGGGCCCAGCAGTACCCAGGAGCTCTACCTCCCATAACATGCCCTAGGGTCGGAGGGACCTTAGTAATAATACACTGGGGGGATCCTAAGAGCTTTAACCCGGACTCCCAGGTAGATGACGCTCTCCACATAGTAGCTATGCAGCTATTCAATAAGCTTGTAGCTCTTGACAGAGATTACAACGTCATCCCTGACCTTGCTGAATCCTGGACTATACACCCCAATGCCTCCCTCTTCGTCTTCAAGTTGAGGAAGGGGGTTAAGTGGCACGATGGTACCCCCTTCAGCTGCAAGGACGTTAAGTACACCTTTGAGGCGATAAAGAAGTATAAGGGCATAGCCTACGGAATGCTGAAGATGGATAAGCTGGTCTCGGTAGAGTGCTGGGATGCTTACACAGTAGCCTTCAGGTACTCAGAGCCTTTCGCACCGTTCCTAGGCTTCCTAGCGTGGTACGGAACCTACATTCTACCAGAGCACATCTACAATAAGACAGAATACAAGGACTGGATGGACCCGGCCATCCCAGCTCTTACGAAACCTGTAGGTACTGGTGCGTTTAAGTTCGTCGAGTACGTTAAGGGTAGCCACATAATACTGGAAGCTAATAAGGAGTACTTTAAGGGGTCTCCGTGC
>JAJHQJ010000074.1 GCA_020833415.1 Desulfurococcaceae archaeon | reverse complement strand
AGCTCCTCGCCCGCTAGAGCCGTTAGGAGAGCTCCCCCACCTGTTGAGACGTGCACCCTCTCCCTCCTAGAGCTCCCCAGCATAGCCCCCAGGTGCCCCCCACCGATTACCACGAAGGCGTTGGACCTGAGGGCTGCTGAGAGTAGGGCCTCCGTCCCCGACCTAAACCTCGGGTCCTCTATGTAGCCCGCCGGCCCCCTCATAACGACCAGCTTAGCCTCCCTCATCATCTCGGAGTACATCTGGATCGTGTACGTACCTATATCCAGCGGCGTACCGGTTACCGAACTAGCCGGGCACTCGTCCACGGTACCGTCATCCTTGAGGACTATGTAGTCCACCGGGACGTCCACCGGGGCGCCGCTTAGTAGGAGCTTCCTAGCCCTAGGTACTAGGGTTAGGAGACCCCTCCCCTCCAGTACCTTCAGTACGTGCTCGGATACCCTACCACCGCGTGCTGCGTGGAACACCAGGGCCACCAACCCCGTGGTCAGCACCCTATCGGCTACCCTGTTCTTCATTAGGTTCTCGATTATCTTAAGGGTATCAGCCACCTTAGCCCCACCGAGTACAAAGACCCTCGGGGACTGACCCTCGTCGGCAATCCTCCGGAGGGCCTCGACCTCCCTCTCCATAACCCTACCGACTACGGACTTGAGGACCATGGGGAACCCTACGATCGATGGCTGGGACCTGTGGGCTGTCGCGAAGGCGTCGAAAACGAAGAAGTCGAAGAGGGGTGCCAGCTTCCTAACTAGGATACTCCTGGCGTGGACCTCGGGAGGGGCCTCGACAAGCTCCTCGGAGACCAGCCTTACGTTATCGAGTAGCAGTACCTCACCCTTCCTAAGTCTAGCTATCTCAGCTAGGGCTGTGGGGCCGATGACGTCCTCGACGAACTTAACCTCCATACCTAGGTACTTCGCAAGTACCTCAGCGTGTGCGTGGAGCTGGGTAAACCCCTCCTCGCCAGGCCTCCCCTGGTGGGTCATCAGTGTAACTGCACACCCCCTCTCAACCAGGTCCCTGATAGTCGGGACGTGGGCCGCTATCCTGGAGTCGTCGAGAATCCTACCCTCACTATCTAGGGGTACGTTGAAGTCCACCCTAACGAGAACCCTAGCACCATCAACCCTAACGTCGTCTAGCGTAGGTAACCTAGGAAGCACGACCGACACCAGGCCGCTAGGTCCTGGAGTACGGGCTATTTAAGCTGTAGGTAGGGCCCGGCAACCCGCGTACATAAAGTTTATAAGCCCTAACCACCTACTGACTCGGGGTAACTTATGCGGTACGTGGTTGCGGGGCTCGTAGCCCTCTCAATAGTAGTCCTACTGGTTCTAGGCTCTACGGGTGCCCTAGCCCAAAAAGAGCTCGGTGAGTACTGGTATAGGTACGGGCCTTATATAGATAAGATAACGTACCCAGTAATGAAGGACTACACAATGAGGCTACTGGCATTCGAGGCCGGCGAGCTATCCATGGTTGGGGTACTACCGGCACACCTAGACAGGGTGAGGACCAACAGACCCGACGCCCACATAATATTCACAGTAGGTATAAGCTCCCTAGGTGCCCTCCACTTCAACGTCCAGAACTGGCCCGTTAAGTACCTAGAGGTTAGGCAGGCGCTCGCCCACCTGTGGAATAGGGATAAGATAATCGCCGAGTCCCCGCTGAGGGGCATAGCAGTTAAGTGTACGACCATACCACCACCAACCCACGGTGCATGGGTTAACTGGGAGGCTGACTTCGAGAAGCTATACCCGTACGACCCGGAGAGGGCTAAGGCCCTCCTAGCTAAGGTGTTCACACCGTGTACCGGTCCAGACGGTAAACCCGCGTGGTGCGACCCGAGGATGGGTGGTAGGGTTGTTGAGATAGAGATACTGTCGCTACCAGAGGCGACATCACCTACCTACTGGTGGATCGCTATGTACATTAAGGAGGAGGCTGAGAAGATAGGGCTCAGAGTGACGATAAAGGCTGTAAGCAGTAGGGAGCTGGACGCGGCGACATCGGCCGGTACGGCACAAGCATGGATAATAGGCTGGCTCTTCGGTAGGTTCCCAGGGTTCATGTACTACTTCTTCCACAGTAGGGAGATAAGACCAGGTGGCTGGAACGAGTGGAGGGTTAACGACAGCAGGGTCGACGCACTTCTAGATAAGTTCTACTACTCTAAGGACCCGAATGAGGCTATGAAGTACGGCTGGCAGGTACAGGAGATACTGGTTAAGGAGATAATACCGTGGATACCGACCTATACAGGTGTAGGTATAACGGCCTGGGATGGTAAAATAGATAGGGACTCAATAATACTAGCCTACGCACCGCCTCTGAAGGACCCCGTAGGGCTCTCGTACTTCTGGTGGAACACCGTCAGGTTTAAGGATAGGAAGTTCGGAGGCGTCTTCAGGTACTACCACACGGTAGACATAACCACCTACCACCCATCGGTATACCTATGGGCCTCCGAGGCTGACGCGATATTCAGGGTATACACGTGGGTCCAGGTAACCAGACCCGAGAACATATACGCCGAGCCTAGGGTACCCGTATTCCTAAGGTACTGGAAGGTTGAGGAGACTACGTACAAGGGTCAGAAGGCCTACAAGTTCACCGTAACGCTATTCGAGGGTATTAGGTGGCAGGACGGTGTTGAGATGACTGCTGAGGACGTGGCCTACACGTTCCTGAAGTTCGGTAAGGAGCTTAAGACTAGGAGAGACTACGGACCCTACATCGACGCTATGATAGACGTAGTGGTAGTCAATAAGACCACGGTAGAGTTCTACCTAAAGGACTACGGCTGGCTAGATATCTACACGTTCTCAGAGTTTAGAGCACTACCCAAGCACGTATTCGAGAAGCTACCCAACCCACTTGAGGACCCGTCGACGCTACCGCACCCAACCATACCCGGGCTAACAGCAATGATCGGGAACGGACCGTTCGTACTAGCTAAGATTAGGGAGATAGCCTACGCGGAGCTAGTCTGGAACCCGTGGTACTTCTGGAGGCACCCAGATAGGACAGTTAAGTTCGCCGCCGTAGAGATACCCGCGACGGTCGCCGAGGGTACCCCGTTCAGGGTGAGGGTTACTCTAACCGACTACCTAGACGCTAGGGCGACCAACGCGACAGTCACCGTAGGCATCACAGGCCCCATGACCCTAACCCTACCCGCTACGCACGTCGGTGGAGGAGTCTACGAGGTCACTGTACCGGGCCTCAGGGCCGGTACCTACACGGTCGAGGTTAGGGCTGAGCAGCCGATCATGAGGTGGTCGGTGGACAATAAGGTGGTGAGAACACTGACCGTAGGTGCTGCACCGGCACCAGCACCAGTGGGGCCCGTCA
>JAJHQJ010000073.1 GCA_020833415.1 Desulfurococcaceae archaeon | reverse complement strand
CTTGGGGGGCGGCTACTCTATAGAGGGTATGGCTAGGTCGATCGGTGTTCCGCAAGATGACGTATCGAATCGCCTGGAGCTCCTAGCAGAAGCGGGGTATGGTAGTAGAAGGGGCAGCCACCCGGTTCCTACATTCTCTACCGCGTTAAGGGAGGGCGTTGTTAGGGTCAAGGAACTATGTGTACCTAGGTAGAGAGCTTGCAGAGCACTACGAGTTTAGCCGGGATCTCGCGGTAGAGACTTACTGTAAGCTCTCAGTCTCACATGGGTTTAGATTCGATAGAGCAGCCCTTGTCTTAGGAGGTGTTCGTTCCCTCAATGTCTAAGTGATGGAGAAGTTCTACGGGGAGGGAGAGGTTAATGTCCAGAGCTCCTAGAAGGAGGGTTGGCTCCTTCTACGTACTGGGTGTTGAGGGCGGTTTAGATGCTCTCGGTAGGTGTGGGATGCACTACGCTGGAGTCGGTGAATACGGGTTTGCTACCCTTAGATGTGAAGAAGTGAGGCAGAGAAAGGCACTGCAGATCACTGATCCGAACTACTACTAGAGTTGATGGATGGGAAAGACCTTACAAAAGCTCTGGTCAAACTAAATAGGCTTCCAGATTCTGAAAGAGGCGTATCATCGAAGAGATTGATGGGGTAGCACTAAGAGCCCCTAGAGAGTACGAAGAGGTATACCACAACAGTAAGTGTAGGCTTAACTCTGAAGCTGGAAAGCACTTGGGGAAGTAGATGTTCATCGACGAAGGTCTGACACCTCAAGTACCAATGTACGCTAAAAAGACTCAAACGGCATAAGGGACTTTATGGATAGGTTAGAGAGTGTAAGGCAGGAAGGTAGGTAGGTATGCTAGTCTTGTGGAGTTCCTTCTGTCAGTTTTACCACTTAGTGTTTAGTGAAGCTTCAAATAAGCTACCTAGTAATAGCAGAGATTGAATCAGTCAGCCATGCTCTATTTCCTCACCTACTTAAATAAACGACTTTTCACGTAGCTGATCTTAGCAGATGTTAATCCAGCGATCTAGTCTCCTCGGAGGGGCTCAGCCGGTGTCAAGCTTAAATTCAGGTCCACCTGTATCTACAGGGATCCTGAGATTCTGCTAGCTGCCCCCAGTAGGAGTGGTGGGCTAAGAGCTCTAGCTGCAAGTGTCGCGATCACGTCTGTTCTGGGTAGTACGTACGCCTATAGTGTGTATGTAGGACCTCTCACGAGTTTGTGGGGGAGTGCTTTCTGGGCCTCACTACCCTTCTCCGTGCTGGTCGCGACTTTCGCTTTCTCAAGTATCATAGGTGGCAGGCTCTACACTAGGAGGGGGAGTATTAGGGCCCCTGCACTACTCAGCATGCTTCTAACGGGAGGTGGGCTCCTCCTCTCATCTCTTGTGGAGGTGATCAGCGACCCCCTCTGGCTGGTAGCGACCTACGGAGCCGTGGTGGGGTTGGGTAACGGGATGGGCTACGTACCGGTCGTAGCTCTCGCTAGGAAGTGGTACCCCGACAGGGCAGGCCTCGCTACTGGTGTCGTAATACTCGGCTACGGCGGTAGTGCCCTAGCCTTCGCACCCCTCAAGGCCTACCTAATAGACCTCCTCGGCGTTGGCCTGACCTTCGCTGTAGTGGGGCTGATATCCTTCGTAGTCGGTGTTCCAGCCGCTATGATAGTGCGCGACCCTCCGCAGGAGGTCGTAGCCTACTTCACTAGGTTTGCTAAGAGGAGGGTGGTGATCCCTAAGAGAGACTACGAGCCCAGGGAGGCTGTCAGGACCCCAGATTTCTGGATGCTGTGGATCAGCTTCCTACTCACAGCAGGTCCCGGACTACTTCTCATAGGTCATATGGCTAAGCTAGCCACGTTAAACAATATACCGAACCCCCCTCTAACTGTAAGCGTTTTCTCTTTGATGAACGCGCTGGGGAGACCTCCTGCTGGCTGGGTCTCCGATATACTTGGGAGGTTCGGAAGACCTATAACCATGGGTAGCTTCTTCACGGTACAGGGCTTGCTATTCTACTTACTTTCAACCCCCTTGGCAGAGGTCCCGTGGTTCTTCTACCTAACAGTCGCCGTGCTGGGCTTTATCTACGGCTCGACGCTAGCCCTCTTCCCAGCAGCAACAGGGGACTTCTTCGGACTCAAGTACCTATCGGAAAACTACGCACTCCTCTTCACCAGCTGGGGGGTGAGCGGGCTGCTCTTCCCATCAATAGGTGGCTACATCAAGGATCTAACAGGGGGTTACGAATCGGCCTTAGTACTGTCAAGCCTCCTCAGCGTAGCAGGAGCAGCAATAGGTCTGTACTTGAAGAAGCGATTAGCGCTGTACCTACACTGACCTCCTCCCCACCATGAGTGGCTAGGGTTCCCGCTGGTGCGGGGGGCTCGGGGTCGCGCCCCCTCTCCCCGAGGGTTCAACACCGGGCCGGGTCTCCGGCCCGCTGCCCCCACCCCTCCCGGGGCTCGGGGCTGTGGGTACTCCAAACACGATCGCCTAAGGCCACAGACCTTAAGCACCCATCACCGAGATTAACTAAATAGAGAAAGTTTATAAGCTCTCCCCTCATCCCCACCTTAAAAGGCGAGGCTTTCAGTTGTAAAGCACAACCACCGACCCCATTTAAGGTGAAGATCTTCGTGATTAAGGATTTTCGCGAGGTTCCCAATAGCTCCATGCGTACATTGCTATACGGTACGTAGATTTACCATTTATATTTTATTACACCAGTAAAGTGACGTCGGGATGCGTATGGTTAGTACCGAGAACGTAGAGGAGCTACTTGGAAAAGTACTTACGTGCTCCTCCGTACTGGAGAGAGCGGTAGCTGAGCTATACTTCGCGCTGTATAGTAAGACGGATGACCCAATAATTGCACTTGTATTTAAGAAAATATCCCTTGATAGTAGTAGTCACGCATCAATACTCGAGGAGGTAGCTACGATCACTAAGCTAAAGCGTGGGGACATAAATTGTAGAGAGTTCCTAGCAGAGCAGTACAGCATCGTGGAGCGGGCTATGAGTTACTTAGAAACGAAAACCAAGTTGTCCAGGGGGGAATTGAGGACCGCCATGGAAAAATTACTCCTCCTAGAAAATTACGTTGGTGAAGAAACATATCACAGAATTCTGATTCCACTAATGGCGGGCTTTTTACCCATCCAATCGAATCTCCTCGTGGAATTAATGAACGACATTGTCGAAGATGAGAAATTCCATGAAAAAGCGGTAAAAGCCGTTTTAGAGACCCTTACAACCGAAAGCCCTGCCTCTTAGGGCTGAATAGGTCGAAAGCCTATCCAGCCCCATTATCAGGAACTACCAAACAGAGGGGAGTGGAAGAGGTTTAAGGAGGATGCGGGCCCGCCGGGACTTGAACCCGGGACCTCCGGCT
>JAJHQJ010000072.1 GCA_020833415.1 Desulfurococcaceae archaeon | reverse complement strand
ACCCTGGTACCGCCCCCCAGTTCGTAGGCTGCGTCACCCTCGGGTACCTTGTTGTCTACGACTACGTCGGCCACCTCGTACAGCCTCAGCCCCAGGGGGTTCTCGGGCTTAAGCCTCCTGGAGTACTCTACCGAGGTTACGGCGACCACCCTAACCCCCCTGGACCTCATCTCGTAGGCTAGCTCAACCGGTACCGCGTTCTTACCTGAGTTACTGACTACCACTAGGACTGAGTTCGGTACGATCCTGAGCGAGTCTACTATAGCCCTAGCGTAGCCGGGTAACCTCTCCAGGGAGCTGGCTCTGGTGGCTGACGGGAGGCCCAGTAGGGCTAGGTCGAGGATCGGGTAAACCCTAACCAGCTCACCAGCTCTGTGGAAGACCTCCAGCGCCACCAGCATCGAGTGACCGGTACCGAAGACGTACTCAAAGCCCCCCGAGGCTATGGACTCGGCAACAAGCTCCGACGCCCTCTCGAGGTTCTGAGCCTCCTCCTCTAGAACCCTCCTAACTATACCGAAGACCACCTCAGCCAGCTCCCCGAAGAGCTTCTGGGACCCCACAGCCTCCCCGGATAGGAGGGGGTTCCCGTGGAAATATAGCCGGTTGCTACGTAATTCAGGTACGTACTTTCTCAAGATAGAGTTGAGATGGAAAAAGTTATTTGAGTTGATAAAGTTATGTCAGGGATATGAGGCCTCTAGCGTGACTTACCTCAGACTCCCTTAGTGTTGCCCTACTAACCGCGAGACACGTAGCTATGTTTACGATGAGGCCTATCATACCTGCGTGGATCCCCTGGACCGTCGTATATCCGGAGAGCGAGAGCGTTAGAGCTACTACAGCTCCCACGACCATACCGCTCAGCACCCCCTTAGCGTTGATCCACGGTATGTACAGTGAGAGGAGTATCGCTGGGAGGACCTGGATGAGGCCCTCGAACTTTATCTCAGTCCACCTCCATATCGTAGCCCTAGGCTCTATCACTATGGGTATTGCGAGTAGTGCTAGTAGGGTTAGGACTACCCTACTCGCTAGTAGAACCTCCCTCTCCGTAGCTCTAGGTTTGAAGGCTCTGTAAGCCTCCTTTATAACGGTTACGCTAATAGCTATTATGGTTGTAGCAGCTGTAGACAGGGTTGCCGAGAGGACGGCGAGCATCCACAGTAGCCCTAGACCCCTAGCTAGGGGGTCCTTAGGTGCCGCCTGGACTACCAGGAGTGGCACTATCCTCTCACTCTCCATAGTCCCAAGACCCGGTATCACGGCCGCTCCGCAGACCCCTATCAGTATTAGGGATAGGGCTGTCAGTATGTAGAAGTAGGGGGTGAATAGGAGGGTCCTCCTATAGGTAGCGGGGTCCTTGGTTGCCATTATGTGCTGGAGTATGTGTATGTAGAGGGGTGCCCCTAGGCATACCAGGAATATCGTGCTGAACCAGTTAGCGATCGTGGTTACGGAGCTCGGTGTAGCTATTAGTGAAGGCTTTATCTTAGCTAGCTTAGGTACTAACTCACCTACACTACCGAAGTCCCTGCTTATCAGGGCTAGGGTCCCTAGTAGACCTACGAGCATCATGGTACCCATAATAGCGTTCGCTAGAGCAGCCCCTCTAAAGCCCCCCAGTACGGTGAATACTATCGTTCCAATAACGAATACCACAACCATGTACATGTACGGGAACATCCCAGCTGAGACTACCTCACCGAGGTAGCCCATAGCTATAGCCTGCTCGAAGAACTGTACGAAGGTACCCCACACTAGGAATATTAGGGATAGGACTACCACGGCGTCTAGTAGTCTCCCACTCTCGTAGCCGAACCTAGCCCTAATGTAGTCTACTGGTGAGGTAAGCCCCTTACTAGTTGAGATCGGTATGAGCCTGGCGGCTATGATTATCGTTACGGGCAGTATGGATATCATGAAGGTTGGGTACATCAGGAACACGAAGCCGGACCTGTAGGCTCGAGCCGCGTACCCTATGAACGAGTTCCCACTGTACTGAGCTGCGTAGAGGCTAAGCCCCAACACTACGTAGCCCAGTAGCCTACTAGCTAGGAAGAAGTCGTAGACAGTCGCACCAACCCTCTTCCTGTACGAGTAGTAGCCTATTAGCATCAGTAGGGCTACGAAGGCTATAGCAGCTATCGGTGCCTCGATACCGAATGCCGGTTGTACCTCGGGCATGGACCGTCACCTCCAGAATAGGTAGGCACTAACCGTTGTGAAGATCGCGTACGCTACTGTGACTACTACTACCACTACAACCCAGAGAGGTAGTCCACCGACCATGGGTTCGTAGGTCTTCGGTGGGAAGTACCAGGGTACGCTTAGCAGTATTAGCAGAGCCCACAGGATCCAGAAGAGGGGGCTCTTAGCCGGCTCCCTACGCCTGAACCCAAGCTTACCCTCCATCACAATACCCTCGTAGCTCACTTACCACAGTATCTTTTAGGTATAGCCCCTAACTCTGTTTGGGTAGAAGTACGTAGGGATAACCCCAGCCCGGTAGGAACTTAGAGGGAAAACGAGCTCCACGTACTAGACTAGCACGAACCTCTCGGGAAGGGCCTCCCCCACGTTACCCTAACTCCTAAGGTGCTCTCCAGGGTCTGCAGGACTTCGTAAACCTCCCTAAAGGTGAGGAAGCCTCCGCCCGGCTCCCTCCTTACAAAGACCACTAGCCTCCCACCGAGTACCGGGTCGGCGGTTAGCTCAACCTCCCTACCCCTTACTACCAGCCTCACACTAGCCTTAGTACCGAGTTCGAGTGCTCTACATAGCTCAGCTACCACCTGGTTACTAACGCCTCCACACTGGAGGGTGTCCCTGGAGACCACTACGTACTCCCTCGGGGCGTCTGGGTGGCAGTAGATCCGGATGCTCAGGAGGGTCCTGTCCAGCCTATCGATAGTACCCTCAGTGCTCTCCATGCTGAAGCTCCTTCCTAAGCTTCTCTATGAGTCCACCAGCCTCCACGATCTCCAGGACCTCCCGAGCTATGGGCTTAAACTGCACCTCCTCACCTGTTGGTAGTCGGACCACCCCCCTATCCAGGTCTACGACTACCGTATCACCATCACGTACCCTCTGCCTTATACCTGGAGCCTCCAGTACGAGTAGCCCCCTATTTATCGCATTCCTGTAGAAGATCCTTGCGAAAGACTCCGCGATAACGGCCCTAACACCGGCACCTATTAGTGCGAGTACCGCGTGCTCCCTACTGGAGCCGCAGCCGAAGTTCCTCCCAGCTACGATTATACTCCTCTCCCTCAGCTTCTCCGGTATGCTGGGGTCTAACCCCTCGAGTGCGTGCTTCCCCAACTCCCTCGGGTCCGTGATGGTCAGGTACCTACCGGGTACTATGGCGTCCGTATCGACGTTATCCCCGACGACTAGTACCCTACCCTCGATTACCCTACGCCCCACCACCTAGGCCCACCCCAGGTACCTACGTGGGTCGGTTATACAGCCCTCAA
>JAJHQJ010000071.1 GCA_020833415.1 Desulfurococcaceae archaeon | reverse complement strand
TAACCCCTCCCTCCTCCCTAACCTCGGACTGGGCTACGAGGGAGTCCAGCCCCTCTATACTCAGAGCCCTCCTCAACTCTGTGAGAAACCTATCTAACTCCGAGGAGAGCCCCCTGAGGGTACTCACGGGGCCCACCTACTCGTACCTTAGGGCTACGGCTGGGGGTATCTTAGCGGCCATGTAGGCAGGTAGGGAACCCCCCACCAGCCCCACTAGGATCGTCAGACCGGCCGTCTTGGCTAGTAGTTCGGCATTTATATCTGGCCTAGCCGCGATCGCCAGGCTCTGGGCCCCGGCCCTTATGACCAGCCCCTGTCTGGACAGTACGTGGGCGCCTAGGACCCCTAGGGCTATACCTACGGTAGCCCCTACAGTACACATAACCAGGGACTCTGCTAGTACCATGGCTACCACCTGCCTATTGGTAAACCCCACAGCCTTCATCACCCCGATCTCCCTAGTCCTCTCTATGACGGAGGTGATCATAGTCGCCGAGACCCCTGCTACAGCTACCGCGAACGCCGAGAGGGAGGTTACGTAGTTTATGAACGATACGGCGGCCGTAACGCTCGAGATCACGTCAGCTATGGCTGCGAAGGAGACTACCTCAACGTTACCCCCGTAGGAGTTCCTGATAGCCCTGGTGAAGTCCCTAACGTACTCAGAGCTCTTGAGGACTACGAAGATCCCCGACCACTTCCTAGCGTTTAGCAGCTTACTCCCAGCCTCTAGGTTCACTAGAACCATCTGGTCCGGGCTTAGTATGAACGCACCACCGTACTCGGCGAGGACCCCCGAGACGACTAGGTTTACATTGTTAACCCTCTTGACCCTACCCCCCTCGACCTCGGCTACTACGAGGCTAACTACGTCCCCAACATCTAGGCAGACCTCGCCGTCCTCCGTAGCTACCCTATGGCCTATCAAGGCCCCCAGTAGCTCCGACTCCGGCGGGACCTCCCCGCGTTCTACCCTGAGGTTACCCATGGCCTTGAATATGACCTCGGGCTTTATGGCGTAGACGTACACCTGGACATCCGAACCGCACCTCCTAACAAGACCCTGGAGGCTGTAGAAGGGCTCAGCCGAGTCCACGTAGTCGAAGGACCTTACGTAGTCGAGGTCCGCCTGGCCTAGCTCGTACGCTCCCGAGGGGAATATCACCACTACGTTCTGGCCCAGGCTCTGGACCTGCGTCAGTATGTAGTTAGAGTAGCCGCTAACCACAGACCCCATCATAACCATCATTAGGGGTCCGATCACTATCCCGACTACCGTTAGGGTGGACCTGAGCTTCCTCTCCCCCAGGGCCTTGATCGCGAACGCTACGGCATCCCTCAGGAAGACTACCGAGCTCACGGCGGGGGTACCTCGCCTAGGTGCTTAAGCCTCCTGTAGTAGCCGGACGCGATCCTGTATATTAGGTAGCCGACTACAGCTAGGAAGGCTACTACAGCTAAGGTTACCGCGATCCTCTCCGCGGTGTAGAGGGGGGTCTCCGGGGTCTTCGTGGGGGTTGCCTCCGCAGCTACCTGAACGGGTACCGAGAACCTTACCGACAGCAGCTCGTTGTACACGTTGTAGTACTCCACCACCACCTCAGCCCTGTCCACCGGGGTAGCTGGGGATAGGCTGATGCTGAACGCTCTCTGAGAGCCGGGCTCCACGTCGCCTACGAAGGTATCCGCACACCTCTGCCCCTGGGCTACGCAGACCACCGCCCTAGACCTGTAGGCGGTGGCTGAGCCGTAGTTGACCAGGGTACCTGAAACCCTCAGGACACCGCTGCTCAGGGTAGCCCTGGCATCCCTCAGAGCTAGTTCTACGAAGGGCTCTACAACCACGGCTACGGTGTTGTTGAAGGACCTAACCCTACCGCCCACGTCTCTGAACACCACCGTAACGAGTAGAGGTACCGTACCGTAGCTAACCACCGTAGTAGCTCCAACACCTACGTAAACCCCCATCGGGTTGTACACCAGGGTAACCTCCACATTGCGGGAGCTGTTAGCGTCCACCCTATCTATGTAGTGGACGGAGGGGGATACCACGAGTACCGGGAGCTGGCTGTAGGGGAGTACGGCTACGTAGACGTTGTACGCCGGGCTACTCCCGTAGTTCACCACCCTAAGGGTGGTCTTAGTAACCCTCGACGTGACCCTAACGGTACCCCCACCCAGGTCTGCCGAGATGTACCTAACCGAGCCTAGTACCGGTATAGGCACGCCTAGCCTACAACTCCTCGGAGTACCCCACTGGTCTACGTAGTGTAGTAGGGCCTCGGCCCGGTAGGTACCGGTGGTGTTCACTAGGACGTTAAGGGGTACTACGAAGTCCAGGATGCTACCCCGGGAGTACGTAGCGGTAGCCGGGGGCTGCTGCAGTAGCTGAGCTATAGTACCTACAGCCTGCCTACCCCCAGCTACTAGGGCCTGGATAACCTGTGGCGATAGCGGGGGTACTCTAGCTACAGAGCTGTTGTCTATGGAGCTAGTGAAGCCCTCCGGAAGCCTGAGCTCTAGGAAGACCCCGGACATCCCGTCTACGTAGTTATTCCTAAGTACAACGTGTAGTAGGGCCCCGTAGGTCCCGGGCTCGACCGAGCCCTCGACCCAGCCGGTGTTAACGACATCTACGGCCAGGCTCTCGTCAACTACCCTAAGCTCTACGTAGTACTCCTCAACTAGCCTAGCGCCAGGACCTCCGGACTGGGCTACGTAGTCCAGCCTTAGCACGGCTCTGTAGACGCCGGGGGTTACGTCACCCACCGAGACCCTGAAGGATATGGACGTCGCGGTGTAGCTCCTTATGGGTCCGTCTACGTATGCCGTCGTCCTACTACCTGCGTTACCCCTGAACCCCTCGGGTAGCTGTAGCTCTGCTAGAACGCCCTGAACGGGGTACGGTAGCCTGTTAGCTACGGTAACTACGTACGTAACGTTATCGGTCCTCGGGAAGACGTTGTAGTTGTTTAGCCAGCCCCAGCTAACCGGGACCAACCCCCCGCTGGTAAGCCCTACGGGTTCCTCAACGTGTAGGTACACCTCTAGGCTCCTACTGAACGCTACGTAGGCCCCTGAGAAGCTGAGGCTGTACTCAACGTCTACGGCCAGACCTACGTAACCGCGGACGGATTTGGGGATGTTTAAGTACAGTGTAACTGTGCAGAAGGAGCCTGCTGGTAGCCTAGCTGAGCATACCCCGGAGTCGACCACGGCTGTGATGTTCTTCGAGTAGGCCCTTACGGTTACTCCAACAGCATCGTACCTACCCCTATTGACTAGGGTTACGGTTAGCGGTACGTAGCTGGAGTTCGGGTATACCGGGACCGGCTGCCCCACACCCCAGTAGGCGTTTAGGAGCCTTACATCGGGGGTGTAGTCCTCGAGAGGTTCTACGACTAGCGGTAGCTCGACCACCTCGGTGGAGTAGAGAGAGGAGTCCGCGATGGACTTAGCGTAACTCAGGGCTACCCTGAGCCTGTACACCGATGGGGTTAGGTTGCCGGCTAGGTCTAGGGTAAGTCTTAGGCTACACGTTGACGTACCCGGTAGTGGAGCCCCTACACAGCTCCCGCCGGCACCACGGA
>JAJHQJ010000070.1 GCA_020833415.1 Desulfurococcaceae archaeon | reverse complement strand
TCCTCGTCTAGGTACTCCCAGAGTATCCCCGGGGTCCTCCTGACCTCCCCGTAGGTCTTTATCGTACGTGTTGGTGTGAATATGTAGTCGACCGTGATGTCCCAGGGCATTAGCTCTATGTGGAAGTCTACCACCTGGATGTCGTGTACTGTGGTGACTACCGGTACGTCTGGGCTTAGCTTCCCGTACTCAGCTAGGATCCCGTACTCAAGCTCCGAGTAGCCCTCCCCCTTACCGAGTCTCTCACCGTAGATGCTCACCACGGTCGAGCCTGCGACCACTAGGTCTACCTCCGGGAGCTCCTCAGGGTGTACAGGGCTACCGTACCTAAAGGCCCCCTGGATCGTTACAGCACTCGGGTAGAGCCAGCTCGGGATCCTAGATGGGTCTAGTAGTAGGAAGCCCCTGGATATCCTCGGGGTCGGCATAACCAGTAGCTTACCGCTCCTCAGTACAAGCTCCCTAACTGGTCTCTGGGGCGCGTCGGGGTTCACCTTAACTACCCTAGCCACCCTAAAGACCTCCGACGAGGCCAGCCTAGACGCAGCCTCGGCGGCCCCGACGAAGTTCGGGACCCTACCGTAGACGGGTCTCGGGAAGGCCGCTACACCGGTCTCCTCCATAGCCCTCCAGACCCTGTACCTAAGCTCCTCCCTACTAACACCCCCTCCGCCGGTTACCACTGTCGAAGTCCCTGACTAAGGGTCTACCTAGGCTTAGTTTTATGCTCGAACACCCCAGTAATGGGGGCTGAGGTGAGATATAGAGTACCGGAGTACCTGTTGATAGACTCTAGGAGGACTGCGGAGGTCCTCGAGAGCTTCCTGAGGGGTTATGTAGAGGCTAGCGGAGCCTCCGGCGTGGTCCTGGGGTTGAGTGGGGGTACAGACTCATCTGTACTAGCGGCACTAGCTGTGAGGGCCCTGGGGCCTGAGAGGGTTGTGGCCTTAGTGATGCCCGATTCCGAGAGCTCCTACCAGTCCCTCAGGGATGCTGAGGAGGTTGCCAGGCTCCTGGATCTGAGGGTGCTTAAGGTGGATATAACCGGTGGTGTGGAGTTCGTCCTAAGGTCCTTCGGGGATGGATATGCGACAGCCCCCAGGGTAGCTAAGGGGAACGTAAAGGCTAGGCTTAGGATGGTCCTCCTCTACTACCTAGCTAACAAGTACAACATGCTGGTACTAGGGTCGTCGGATAAGTCCGAGTGGTTGCTGGGGTACTTCACTAAGTGGGGTGATGGGGCTGCCGACGTCTACCCCCTCCTAAACCTCTACAAGACCCAGGTTAGGCTACTCGGGGACTACCTAGGGGTTCCCGGGCACATATGCTGGAAGCCCTCAACACCCGACCTGTGGCCTGGTCAGAGGGCTGCCGACGAGCTCGGTGCGGACTACGACGTTATAGACCCAATCCTCTACCACTACGTAGAGCTCAGGCTAGACGTAGGTGAGATCTCCAGGAGGCTGGGGGTTGAGGAGTCCCTGGTCAGGTCTATAGTGGGTAGGGTGCTATCCAGTGAGCATAAGAGGAGAATGGTGGTAGGTCCACCACCCGTTAAGTAGATAGGTGAGGTTGTTGCGGAGACTTGCCTACTCCCTAGCTGCAACCCTAAGTACCTTCATGTGGGGGATCTACTTCTCGTTTACCCGCAGGTACCTGTCCGTAGAACTCGGTGGTGGTACTAGGGCTGTACTACTGATATCCGGTCTCGAGTGGGTGTACGCTTTCTTTGCGGTCCTAGCTGGTAGGCTGGTGAGAGCCCTCGGGAGCAGGAACCTGGTTAGGTTAAGTACCGCCGGCTTCCTACCACTCCTCGCGGCGACCGCCCTTAGAGACCCTAACTTACTAGCACTAGTCTTAAGCTTAACCAGCCTAACCTGGTCCATCTCCTGGCCCGCGATACTCTCAGCAGTCTTCAGCTCCTCCCGGGATAGGTACGGCCGGGCCTACAGCATCTTCACCCTAGGGACGGGTCTGGGGTGGAGTGCCGGCTCTGTAGCTATGGGCTTCATATACTCCGCCGGGGGTCCGGTACTGGTCCTCTCCACGTGCTCCCTCCTCTACCTACTGAGCTACCTAATCTTCTCGGAGCTCTACCCAGGAGGCGCCGAACCACGCTCGGAGGACCCCCGGGA
The DNA here is from genome assembly GCA_020833415.1 of Desulfurococcaceae archaeon. Taxonomy (GTDB): domain Archaea; phylum Thermoproteota; class Thermoprotei_A; order Sulfolobales; family NBVN01; genus DRZP01. Next base: position 1,512 of record JAJHQJ010000070.1, on the reverse strand, counting down.
GGGTTTCAGGGAGGTGCGTAGACTGTGGTACATACTAGTACCCTACACCCTCATCGTGTTCTCGAGGGAGCTCTACTACTCGGTGGCACCGGTTAAGCTCAGCGTAGAGCTGGCTAAGCTACTCAGGAACTCCCCCGAGGACCTGCAGTACGTAGCGTTCGGTATAGCCTACGGTGGTATCACATCCGTACTCTCCATACCCACCAGGGTTATCTGCGGGAGGCTCGCCGACCTCTACAACCCGCTACTACTCCTGGTGGCATCCTCGTTCGCCTACCTAGCCAGCTACTGGGGCTTCGTACTAACCGAGGGGCTGGTCTCAATAGCTATCTGGCAGCTACCCCTCTACCCACTAGTTGATACAGCTGTGAGCGTGGGGCTGGCCAGGTCCGCCTCCGGTAGTGCTAGGACCACGGCCCTAGGAGCCTCAGTAGCCTTCAGCGCCCTGGGAGGGCTAGCCGTACTACCCCTTACAGCCAGCCCTGAACTAGGTCAGGAAGTAGTCGGGGCCCTACTCACCTCCGCACTAATGACCTCGGTAGCCCTGGCTACGTACTACTACAGGAAGCACCCGACCTAGTACGGGGTAGTTCTACACACTGCGGCCCCCCAGGTGGTCCGCATTACGGTGACCCTACGAACTCAGGCAGAGACCCCCGTAGCGTTGGGCTCGGCAAGGTATAGGTGGGACTGGTGAACCTACGCAGAGCCTAACCTCGCTAACGGGAGTAGACAGGTACCGTTGGGAGGGTGCTGAGCTCAGCGGCAGAAGCCCTTCTGAACCTCAACTACGGTAACTAGGTGTGTAAGCGGTATGAACGCCAGCATGACGGCGTTCCTGGGGGATAGGAGGTTGCAGTACGAGCTGATGGAACCTCCCCCACCTACGTAGGCCTCCGAGAACGCTGCGTAGTGCTCCCCGAACTCGCGTACCCTAGCTATGTTCAGTAGGGCTATGAAGAACGTTGCTACAGCTATGTCCCAGCTACCCAGCTCCTCCCTGAACTGCGTAGACTGCTCAGCATCTATAACGTAGGTAGAGCCCCCGCTTACTAGGAAGTTCGTGGGCTTAACGTCCCCCAGGCTAAACCCCTTCCTGTGGGACTCGGCTAGTACCGAGCCCAGCCTCACCACATCCTCGACCCTACCGCAGTCCAGGTACCTACCGTCTACGTACTCCCTCACAACCACCAGCTCCTCCTCATCGAAGGAGTGCACCCTGGGTACCCTAAACCCCTCCCAGCCCTGGAAAGTCATGAACCTAATCTCCCTACCGAACCTCTCCCTAGGGGATAGTGCGTAGGGGTAGCTGGCCCTTAGGAAGACAGCTGGTGGTAGCCACTTGAGTAGCCCGACCTCCTTAGTGAACCTCTTAACCACGACCCTAACCCCTCCCTCCTCCCTAACCTCGGACTGGGCTACGAGGGAGTCCAGCCCCTCTATACTCAGAGCCCTCCTCAACTCTGTGAGAAACCTATCTAACTCCGAGGAGAGCCCCCTGAGGGTACTCAC
>JAJHQJ010000069.1 GCA_020833415.1 Desulfurococcaceae archaeon | reverse complement strand
GGTGATACCGTAGCGGAGTTCCTGAAGTACCTGAACCTACTCATGGGGGTCTACAGCATAAGGTCTGAGGAGGCTGTCTACGTGGTAGATAAGCACCCTAGGTACTTATCCCGGAGTATAGGGGTTGAGCTAGGTAGGGCCTCGGGTAGGGTTGAGGAGGTGCAGCACCACGTAGCCCACGTACTTAGTACGGTAGCTGACCGAGGACTAACCGAGGAGAGGTTCATCGGGTTAGCGATGGATGGGGTAGGTTACGGGGATGACGGAGCTATATGGGGTTGTGAGGTCCTGTACGTAGATGGGGCTAGGTACGAGAGGGTCGGTAGGCTATCCTACGTAACGATCACCGGGAGCGATAGGGATGTGGAGTACCCAGCTAGGGTCCTGGTCTCCTACCTGCTTAGGCTCGTGGGTGAGGATGGGGTTAGGGAGTTCTTCAGGAGACGGGGGCTACTCAAAGCCCTTCCAGGAGGGGAGTTTGAGCTAGAGGTAGTCCTAGGTAGGATTAGGAGGGGGGGTACTAGGACATCGAGCCTAGGTAGGTTGCTTGACTCCATATCGGTACTCCTAGGGGTAGCCCTGCGGAGGGAATACGAGGGTAGCCCAGCAATAGCCCTAGAGGAGGCGGCGTTCGGGGGGAGGTTACTAGCTGAGGTAGAGCAACCACTAGTTAGAGTTGGGGAGGTAGTTGAGGTAGACCCCACACCGTTGCTCGCTAGCCTCCTGGAGTTACTGGATACCCGGTCAACGAAGGACCTAGCCTACAGTGCGCAGTACTACATCGGTAGGGCTGTAGGTAGGGCTATAGCCTACTCAGCTAGGGGTAGGAGGGTCGGTAGGCTCGTCCCGGCAGGTGGTGGGGCCGTGGTAAACGACATAGTGATAGGGGGGGTTGTAGACGAGTTGAGCTCTGAGGGTCTGGAGCTGGTACTACCGCGGGAGGTACCCCCAAATGATGGTGGTATAGCCCTAGGGCAGGTCTACTGGATAGCCCTTAGGGAGGGGCTGGGTGTTCCGCGGTGATAGTACTTCAGGACAGTAGGGAGCTCTCTAGGTTCCTGGAGTCGATCATAGTTCCGGGAGAGACCGTAGTAGTAGGGCTGGGGAATGAGCTGAGGTGTGATGACGGTTTCGGAGTCTACGTAGCTCTAGCACTATCCAACGTAGTCTCCAGGTACTCCAAGAGGAGATGTGTAGAGGTAGTGAACGCCGGTACAGCTCCCGAGGCCTACCTAGATACCCTAAGCAGTAGGAGGGTTGTGGTACTAGTAGATGCGGTTCTAGCACAGCCAGAGCCCCCTACTATAGTAGTTCTAAGGAAGGAGGAGGTACCTCCCCAGGGTATTAGCCTATCAACCCACTCCCTAGACCTTAGGCTACTGCTAGACCTAGTCGAGGGGGAGGTCTACCTAGTGGGTACCAGACCGCGGTGCCTTGAGTTAAACCTAGGGGTTACAGAGTCCGTAGCTAGAGCCATTAAGGAGGTAGTCGGAGCTTTTTTAGAAGCTCTTAAAAGCCTTCGCTGTATTAAACTCTTTAAGGACCCCTAGAGCTCTTAGCTTAAATTGCCATCTCTGTAAGTACACCCGGTGCGGGGATGGGGGTCTCAGTAATACGCTACTCACCGTGGATAATGCACTTCAACGCCGGGGCCTGCAACGGGTGCGACATAGAGGTACTGGCAGCCCTCACCCCTTTCTTCGACCCCGAGAGGTTGGGGGTTAGGCTAGCTCCTAACCCCAGGCACGCAGATATAATATTAGTTACCGGAGCTCTAAATAAGAAGGCCGCTGAGAGACTTCGTAGACTCTACGAGCAGACTCCCTCACCTAAGTACGTAATAGCCTGCGGTGCTTGTGCTATTAGTGGAGGTGTCTTCACCGACTCCTACCCCGTGATCTCTAGAGCTGATAGGGTGGTACCCGTAGACGTCTACGTACCGGGATGCCCCCCTAGACCTGAGGCAATACTCTACGGCATTAAGAAGTTGCTGGATAGGGTGGCTAGGGGTGGCTGAGCTAAGTATAGGGGGCTACACCTTTAGGGAGGTAGAGCCCAGGAGGTACGTAGTATCCGTAGACCCGGGGAGGCTTAGGGAGCTTGCGGAGCTTATAGTTAGGGAGGAGTCGTATCTATCCACTATATCGGCTGTGGACCTACCCAAGGAGAACGCCATAGAGCTAAACTACGTATTCTGGAGTACTAAGCATAGAGTAGCACTCATAGTTAAGACTCGGGTTAGTAGGGAGAGGCCTGTAGTCCCCACCATAGTTGACATAGTCCCAGGAGCTCTAGGAGGGGAGCTGGAGGCGTACGACCTCCTCGGCATAGTATTCGAAGGTAACACAAGGCTTAGGAGGGGCTTCCTAGTACCCGAGGACCTTGTATCGAAGGGTATCTACCCCCTGAGGAAGGATGCGGGTGTGTAGAGTGGCTGTAGTAGAGATACCAATAGGACCCCAGCACCCGGCACTTCACGAGCCGATAATGCTGAGGGTTAGAGCCGAGGGTGAGGAGGTCGTTGAGGTAGCCGTCAACACGGGGTACAACCACAGGGGGATAGAGAAGCTTATGGAGAGGAACAGCTGGGTTAGGGGGATGTACCTAGCTGGTAGGGTGTGCGGGATATGCAACGCTGTCCACACACAGGTCTACGTACAGGGGGTGGAGAAGTTAATGGGGGTTGAGCCACCGCCTAGGGCTAACTACATTAGGACTATAGTAATGGAGCTCGAGAGAATACACTCCCACATGCTGATCTCGGCTGTAATGGCTGAGATCGTGGGCTTCGACACGCTGTTCATGCTGATTATGAGGGATAGGGAGAGGGTTATGTACCTGAAGGAGTTGGTGACAGGTAACCGCGTACACGCAGATATCCACATACTGGGTGGGGTTAAGCGGGACATAGACGAGGTCCGGAGGGATAGGATACTCAGCGAGCTGAGGGTGATTGAGGAGAGGCTTAAGTACTACAGGAAGGTCTTTGAGGAGGACTACACCCTACTCAAGAGGCTCGCCGAGGTCGGTAGGATTAGGAAGTCCGAGGCCCTGAGCCACTGCCTGGTAGGTCCAACGTTAAGAGGTTCCGGGGTTAAGTCGGATGTGAGGTTCGATGACCCCTACGCAGCCTACTCGGAGATACCGTTCGATGTCGTAGTAAGGGACGAGGGTGACTCCTGGGCTAGGATGGTGGTTAGACTTGAGGAGGCTCTGGTCTCGGTGGGTATAGTTAGGTACGCGCTGGAGCACCTACCCCAGGGGCCGGCAGTGCCCAAGGCCTTCCCGAGGGCGGCTAAGGTTGGTGAGGTGGTCTCGAGAGTTGAGGCACCGAGGGGGGAGCTCATATACCACATAGTTAGCACCGGCGGTGGTAACCCCTACAGGGTGAAGATAAGGACCCCGAGCTTCCTCAACATAATCAACACGGAGTTCACGTACCTAGGCCACAGGCTGGCTGACGTACCGGTGATCTTCTCATCCTACGATCCCTGTATCTCCTGTACAGAGAGGGTCCTAGTTGTAGATGAGAAGAAGGGGGTTAGGAGGTACGTAAGCTTAAGGGAGCTCGCTAGGTGGGGTACTACATGAGGTTGAGCATAGTTAGGGAGGTGCTGAGGAACATAGCTAAAAAGCCCTCAACCCTGGCGTACCCAGTGAGGAGGGAGGTAACTGTAGCCCC
>JAJHQJ010000067.1 GCA_020833415.1 Desulfurococcaceae archaeon | reverse complement strand
CTCTCCTCACCCGTAGCTACGTTCCTGACCCTGACCCACTCAACCCTCTCCCCACCACCGATCTCCGTTACTACCGAGTTCAGTACTAGCTCTATCCTCGGGTTCCTCCTAACTAAGTCTACGTAGACCGGGAAGGCCCTGAAGGAGTCCCTCCTGTGTATTAGGTACACCTTAGATGCGTACGAAGCCACCAGTAGAGCCCCCTGGAGGGCTGCGTTACCTCCCCCAACTACGGCTACCTCCCTATCCTTAAACATGGGTGCGTCGCAGGGGGCGCAGTAGGTAACCCCCCTACCGACTAGCCTGTCCTCACCCGGTACCCCCAGCCTCCTCCTAACACTACCCACAGCCAGTATGAGGGCCCTACCTACGTACGTAGTTGAATCCTGTAGTACGACCCTAAAGGTATCGCCCTCCCTAACTACATCGACAACCCTACCGACTACTATGGGTACCCTATACCTAGCTACGTGCTCCTCGAACTTCTTAGCTAGCTGCGGACCCGGGACCTCCGGTACACCTATGTAGTCGTCGATTACCCCCGCCTCGTTGAGAGTACCGCCGACGTTCTCAGAGATCATGATGACCTTGAGGGAGAACCTAGCTGCGTATAGAGCTGCGGAGAGTCCGGCAGGACCTCCTCCAACGATAACTACGTCGAAGACCTCCCCCGGTTGGGGTCTCCTAGGTAGTCTAAACCTACTCATCCGCACCACCCAGAAGCCTACTCCGAGGTGGATATAACTCCGAAGCTGTAGGTACTCTCTACGTTAACCTAGGTCTGGCTAGTGGGTGAGTGCCTGGCTAAGGCCTATGGTTAGTACGAGGGCTGTTAGAGCTACCGTAGTCCACTGGATAGCCCTATCGACAGCCCTTACCTTAGGTGACCTCAGTAGCTCTGTGAGTAGCTTACCACCATCCGTTATCAGTAGGGGGGCTGAGTTTATGATGGCTAGGGATAGGTTTACTACGTAGAGTACTTGTAGCTGGCAGTACGTGTACAGTAGGTAGTCGGGTACCTGAGCTATGAACAGGTAGGGGGCTATAGCTAGGGTTACCCCTATCCTATAGCCGTACCTCCTCACGTCCTCTAACCCCCTCCTAATGGTGTAGACCTTACCCGTACTGGAGAGCTTGTAGAACTCGCAGGTACCCCTAGTTAGGGGTATGGTGTAGACCTCGAACACCGTCTCCCTATCTAGACTGCTGTTGAGTAGCTCCCTAAGCTTCTCCAGGGAGTCTACGCGGGTTCCATTAACTGAGACTATCACCGAGGGGACCTCGAGACCTGCACGTGCAGCCGGCATACCCTCCTCAACACCAACTACAACCAGGTATGGGCCGTCTACGTAGCTGTAGAGTGCTTGGGTAGCTAGGCCCGTAACAGCTAGGGAAGCTAGTGCTAGGGCTAGATTAGCTGCGACTCCGGCACCTAGGACCGATGTCTTAACCTCAAGTCCCTCCCTCGAGAACCTCTCCTCATCCACCCTAACGTAAGCTAGCGGGAAGACTACTGCTAGACCGATACCCCAACCCCTAACCGGTACACCGCTGACTACGGCTACAGCTAGGTGTGCAAACTCATGGACTGCTAGGCCTATACCTACCGCGACTAGGATAGGTGGTAGGAGCCCTAACCCGAAGGTGATCCCGGGGAGTAGGGGTACCATAGGTGATGGGGGTGCACCAACTCCGGATGCTAGGGACCTGATGAGGTTGCTGAGGTAGTTAATTACTATTGAGTAGAACATGTAGGCAGAGAATACAACACTAACTGCTGATACCGTTAGGACAGAGTACCTAGCTAGTTTACCGAGCCTCCTAGGGCCTACCCCACTACCTACATCGACCAGTACAGCTAGGGGCTCTACCGATACCCTATACCTGGAGAGGGACTCCCGAAACCTCTGCGAACTCCTTACCAGTACGTAGAGAACTACCTCCACAGCTACTAGAGCTAGTAGAGCTACTACCGCGATAACCCTGGGGTCCATAGCCTCCCACTAAGTAGCTATAGCAGTAGGCTTAAATCGGTTAGGCTCCTAATGACGAAGTCTGCGGAGGTATTCAATGGATTACCGCGGCCCTCCCTATCTACTAGTACGGATAGCATGCCAGCAGACCTAGCTGCTGCGGAGTCGTACTCCGTATCCCCTACTACGACAGCTTCCTGAGGCTCTACGGAGGCCTTGACAGCCACCCTGAGGAATATCTCCGGGTCTGGCTTACCCCTGAGGACCTCGTCACCCCCGACGATTACGTCAAAGGCCTCCAGGATCCCTAGGTGCTCCAGTAGGGGTATGAGTATGTAGTTAGGTGTTGATGTAGCTAGTCCGACTAGGTAGCCCCTACTCCTCAGGTACTCTAAGGCCTCGGGGACGTCCCGGTATAGCCTCACCGAGCCTTCAGCCACCCTCCTCAGGAAGTACCTGTCCTTCAGCCACCTTATCCTATCGTAGTACCTTAAGGCCTCCTCCCCCAGTACCTCCCTAACTATCGAGTCTCCGGGTAGTCCTATTAGCCTAACCAGCTCCCTAGGGTTAACCCTACCCAGACCCAGCTCTGCGAATGCGTATGCCCAGCTCTCGGCGTGTACCTCAACAGTATCAACGAGAGTTCCGTCTAGGTCGAAGACTACTAACCTATACCTCAACAGCTGCTACCCCGCCTACATAACCTCGGTGGACGGCCTGTACCTAGAGCGCTCCTCTTCCTCCTGCCTAGACACCGCCCTAGCCATAGCTGCCTCGATCCTCTTCTCTACGTTAACAGCGTACTCATCCAGCTCAGAGAGGTCCAGCTCAACACTCAGGAACTTACCTATGAGGTTGACTACGTACTTAGCTGCCCTGAAGTCAGCCTCACCGACTTCAACTATCGGGGCCCAGGTCTCACCGAGTAGGACAGCCCCGGGTATACCGTAGTACCTACCCCACCCCACTATTATACCGTTGATCCCGCTGATAACCCCTCCCCTGAGGGCTATAGCCCCCATGGATGTGAACCTCTCCAGGGTCTCCCTATCGGTACCGACTACGTACACCCTCCTCTCCCTACCTACGTGCGGGACTACGTAGGCTGCCGCAGCTAGGACTAGGGTTAGACCCCTCCTAGCTAGTACCTCTATAACCTTCTTAGAGACAGCGTTCTGACCCTCAGGACTCTGGGGCTGGGTATCTGCTGTGAAGATCAGGGCCTTACCGGTATCGTATATCCTACCGGTGAAGAGGCCCCCCACGGCGTCCTCACCTATAACCAGCTGCGGTGGGAAGAAGATGGAGTAAACCTCAGCTACCTCAAGACCCCCGAGCTTCTCTAGAAGGTAGTTCGCGACTATATAACCAACCCTACCCATGCCCGGTAGTCCTACGACTAAGGGCTTACCGGGGTCGACCCTCCTCTTGAACCTAACGTACACACCCACAGGTATACCCACGACTCCTAGCTAACCCCATTAAAAACACCTCTACACGCCAGAGACGCCCGGGTCTAGCCTCGGAGTCCCTACGTGGTCTATACAGCCTCGAGAAGTTTTTAACCGAGGTTACGGTATTCCGTGGAGGTGCTGGCTGTGGGTAGGACTAAGGTAGTGGGTATAGCCGGTAGGTTCGGCGCTAGGTACGGCTCATCCCTTAGGAAGAAGTGGAAGGAGGTTATGGAGAGGAGGTACTCCGAGTACGTCTGCCCGCTCTGCGGTACCCGCATAGTGTTTAAGAGGCTTTCAGTAGGTCTTTGGAGGTGCCCTAAGTGTGGTAGGGTATTCGCTGGAGGTGCCTACCAGCCATACACCGAGGTTGGTCGAGTCATAGTAGTTACAGCCGAGACCTCTAGGTCAAGCACGTAATGCATAG
>JAJHQJ010000066.1 GCA_020833415.1 Desulfurococcaceae archaeon | reverse complement strand
CTCGGCTGCGTCTGGGTAGGCCAGGCCGCCCACCTCTGGGTCCTCGACGCTCGTCACTACAGCTGTGAAGAGGTCCTCGACCTGGACCCCGAGCCTAGCCGCGAAGAACTCAGCTGAGTCGAGTACTACCCTCCTGAAGCTACCCTCCAGCCTGGCCCTGAGGGCCTCTCTGTAGGTCTCGAGTACGAGCCTGTAGAGCTCCCCGGCGGGCCTACCGGTGAGCTCTGACAGCTTCCTAGCTACTACGGCGTAGTACCTACCGAGGTCGAGTAGCGTACCCCAGATATCGAAGGACACCGCCTCAACCACCGGGTACACCCAGGCTGAGCTAGGGCCTGGCTAAATAGGTACTAGGGGTCGGGAAAGCCCGCCGTACACATCATCCATCAGCTACGACCGCACTCTCCATCCACAGGGGATCTCCTAGAGTACCTTATATCCGCTAAGCCCAGGGAGTGTTGGGAGGGGCTGTGAATAGTAGTCTCTAAGACCATTGTCAGGTCTGTAGAGTAGCACTTATAGAAGGTAATTATGGACAGTACAGGTTTCACTAAATCGGTAAACCCCTAGGGTACGTCAAGCCTACTAAGCCTGTGTATCTGCTACAGTAGGAACTCTACACCCTCCTTAAGCTTCCCTGTAACAGAGTTCACCTCAAGACCTAGAAGTTCGAGAGTCGTAGCATCGATCAGCATGAATCCCAGGTCATCCGATACCAGCATCCGCATCTCCGTAGACCTCCCCATAACCTCGACAACACCGAAGCACTTACCTAGCTCTACAAAGCCTTTAGCTGTCCAAACCCTTCTCCTACCTCTAGGAGGGAGCTGAAGTTCTTCAAAGACCTTACGTGGGATAGCAGTGTACGTAGCTCCGGTATCAATAAGTGCTCTGAGAGTTGCTTTAGAATCTTTTAACAGAGCCTCTACGAGAAGGTGTTTGCCGAACTATGTACCTCCCGGTATCAAGCTAGACTTCTCTGAAGGAGGCTTGTCTATCTATAGGTCAGGATCTCTACTAGAGAACAGCACCTACTTAACGCTATGAGAACTGCGGTCATAGCCCCATCGAGACACGGTTGCTCAGCTATCAGAGTGGGTATAGGTTTTAGCATAATGAGATCGTAAACATTCCCTAACCCGCGGATGATCTAGGAGAATCCGAAGTGACGTACCATCTCTATCTACGCGAAGGTGATTAACGGAAAGCTGGAGTACCTAGGATAACTACTCGTACTCCCTCCAGACGTAGCCGCACCTAGTGCACTTATATATCCTAGTCGGAGGCTCGTCAGCTCTCCTGGTCTGCAGGATCTCGTAGTAGGCCTCCTCATTACCGCACTTAGGGCACTTAACCCCCTTAGCGATCGGTAGACCAGCCTTAGACGTACCCTCGTCAACTACTATAACACCACCACCCCTCCTCCCAACCCTGGACGTTAGCTGGGTTTTCCTACTGCTACCCCTCTTACTGTAGCCGCACTTAGGGCATACGAGGACCGTCTCAGAACCCTCCCTCCTAGGTATTAGGAGGGACCCGCACTTGGGGCAGAACTCCAAGTTCTCACCCAGCCGATGCCTTAAGGAGGCTCTCCATCTCTGCAGAGAGCTTCTCGAGTACCCCCCAGTACTTCACTACAGTACCCCACATTTTCTCAAAACCCTTCGGCGGTGGGCTACTCGGGTCTACCAGAACTGCTGAGTACCTCTCGACAACCTCCCCGAGGGACCCTCCATCGACTAGTAGTACCTTCTCCAACCCCTTAACACCCCTCAGTACGAACACTAGGAACGCCCCCAGCCCGGGTACCTCGCGGGCTATCGCTACCCGGGTCTCCCTCTTAGCTCTACGTGCGGCCAACCTCAACGCCTAGAGCTTCCCTAAGCCTATCTAGTAGCTCGTCGCTGAGCCTGATGAGGTCCGAGACCACCTCCTTAAGTACATTCGCCGGGTCCCTAGTACCGTCGGTTACGAGCCTCAGTACGAAGGCCTCCTCGAGTGGGTGCTCCACACTGTAGGCAGCCATCCTAACGTTCGGGTGCCTCAGGGCTGACTTAGCTAGTAAGTTCCCCAGTGTGTGGGTCTCGCCGTAGACCTTCAGTATCAGCTCCCTCTCACTCCGCTTCCTCACCTCCAGCCTCAACCCCACCTACACCTAGTTCTAAGCTGGGTAGTTCAGCTAATAAGCTCCTCCAGAGGATCCTCAGGTCCACCCTACGCTCACCCTCCTCCAGAAGCCCCCTACCCCTCAGGACCTCCAGAACCCTCGAGGGGTCTAGCCCGAGGGCTCTAGTAGCTACTAGTAGGTGCTTCAGGTTCCTGGAGGCCTTGGGGAACTCCCTGGAGACCTCGTCGATAGCCCTAGAGACCCTACCTGCCAGCTCCAGAACCTCCTCCGGGTTGGCGTCCGTCCTCAGCTCACCGCCGGAGACCTCAGCTGAGTAGCCACGTAGTCTAAGTAGCTCAACCAGTACGTCAGGCATGATGGGTCCCCCGGTAGTGGATGCCAGTAGTCTTAGGTCCAGCCTACCGGAGGTACCAAGCCTAAACTCCCTAAGACTGCGCCACTCCCTGTAGGCCTCCATAACTGCCCTCCTAGATGCGGTAACATCGCTTGGGGGACCAGCTATGGAGATCTCGAGGACCCCTCCTCTAATCTCGTAGCTTAGCTGAGAGACCCTAACCCCCCTATGCCTGACTACGTACTCCGCCAGCTCAGCACATACCTCAGGACTACCACACCTAAGCCTTAGCTCTACCCTCAATACCTCCCGAACCAGTAGCAGGTGGGGGTTAATAGGTCGGCCGTAGACTGGTGGGTTGAGGTCGGTCCTCGTTTTTATTAGGTCTAAACCTAGAGCTCTACGGTGCTGGAGTCGTGGGGATATCATTCGGTACTGCTAGGTTACTTAGGTATGTAGTGGCTTCAGCAGCTAAGTTCAGCGAGTCCGCGGTAATATATGTAAGCCCGGATAGATTCTCCTTCAAGGCCATAGACCCCTCTAAGTCCGCCCTACTAGTCCTCACAATACCTAAGGAGGTCGCTCTACAGTACGACGTTAGTTCGGAGCAGCAGCTAGCAGTAAACCTCGAGGACCTAGCTAAGGTGTTTAGGAGTACTGAGAGGGACGACTCGGTAACCCTTAACTGGACGGAGTCCAGTATAGAGGTGTCCTTCGAGAGGAAGGGGTTTAGCAGGGTATTCACCCTACCACTTGCATCGGTATTCGAGGAGGTACCTGAGATAGAGGTGGAGTACCCGAATACCTACGTGATCAGACCCAGCGAGCTGTACGAAGCCCTCAGCGGGCTTAAGGACGTGGGTGACGTACTTAGGGTTGAGGGGGATGAGAACAGCGTTAAGCTGAAGGCGGAGAGCGAGCTGGGGGAGGCTGAGATAACCCTGAGTAGGGAGAGGGGGTCCCTAGAGGAGGCCGAGGTCAACCAGCCCGGCTTCAGCGTAGCCTACACCATGGAGCTAGTCCAGCACTCTAGACTCGTAGTTAGGCTGGCCGAGAGAACCTCCCTGAGGGTGGGTCCGGAGCTACCCCTCTACCTGAGGATAGAGTCCCACGGGTGTACCATAGACTACTACGTAGCACCTAGGGCTGAGTAGCCGGTGCTAGGAGGTGCTGACCTGAGGTTTGCTAGGGACATCCTCACCCGCTACTACAGAGTAGCTAACCTAAGGCTACCCAAGGACCTAGCCCTCAGGGAGTTCGCCTTCCAGACCCTGGATCAGGGGGTCTACGTAAGGCACCTGAGCTTCACGTCTGAGGCTGAGCTGAGGGGGTACCTAGTACTCAACACCCCTAGGCAGGCCTACTACTCGACAGCTAAGTACTCAAACCCAGCTGCACAGTCCTACGAGGACTCTGGGTGGAT
>JAJHQJ010000020.1 GCA_020833415.1 Desulfurococcaceae archaeon | reverse complement strand
TAGCCGGCTGCTCCAACATAGTAGGTGAGATCGTAACTCGCGAGATGGGTATAGCTATAGAGGGCCTTAAGGTAGAGGTTTCGGGGGTATTCAACGCGTCTAAGCTTATGACCGGTGTAGGTGAGAGAGCTGGGTATAGGGAGGTCAACGTGAGAGTATTGGTGAAATCCGGTGCCACTGCGGAGGTCCTGAAGACCTGGCTTGAGGGAGTTAGGGAGAGGTGTCCGGTTGAGGATAACCTAGCTAATCAGACCCCGGTTAGGGCATACGTAGAGAAGCTCTAGAGGTCTAGTCAAACCACTTGGTGGATACTGCTTTTTACCCCCCTGAGTAGAGCTCCCTGGGTAGCTACTTGAGCCTAGATAAGGTAATCCTCGCTGAGATCACCGAGGACGGACTGGCTAGGATAGACCTTGAGACATTCCTAGCTCTCGCTAAGGAGGTTAGACAGAGCTTAGCCTACTGCCTGAGCCGTAACCTAAGTTGCGATACCCTAGTGGAGGCACTCCACACCGTAGCCAGGTCCCTAGCTAGCCTAAGGCTATCGAAGACCCTCTCAAAGCCGGGGGAGGTCCCCGGGGGAGAGCACTCAATAGATTCGGAGTTCCTGAAGGAGCTGGTCGCGGAGCTACTAACGTACTACCTAGCGATAACCTTAGCGCTAGTCGACCACGATATGCGTATCCCGGTTAAGTTCGGTGAGGATGTAGCTATAGGTAGTAGGAGGTATAGGGCTAACTCAGTAGTACTACTCGACCTAGGTAGGGCCCTAGCACTTAGAAGGGCTGGCGCGAGGGTAGACCTACTCATGCCTAGAGATGCCGCGGAGTTCATACCGAGAGACTGAACCGCCCAACAGCGGGAGCTGAGTTAAGGTTGGGGGAGTCAGTGCCGCGGCCGGGATTTGAACCCGGGTCACGGGCTCGAAAGGCCCGCATACTTGACCGGGCTATACTACCGCGGCACCGGGAGCTTATACATTAGCCGGCTTAAAAGCTCTCTCGTAAAGGTGCCCCCAGTACCGGGGCTGTTTCGTAGTTGATGTTTAGGGGTTAGGTTTATAAGCTCCGACTTTATCTAATGCTTGAGCCCGCCTAGGTGATGGGAGCTCTGCTCCGAGCCTAGGTGGGTTTAACTTAGATGGGAGCCCCGTGCCGTTGGGCTCGACGGCCACCCATGACCCCACACCGACCACCCGTGAGGTGTGGGCAAGGTGGAAGTCCCTAGGTGCGATGAATGTAGACTGATGAGGATGAGCATCTAGGGACAAACGGTTTAATCAGAGTTTGCACCCCCTCTCATCAATTCGACGTGTAGTACCTCATCACCCATGCTAGGTATCCCCGCAGCATTAAATTCTCAGCCACCTACGTCAGCATGAAGATGGCCTTGAGGACCTCCAGGCCCAGGACCGTAGCTCCAAGAACTATGGTGAAGGCTATCAGAACCCCGAGCTCGATAGCTAGTACCGCCCTACCCCTAGGTAGCCCTAGGATGTAGGCTACTAGAGAGCCGGTCCAGGCCCCCGTAGCTGGTAGGGGTATAGCTACGAATACGGTTAGCCCGGGTATTCCGTACCTACTCACCTCGCTACTCCTCCTCCTAGCTACCTCGAGGACGCGGGAGTACAGTCTACCTAAACGGCCCAGCCTAACTACGAAGCTCTCCACGCGGTCTAGTAGGTATAGGACTACCGGAGCTACAGCTAGGTTGCCCACTAACCCAATAGTAGACGCCAGGAGGAACTCACCGTCATCTAGGAAGAGGGCCCTAGCCGCTGGTACAGCCCCTCTAACCTCACTTACCGGGGCTAGCCCCAGTAGTAGTATGGTTAGGTACTTCAACCACACCTCCATGGGGTATCACGGTGCGTATTTGCTGTAGAAATTTAAGGTGAGGTACTACACGGTAGCTCTCCCAGTTCGAGCTGTTTCAAGCGTATAACCTCCCTTAGACTTAGTGCTGGTTAGGGTGGACGATATGGTGGGGGAGCTCTACCTAGTCGGACTCGGGCTCTCACCGGAGTACATGAGCATTAAGGCCTTAGAGGTACTACGTAGTGCGGACTTAGTCTACGTAGATGTGTACACGAGCTACGTAGACCTAGAGCTCCTGAGGAGTATCGTCGGTAGGGACCTTATCTGCATTAAGCGGGTGGACCTAGAGGAGAGGTCCGGGGCTCAGATCCTCGAACTTGTGGAGAGGGGTTATAGGGTAGCTCTAGCAGTTCCGGGAGACCCTCTCGTAGCTACTACCCACATAACCCTACTAGTTGAGGCACATAGGAGGGGGGTACCCTTCCACATAGTACCCGGGGTGAGCATAATCCCTACGGCTCTAACCCTAAGTGGCCTGATGGTGTATAAGATAGGGAAGGTAGCTACCGTCGTCTACCCCAAGAACGGGATTCTCTACGAGTACCCCTACGACGTAATTAAGCTCAACGACTCCAACAACCTACACACAGTACTCCTACTCGAGTACGACGGTGAGAGGGGGGTCGCCATGACTGTTAGGGAGGCTATCGAGATTCTGCAAGCTATTGAGGAGAGGAGGGGGGAGGGTGTGGTAACCGGTGATAGGCTTGTGGTAGCCCTAGCTGGTCTCGGGTACCCCTGGTACTCCATTTGTGCCGGTAGGCTTAAGAATATCTACGGACTGAGAATAGATGAGGTACCTCAGACGCTGGTGGTAGTATCCCCCAAGCCGCACCCAGTTGAGCTGGAGGCTATGGAGGTGGTTAACTCTAGGTGGTGTAGGGTTGGCTGATCAGGTAGTTAGGGTTAGGGGGTACGTAGAGTCCCTCTCTAAAGCCCTTGAGGAGGCTAGGTCTAAGACTAGGCAGTCCAGGGAGGTTCAGGAGGTACTGAAACTCTCGGAGCTCTACCTGGAGGACGCGAAGTACTATCTAAGCCTGGGAGACTACGTAACGGCCGTAGCATGCGTAGCATACGCTGAGGGACTACTGGACTCACTACGCATACTTGGTCTCACCGAGTTTACCTGGAGGAAACCCGAGGTTAGGAAGGTCCTAGCTGCGGGAAGCTTCGACTTGGTACACCCAGGCCACATCTACTTCCTTAGCGAGGCACAGAGACTTGGGTTACTGTACGTAGTAGTAGCTAGGGATACCAGCATCCAGCAGATTAAGGGGAGACCCCCAGTACTTAACGAAGTCGATAGGCTTACCCTAGTCAGCTCCCTAAAACCCGTATACAGAGCTCTACTGGGAGATTCCCATGACTTCCTAAGACCTGTAGTTGAGGTAAAGCCCGACGTAATAGTGCTAGGTCCGGACCAGCCGTTTGATGAGGAGGAACTACGTAGGAAGCTTGAGAGCAGGGGACTACCCGGGGTTGAGGTAATTAGGTTAAGGTATAGGCTTAATAATTACTCGTCAACAAACATTATCAAACGCGTTGCCGAGATCGCCGGCAAGCTGAACAAGACCTAGCCGTAATTGATGTGGCGAGGGTAGCGTGAACCCGCAGTTAGTTACGGTTACAACTGAAAGCCCCACCCTTTAGGGTGGGGAGGGGGTCAGGTTCTTAATAGTATCCAGGCTATAGAAGCGTAGTAGCTGGTGTCTGAGATGTCGGAGAGGAAGATTACGTTCATATATGATGAGCTACACGGGTACATACGCCTGGAGGGACTAATCCGGGACCTTGTATCGACACGGGCCTTTCAGAGGCTGAGAAGGGTTAAGCAGCTACCCTTCGCCTGGTACGTCTACCCCGGCGCTACCCATACTAGGTTCTCGCACTCCCTGGGTACGGAGCACATAGCCGAGACTGTGGGGCGTAGACTTGCTGAGGAGGGCTACATAGCTCAGGACGACGTTGAGCTGGTTAGGGTAGCTGCACTACTCCACGATATAGGTCACGCACCGTTCTCACACTCTCTGGAGCCCCTCATCATGGAGCTCTCGGGGCTTAGCCCTGGGGAGTTGACAGAGATGGTCATAACCCAGGACCCGGAGATCTCCGAGGTACTCGGTAACCACGGAATTTCCTCTGGGGAGGTCTCCTCACTACTTAAGGGTAGGAGCCCCAGTGCTGTACTCAATAGCTTAGTCTCAGGGGACTTAGATGTAGATAGACTCGACTACCTCCCTAGGGACGCGTACCACACGGGAGTAGCCTACGGAAGGATAGACCTCCACAGGATAGTCTCCTTCCTAGCTGCAGGTGAGGGGGGTATAGTAGTACCTAGTAAAGCTCTAAACGCGTTAGAGAGCTTCTACATAGCTAGACTACACATGTACAAGGCCGTCTACTACCACAAGACCATTACCGGCTACCAGCTACTCTTCAGGAACGTGTACGCGGAGTTAATGAAGCATAGAGGGGTAGGTGAAACCCTAGGCTTCTTCACATCAGCCTACGGGTTCACTAGAGCTATTAGGGAGGGTCTCTTCTACCTCTGGGACGACGATACCGTAGCCGGCTTAGTTAGCTACGCGCTAGCTAGGCGTGAGCTACCGCAGAGTGTTGAGGACCTAGCCTGGAGGTTACTAAGTAGGAGGGGTTATAAGGCAGTCCTAAACGAGGTGAGGCTCTGCTGGAGCTACCGGGACATAGCCTCGAGGGCTGAGGAGCTTAGAGTAGCTGTTGAGTCCTACACCTCGCTAACAAGTCCTAAGGTGGTGCTCTTCCTAGATACCGTACAGATATACGACCCCGATAAGCCGGTCGGAGTTATAGTAGGCGGTAGGGAGGTTAGGATCACCGAAGTAGACGAAAGCATAATAGGGCACATACCCCCCTACGTCTGCTTCCTCAGGCTCTACACCCTACCGGAGTATGAGGAGGATGCTAAAAGAGCATTAGAGAAGTTTCTTAGACATTAGGTAGGCGTCCTCACCGTCCGGGTAGTACCTCCGGATCCTCCTAACCACCGAGTAACCGAGGCTTCTATAGAGAGATATTGCTGCGGTATTACTTACAGCCACCTCGAGAACTACCTCACCTAAGCCCAGCCTCCGGAATCTTTCCTCAAGGTGTAGCATGAGGGCCCTCCCCAACCCCCTCCTCCTAAACTTAGGGGCTACTGCGATTGAGATAACGTGTGCTCTACCGCCTCTCTCAGCTATAGCAAGTGCGTAACCAACTACCCTACCACTGCACTCAGCAACTAGGAAGAGCTCCGGGAATAGAGCCTGGTAGGCTAAGAAGAGCTTACAGGGGTAGGGGTAGGGGAAGGACTCGACCTCAATTTCGCAGACGGAGTCCAGGTCCTCAGCTACGAACTTACGTATCCTGCACCGCTCTTCCTCTCCTAACATAGGAGGGGCGCACCGGGGCTACCTAAGTACTGGCAGAGTCTCATCAAAGGGTTTATAGGCTACGCCCTTCTCAGTTATTATAGCCGTAACTAGCTCAGGTGGGGTGATGTCGAAGGCCGGGTTGAGAACTTCGACCGTTGGTAGAGTTATGTAGGTGCTCTTCAGTACGGTTCTAACTTCATCAGGGTCTCTCTCCTCTATCTTTACAGACTCTATAGTGTTCTCGAAGTCTATTGAGGACATCGGTGCTGCTACGTAAAATGGTATGCCGTGTCTCGCAGCTAGTACAGCTATAGTGTAGGTACCTATCTTATTCACTACGTACCCAGGTAAGACTATCCTATCCGCACCGACAACTACCTTAGATACGAGCCCCCTACTCATCACGTACCCGACCATGTTGTCAGTAATGAGCTTAACCGGGATCCCCTCCTTTACTAATTCCCATACCGTTAACCTAGCTCCCTGTAGCATGGGTCTAGTCTCCGTAGCTATTACCCTTATCCTCTTCCCGCTGTACCACGCAGCTCTTATGACCCCGAGGGCCGTTCCATAGGCTACCGTAGCTAGTGCACCGGCATTGCAGTGTGTTAGGATCACATCACCGTCCTCTATAAGCTTAGCACCTATCTCACCAATCCTCCTATTTACCTCAACATCCTCATCGTAAATCCTCAGGGCCTCAGCTACGACCTCCCTAACCATCTCGTCAACACCTGCGTAGTCTCTGGAGACCACACCCTCCACCCTCTTGAGGGCCCAGAAGAGGTTCACAGCTGTTGGTCTAGTAGCTCTCAACCTCTCGATTACGGTACGTAATCTAGCCCTCAGCTCCTTCACACTAGTTCCACCGTACTTAACGGCCGCTAGAGCCACGGCTAGTGCTGCTGCTACACCTATAGCCGGAGCCCCCCTAATCTCCATCCTCTCTATAGCTACAGCTATTCTCTCGGGGTCGTCGGACTCGACGTACTCCTCAGCCCAGGGGAGCTTCAGGGTGTTGAGCCAGCGGACTCTATCCCCAAGCCACTCAATAGACTTGATCACGCGGAGCACCGAGTAACTTAAGTGTGGGGCACTATATTAACGGTTCTGCGCCGGTAGACGGCTTAAATGAGTGAGAGCCCCCTTAGGCCACTAATGAGGAGCTCTACAGCTATTGATGCTACTATGATTGACATGAACTTAGCCAGTCCCTGAAGTACCGAGGGGCCTAGGTACTTAAGGACTAGGTAGGAGTACCTCAGTAGCGGGTAGGCCATGGCGAAGGCTATGTAAGCCCCCGCTAGCGTTACCAGAGGACCGTATATCCTCGAGTAGACTATGAGGGTACTCATAGTTCCGGGACCTACTATTAGTGGTGTAGCTATAGGTACTACAGCAAAGTCCCCGCTCTTAACCTCCTCCGGCCTCTCCTTCGACAGCAGCATCTCTGCAGCTATAATCATCAGTAGTACGCCCCCCGCTATTCTAAGAGCCTCTAAGCTTATGTTGAACAGTTTTAGTACGTACTCACCGAATAGGGAGAACAGCGTTAGCAGTAGTAGCATAGCTATACTAGCCTTATTCACAGTCCTAGCTACTAACCTACCCATATCGCCCTTCCCGAAATCACCTCCCAGAACTCCGATATAGGATATTAGTGTAGGTATAGCCGCCGGTGGGTCCATAATTGCGAAGATTGATACCGCTACCGTTACTAAGGACGTTACTATGGAGGGGTCCAATCTGGGTACCCTAGAATCCTACTCTACCTCAACCTCGGTAGGTACGTAAGTTATAACTATTCCCTGGACCTTAGTTGACCACCACCTGAGGTAGTCCTGGATACTCCTCCTCTCGGTGGGGGATACTACCACCCTTCTCCTAGCCCACTCCACCTCCTCTAGACCGACGGTACCTGAACCCCTACTGGCTGCTAACCTCAGGAGGGCGTCTAGCTCTGCTAGGGAGTACCAGGAGGTGTTGCTAACTATGTAGTCAACTACTCTCTCACTAGCGAACCTCACCCTGTACTTACTGGCATTCCTAAGCAGAGCCTTCCTACGCATCTCCTTATCGGGGTACCCGACTAGGATAGTTACGTCGACCCTCCCCGGTCTTAGAAGTGCCGGATCTACGAGGTCGGGGTTATTGGCTGTGAGTATGGTGAAAGGTCTATCGCTTCTCTGAAGGTGGTAGAGAATAGTAGACAACTCACTGAGGTGAGCTTCGTGTATAGTGTACTTCCTACTAGATAGGAACTCCGCATCATCTATCACAACAGCCAGCTCCTTCCTCCTTCTGTAGACCTGGTTCATTATGGCGTTCAACATCTTCTCAGTAGCTCCGTACCACATGGACCTATAGGTAAACGGCTTTAGTTCAACTACCTTAAGACCCAAGGCGTTGGCCAGCGCCTCCGCCATAACCGACTTCCCTACCCCTGGGGGGCCCGTTATGAACGCGCCCTTCGTTGCGAAGGGTAGCCCGCTCTTAAACGGATTGACAACTATTAGCTTAACCTCCTCCACGATCTTAGGTGGTAGGTCCTCGACAGACCACTCAGGGTTCTTTATGGGGATCTTAACCTCCCTGTACTCACTACCATCGCTAACAACGGCCCTAATTTCCTCGACACTCAGGGCCTTACCCTGTAGTAGTACTATTGCTATCGGCTTCGGTTTCTCCAAACTATTTAGTACGTCTAGGTACTCCCTCTTGTACTTAGCTAGGGTGGCTCTAAGAGCCTCCAGAGCCTCCTCAGCTAGGCCTTTAGAGGCCTTGATAACGCTCTGAGCCCCGGTAGCCTGACCAGATATCAGTAGTATCGCTGCGGGTCTAACGTAGAGGCGGGTCGGGCTTCTACTAAAGGTTAGAGAGCAGGATACCAGTCCATCCCTACTTAGAGACTTGTAGCTAGCGAAGAGAGCTGCGAAAAAGCCCCTATCCCTACCTACGTCGTCTACGAGTTCCGCTATTATGTTCATAGCCGCTAGGAGGTTTACGTGTGCTACAACTCCAGGACTTAGCTTCCTATTGTACTTTATCCTTAAGACCAGCCCGGAGTTCCTACTCTGAGAGTCTACCATGAGCTCGTAGAGGTCGGCAGAGTACTTAGCTATGAAGGACAGTAACCTGTACGACCTAAAGCTCTCACTGATTTCGTAGCTTGATGCAAAGAAAGTTCTAACCCTGTACACGTTACTCCAAAGCACTCTAGCCTCGGCGAGCTCCCTCAATTTTCCTCCGACACCCAACCTACCCTAGGGTCGACGCTAATAAGCTCAGACCTAGAACCCAAACTCCAAGAGATGTAGTCTGCACCACGATGAACTCCACCTTAAAGTACCTGTTCCGCATTTACATCCCCTCTTTAAAACTTTTATAAGGTGTTCTGCGTATACTTATACTGCGTTGGTGTGGAGCTATGGTTAAAGTACCGACACAGTTAGTAACTTGGGACGACATAGTTAACTGGAGTCAGGGGCTTGCTAATGTAATAAAGAAGGCTGGGTACAGACCTGATATCATAATAGCAGTATCTAGAGGGGGGTACGTCCCAGCTAGGCTCCTCTGCGACTTCCTACTTGTTGAGAACCTCATATCCCTACAGAGCCAGCACTGGACTGAGGCCGCTAAGGTCGCTGAGAAGGCTATAATAAAGTTCCCCTACAGGGTCGACCTCTCGGGACTCAGGGCCTTACTAGTAGACGACATAGTAGATACAGGGGATACCCTCATACTGGCCCGCGACTTCATAATCTCGGAGTGGAAACCTGCTGAACTTAAGATAGCTGCCCTGCAGTGGATATCGCCGGTAGCTAAGATAAAGCCGGACTTCTACTACATAGAGGTTAAGGAGTGGGTGTGGTTCCAGTACCCGTGGACTAGGCTTGAGGACACTATCCAGTTCCTCAGAAGGATACTGAGGGAGGAGTCAGGTAGTAAGAAGGTCTGGACAGCTCAGGAGCTGAAGGATAGGTTCCTAGAGTACTACGGTATATACGTAGGCGACACCTACTTTAACCTAGCACTAGAAACCCTTGTAGAGACAGGCTATCTAGCAAAGTCCGAGGAGAAACTCTACATCGTAAAGTAGGTAGAGCTCTAGGTCATGGTAATCCGCAACTCAGCGTCGGGGATTTGAGGAAGTTCTATAGGGGAGACCCCTCTACTACAACCAGTTTTATTCTTCCACCACTGGCAGGTCTCTAGGAGTTAACTTACGTTACCTCCTCTCAGTTGCTGCTCAGCCTGCTCTACGATCTTCCTAGCAGCCTCCCTGAATACTGTGAGTTGCGCGCTGTCTACCTTTATGTGCGCCCCAGCTATGATCTCACCTATACTATCGCCCAGATCCTCAAGTACTGCGGAGACCTCAGGGATATTCCTAACCCTTCTACTAAGCTCTCTCAGGACCTCCCTAACTACTACTAGGTCGTGTACCACCGTGCCTAGGGCCAGTATGTTCTCTACTTTAACCTCTAGAATACTCAGGACCAGTACTGCGTAGCTAACCTGGTTTAGGGCGTTGACATAGGCCCTCAGTAGCCTCTCATCACTACCTAAGTTTCTAAGGTTCTCAACCCTTCTCTCAAGCTTATCCCTTAACTGCTCGAGCCTACCTCTGAGTAGCCTCAAATCGTAGAGAACCCTAGCTAGCCTACCCCTCAGCTCTAGCACCTAACATGGTCTCGGCTATGCAGCATTTTTAAGTAGTAACCCCCAAGTAGGTTAAAACCGGAAGTACCTGAGGAAGCTACTAGAGCTACTGCTTAATTTCTCTAGAAGCCTCCGTATACCGGAGGTGTAGAGCATAGAGGGAGGGAGGGTAGAGCTTAGAGTTGAGAGCGTAAGCCCTAGGGATGTCGGGAGGAAGGTTGCGAGAATACCTAGGAAGTACATGGAAATCCTAGGAGTTAGCTACGGAGACTTCGTCGAGGTTGAAGGACCTAAATCTTCGGCTATCCTCCAGGTAAGGCCTGCGTATCCCGAGGATGAGGGTACCAATGTTATACGGATAGACGGTTACACTAGGGAGGTTCTAGGCGTTGCTATAGGGGACTACGTAACCATTAGGAAGGTTAAGATAGTTAAGGGGACTAGGGTGGTCCTAGCCCCTGTGGACTTTAGGATAGAGCCTAACGAGGCATTCACGAACTACGTAAAGGAAAGGTTGCTGAATAAGGCTGTTAAGAAGGGTGAGGTAGTATTCATAAGCCTACCCTACTACGCGGAGCCATTCAGGTTCGTTGTTAAGGTAGCTGAACCAGCTCAAGTAGTTTACATAGAGTACGATACTAGGGTTGATGTAAGTCCAGAGCCCGTACCTATAGAGGCCTTGGAGAGGATTAGGGGTGTCCCAAGGGTTACCTGGGAGGACATAGGGAATCTCGAGGAGGTTAAGGAGAGGATTAGGGAGATGATAGAGCTACCCCTAAAGCACCCAGAGTTCTTCAAGCACCTGGGTATCGAGCCTCCGAAGGGGGTTCTACTCTACGGACCTCCCGGGGTCGGTAAGACCCTGCTAGCTAAGGCTCTAGCTAACGAGATAGGTGCGTACTTCATAGCCATAAACGGACCGGAGATAATGAGTAAATACTACGGTGAGTCCGAGGCTAGACTTAGGGAGATCTTCGAGGAGGCTCAGAAGAATGCCCCGGCAATTATATTCATAGACGAACTCGATGCGATAGCACCTAAGAGGGAGGAGGTGGTAGGTGAGGTTGAGAAGAGGGTGGTAGCTCAGCTACTGTCCCTAATGGACGGGCTTAAGGAGAGGGGGAGGGTTATAGTCATAGGGGCTACCAACAGGATAGATGCCATAGATCCTGCACTTAGGAGACCGGGTAGGTTCGATAGAGAGATCGAGATACCGCCGCCCGATAAGCACGCTAGAAAGGCTATCCTAGAGGTACATACGAGGAACATACCGCTAGCTGAGGATGTGAACCTAGATGCCATAGCCGAGATGACCCACGGGTTTACCGGAGCCGACCTCGCGGCACTGGTCAAGGAGGCGGCTATGAACGCCCTCAGGAGGTTTCTCAAGACGGAGAAGGTAGACTTAAGTAAACCGGTACCTCCAGAGGTCTTAGAGAAGCTTAAGGTAACCCAGCAGGACTTCCTCGACGCGCTGAAGGTAGTACACCCAACCCTAATGCGTGAGGTCCTTGTTGAGGTCCCAGAGGTTCGCTGGGACGATATAGGCGGCTTAGATGAGGTAAAGCAGGCCCTTAGGGAGGCTGTCGAGTGGCCCTTGAAGTACCCCGACGTCTTCGAGAAGATGGGTATCAGACCTCCTAGAGGTATACTACTCTACGGACCCCCAGGTTGTGGTAAGACCCTGCTAGCTAAGGCCGTAGCTACCGAGGCTAACGCTAACTTCATAGCAATTAAGGGACCGGAGATCCTGAGTAAGTGGGTTGGGGAGTCTGAGAAGGCTATTAGAGAGATATTCAGGAGGGCTAGGCAGGTAGCTCCGGCAATTATATTCTTCGACGAGATCGACGCTATAGTACCTGCTAGAGGTATGAGGCACGATACTGAAGTAACCGATAGGATAGTCAACCAGCTTCTAGCCGAGATGGACGGTATCCAGACATTGAAGAATGTGGTAGTCATAGGGGCTACCAATAGAATAGACCTAATAGACCCAGCCCTCTTGCGTCCGGGTAGGTTCGATAGAATCATATACGTACCCCCACCCGATAAGAGGGCTAGGTACGAGATACTCAAGATACACACCAGGAAGGTACCTCTAGATAGGGACGTAGACCTAGAGAAGTTAGCTGAGCTTACCGAGGGTTACAGCGGGGCGGACCTCGAGGCCCTAGTTAGGGAGGCTGTAATGATGGCTCTAAGGGAGAAGTTTACCGTGAGAACAGTATCCATGAAGTACTTCCTCGAGGCTATGAAGATTGTGAAGCCATCGTTAAGTATGGAGATCGTCAGTAAGTACGAGAGAATATACAGCGACCTCAAGCGTATAATAATATGAGGTGCCCGTACTGCCTGATGTAAGCACCCTCTTTAGGAACCTGGAGCGTAACATACTTAGGAGGGATAGAATTAGTAAGAGACTTAGGCAGCTCTACCATAGGGTCTCTAAGGAGGAGGACTATGTTACATTGGTAGAGTACGTGAAGAGCCTCAGGATCTCTAGGAGAGCCCTCCTGAAGGTACTTAGGGAACTTAGGGAAGCTGAGCTCTACGGAGATTACATAGATTTAGTGGAAACTATGGTGGACTACATGCACGCCGTCGGTATACACATAGAGAGGGAGGTACTCATAGCTGTATCTGAGATCCTAGAGAGGAGTGAATTAACTAAGGAGTACGTGGATGAGATAAGGGGTGTGGATATGGTGGAGTTAGACGAGCTCATGCGTGAGCTGGGGAGTACTCTGGAATTCATAAGGACGAGGGCTAGGAGTTGAGCGTCTGTCCTTGGTATAGGGACGGCTTCTGCACATCACCACTACACGAGGTACCTACACAGGACGTCGTTAATAAGATCCAGTGTCTGGGAGGTAGGGATGTTTACACACAGTGCAAGTACTATAGGGAGCCTACACAAGTTAGAGAGGGGGGCTACGACGAGTTCGGTAAACCCTTCCTAATGGTTCACGGAATAGATAGAGCTCCGGAAATAACGTGTGAATATGTGAGGATCTTCAAGCACGAGCAGGGTAAGTACCTAGCTGGATGCGTGGTTCTAGGTCGTTTTCTAGGGGTTCACGAGGTCGATACTTGCAGTAAGTTCTGGAGGCAGTGCCCATTTAGAAGGATCGGTCTAAACCTAGGAATACAGCCCTAGACTCTTTATAACTGACAGCCCTGCCCCAGGGCAGAGAGGTCGGAACAGCAGGTCGTGGTACTCAAAATTTATAACCCTCTAATTCAACGATTTCTGGGCCCCGCCGTAGCTCAGCGGTAGAGCGCCCGGCTGTAGTGTGGGGGCGGATACCGGGTGGTCGGGGGTTCGAATCCCCCCGGCGGGACTTTTCCCAGTACTTACTGGAGGTACTGAGCCTTGCAGGAAGGTGCGACTGCGCTTATAAGAGGCGACCCCCTACAGTTATTCCGGTGGTAAACATTTGTGCTGAGAATATACAACACCCTGACCCGTGAGATAGAGGAGTTCAAACCAAGTGAGGAGGGGTTAGTTAAGGCATACTTCTGCGGACCCACTCCCTACGATCACGTACACGTGGGGCACGCTAGGGCCTTCGTATCCTTCGACTTCCTGAGGAGGTACCTGATCCTGAAGGGCTATAACGTACTCTACGTTCAGAACATTACCGATATAGACGACAAGATCATCAGGAAAGCCCAGGAGTCTAACGTTAGCTGGAGGGACGTTGCTGAGACCTATACTAGGGAGTACCTAGAGCTGATGGATAAGCTTAGGGTGGAGATAGATCTACACCCGAAGGTTACTGAGCACATAGAGGATATAATAAGGTTCATCGAGGTCCTCATAGAGAGGGGGCATGCCTACGTAGTGCCGAGCGGTTCCGTATACTTCGATGTAACTACATACAAGGACTACGGTAGGCTTAGTGGGAGGATAAGCCTAGAGGAGTGGAGACAGGAGGAGGAGTTCCTACGTGAGAAGAGGAATCCATTTGACTTCGCTCTATGGAAGGCCGTCAAACCCGGGGAACCTTACTGGAACTCCCCCTGGGGTCCTGGACGCCCTGGCTGGCACATAGAGTGCAGCGTTATGAGCTCGAAGTACCTCGGGGATACTATAGACATCCACGGAGGGGGGCAGGACCTGATATTCCCCCACCATGAGAACGAGAGAGCTCAGAGCGAGGCTTACTTCGGTAAATCCCCCTGGGTAAGGTACTGGGTTCATGTAGGTTCCCTAACGCTTGTTGGGGAGAAGATGAGTAAGAGCCTCGGCAACATAATAAGGTTGTCAGAGGCTATCAGTAGGTGGGGGCCGGAGGTACTAAGGCTCTGGATCTTCTCAGTACACTATAGAAGGCCCCTGGAGTACAGGGAGGAGTCCCTGGAGCAGGCTAGCTTAACGTATAAGCGGTTAGTAAACGCCTACGAAGTTCTCTTGAAATTAATTAAGGAGAGGCCCCTGGAGCATAGGTTAGGGGACCGTGAACTTGAGGTCTGGAAGACCTTAGCTGAAGTATGGCAGGAGTTTACTCGGTCCTTAGATAACGACTTAAACACCCCCAAAGCGCTGGCAGTCCTTCACAGGCTTCTATCAGTAATTAATGCGGAAGTAGTTAACCTAGAGAGCAGCTCCCTAGCGTTTAAGGCTCTTACAACACTGGAACTAATGGACAGGGTACTCGGGATCCTACCACGGAGGGAAGAAATCCTAAGGAGCTACGAGGAGCTTGAGGAGCTCATAAAGCTGATAGTAGAGATACGCTCAAGGCTTAGGCATAAGAAGATGTATGAGGAATCCGACTGGATACGTGCTGAGCTAAGTAAGCTAGGTATAAGACTAGCCGATACCAAGGAGGGAACTAAGTGGTACTTCGAAAGGTACCTTAGGTCGGCTAAGAGTAGCTGAGTTAGCCATAGCACCTGCAAAACACTAAGGTCCGACCTCCCCGCCCTAGAGGTGGGGATTCCCGTTAAGGCGGGGTGGTTCAGGCTACAACCTCTCTTCCTGAGGGTTCGATCCCGGGCTGGGTCTTCGGCCTGCTACCCCTATCCCAGTCGGGACTCGGGGTTATTGGATTACATTAATCGTAGCCTAAGGCCCGCAGAACCTGAACGTCCATCACCAAGGACTATTAAACAAGGAATGTTTATAAGCTCCCCTTCATCCCTGTCATAAACAACGAGGCTTTCAGTTACAGCAGGAGTTCTTCTAGAAGCCGTGTTCAACTCCCTTCGAGAGAACGGGTATATACCTCCTAGAGGAAAACTTTTAAGAATCGTAAGGAATAAAAGAGGGGGGCTGCGGGATGAAGAGAGGTAGGGGTGTTAATAGCAACGTGGAGAGCAACGAAAACGAATCCGACCTTGGACTTAACTTTAAGGTCGTTTACGAGGATCAGGAGGTGGTTGTCATAAGGGCTCCTACTGAGGACGAGTTAGTGGAGATAATCCTAAAGCTGTTAAGCGAGAGACCTATGAACATTAAGGAGCTACACCGCTACCTACCGGGGATAGCTAGTGAGGATAAGATTAGGAGGATCTTAACCCGCCTAGTTAACAGTGGTAAGGTCTACGTACAGGAGGATGGCAGGTTCCTCGTCGTAGGCTGGAGACACTAGGTGGATGGGTGATCGCATGGCCCTAGACCAAGGCTCTCAGAGAGCTTCTACTAGACCTGTAACCGAGAAGGGTAAGTGGATAGAGAGGATAATACGCTCTGCTAAGCAGACGTACAAGCTATGTCCGTACTACGACAAGAAAACCCTTTCCTGCTTCATAAAGATGATGAAATCCGAGAGGAAACCTAGGTGCGATAGGGAGGGTAAGTTCGATACGTGCCCGGTCTTCGCTGAATTCATAGGTGAGCAATACGATAGACTGGTAAAGACAGGGCAGGTACTTCCACAGGACTTCAGGGACCTACAGGTAGTCTTCTAACATATAAACTACATAACCTATAAAGGCAGGGTTTACGGGAAACCCGGGATGAGGAAGTCGATCAGAAGATTTTCTTAATCACGTAGAGGTAGTGATCTGTCTTGGATATTGATGTCCTAGCATCTCTCTCAAGCTCTAGCATAGCCCTAATAGCGTCTATGTTCTCTGGTACTACGTTGGATTCGTTAGGAGTAGCCCACATTAGGTAGACCTCGTTCCCGTCGACCGATATGCTCTCGTACCATACAGGTATCTCGTAGAGGTCTCCCCTAGGTCTCCCCAGGTCCCTAGCTAGTTCGAATATAGCGTTAAGCCCGTCTATACCGTCGGAACCCCTCACGAAGATCACCCTCGGCTCCTCCTCTAGGATCCTTATGACATCCTCCCTCGTAATGCTCTCCCTAAGCTCGACCATTGCCATGTGTAGGTGGTAGAGGTTATGGCTTCCCTTAGCAGCCATGGTCACTATGTCCAGATCCTTAATTACAGTCCTAGCGTCTGGACCGTGGTGTGATGGAACTTGGAGTTCCGGTACGACGGTGTTCATTATTCCAGTACGGCTAGACTCCCACACATCAACGGCCCTCCTAAATATAACTACCCGCGCCTTCCTAACCCCCACCCTCTCGTGGAGAGCCCCTACAACTCTACAGATCGCCGTGGTATTACAGCTAACCACCCTAACGAACTGCTTCCCCAATGCCTCGGAGTAGTTCCTCTGAGCTACGAAAGACGTACCAGCTACCTCATGCTTCTCCCCTCCCTGAAATACAGCTCTAACTCCGTACCTCTCGTACAGCTGCTTATTCCTAGCCCCAACCTTAGCGGGGGTACAGTCTACAACTACGTCCACCTCCCCAGCCCTCAGAAGGTCCTCTAGAGTCCCAGCTACCTCTACCCCCCCACTCCTCATCTCACCAACCTTCTCCGGAAGTGATGCGTAGACTGCGTAGCCCTTTAGAGTAGCCAACCTAACCCTCCAGTCAGCTACTACATCAGATACACCAACTAACTTCATATCAGGCTGCTTTGTAACAGCATCAGCAACCCTCTTACCTATAACCCCATAACCGTTAACAACTACCCGAGCAATAGGTCTAGGCATACAGACCCTTAGTAAGCTAGAGCTACGCTAAATAAACTCATATACCTACCCTTAGAACAGGCTTTGGCTTACAACTTAAAGCCTCGCCATTCATGGCGGGGAGGAGGTTAGAGGTATATTAGCCCTAGCTGGTAGGTGTAGCGGGAGTAGCTATGGATTTAGAGAGCTTGGCTAAGCTTATTAGAACGGTAGTTTCGATACCACGATACTCTCTAGTTGGTATCACTAAGAGCAGTTACCTAGTGTATGGCTCCACCCTGGAGGGGGTCTACAAGCTCTACGCTATAGACCTTAACACTGGTAGAGAGTTTAAGGTCTCTGAAGAGCCGGTACACCTGGAGGCCTCTACCTCTAGGAAGTCAGACGTAGTGGTCTACACCAGGGATGTTAGTAGAGGTTTCGAGTTAGTTAAAATTTACGGTACTGACCTAAGGACCTCAGAGACCTACGAGCTCTCAGAGGGGGTACAGCCCCAGAGAGTCGTGGGGCTGGGCTACGATGGAGCTAGGGTGGCCTGGTCAGGGTCTGTGGGTACTGAGGCTTCGATCTACCTATCGGATACGTATAGTAGACGTGCCGAACCTATAGCTAAGGCACGCGGGAGGGAGTACGTAACTGACGTTAACGAGAGGTACGTCGTAGGGCACGGGCACCTAAGGGACGACCCGTTCTCTGTAGAGCTATTCGCAATAGATTTGAGAACCCTTGAGATGAGGGTTATTACACCTAGAGAGGGTAGTGTTAATAGGTCTCCAAAGCTCCTAGGATCTAAGGTCCTCTTTGAGAGTAACTACGAGAATCTCGATACGTTTAAGCTCTACGTATACGACCTAGAGAGTAGTACCCTAGAGTCCGCTAAGTTAACCTACAGTGACATGGCTACCTACAACCCGGTAGAGTACGTTGACTTCGGCTGGATAGAGGATGGGGGTGTTTGGGCTATAGGTAAGAGGATGGGTAGATCTAGACTCTTTGTAGACGGTTCCGAGGTGAAGACTCCTGAGGGTATGGTACTGAGTGCGGAGGTCTACGGGAATCACGCCTACGTTACCCATACATCCCTGAGGGATCCCCCAAGAGTTCTGAGAGTTGACATCAGGTCGGGTACCTACT
>JAJHQJ010000065.1 GCA_020833415.1 Desulfurococcaceae archaeon | reverse complement strand
GTTACTGTGCTTACCGGGCTCCCCTACGTAGTGGAATAGCCTACCCCCCGGTCTCAGGACCCTGTAGAGCTCCCTGTAGAACTCTAGACTGTAGAGCTCCCCGGCTACGCTTATCCGGGGTGGGTCGTGGAGGACTGCGTCGAAGGAGCCGTCCTCGAGCTCCCCCAGGAACTCAGCTGCATCTGCTAGGACTACCTCCACCCTAGGGTCCTCAAGCCCCCTAGACCAGGGGTTGTACTGTGCTAGGGATATGACGTTCGGGTCTACCTCGACGGTCACCACCGACGCGGCCCCGCTGAGGACCTCAGCTATAGCTGTGTAGCCCAGCCCGGTGCAGACGTCCAGTACCCTAGCACCCCTTACAAAGCCTAGAGCCCTTACCTTGAGGTTGGAGTCCGTCCACGGGTCTACACCGACGGTCCTATGCATCTGGATACCGCTTATCTCCAGGGTAGGGGCTGTCCTAGGTCCCGTAGGCTTAATCTTGTAGTACCTACCGCCAGCGTAGATGTCCAGCCTAACCAGCCTACCCTCCAGGACCTTGTATGCAAAACCCTCCTCAACAGTGGCTAGGTCCTCCAATCTTACCTCAGAGTTACCTAGGACTAGCCTACTACCTGAGAGCCTAGCCCTCACCGCAGTCAACCCGAAGTCTACTGCTAGCTGGAAATCGGTAGTACCAGAGCTAAGCGCCTTTACCACCTCCTCAATATCCCAGGAGGTTATGACGTAGCCATCGACGTACCTAAACCTAACCTCCCTGTACACCACTGTACCTAGCTCTACCAACTAAATATCCGCGAACTACAGTTACCTAAGGTAGGTGCTCAAACTTAGTAGAACACTCAGGTCCTGTCCCACCCATAGACGGGGCCTTCACGAGGACCGACCTCCCCGCCCTGAAGGGCTGGGGTTCCTGCTAGGGCAGAGAGGTCTGGGATTACACCCTCTCCCCGAGGGTTCAATCCCGGGCTGGGTCTTCGACCAATTACCCCTACTCCTCTCGGGGCTTGGGGCTATGGGTACTCCAACCATCATCGCCCTAGGCTCACAGAACCTAAAACACTCATCACCAAGATTAATTGAGATGAGGATTATTTGTAAGGCTTTCCCCGGTAGTTCTGAATATTAGCTGTAGAACTACTGATCCGCGGTGATGAGGCCGACGTAGTCGGATGCTGTGACGAGGGGTTGATTGTCTGAGAGCTCCCGGGTACTAGCTCCTGGTCCCGCGGGTGTTTAGCTCTTCCTCCTCTCCCTACCTGAGTACTCTAGGGAGGCTCTAAGTCCCTCGAGCCTCCTTAGCTCCTCGTAGAGTGAGAGCCATAGGGCTAGCTCTCTACCTACTTCATCCTCCCTATTCCCCACGGCTACGTCCATGAATGAGTGTCCTTGCTCGAATAGTCTGGAGCTCTTTATTGAGTACTTCTCCTCGAGGTCTGATAGTAGTCGTAGTATCTGCCTAATCCTTAGCTCAAGGTTGTTTATCCTATCTTGCACGAAGCTCACTGTGCTGGGGTGGTTTAGCACTTTTTAAACATTAATCCACGTAATACTAATGGTACTTCCCAGAGGCCTCCTTTCAGTAGACCCGTTGACTTCCTAAGTCTCGCTGATTTATGGTTGAGTACCCTACCTTAATAGTTCTGCTAATGGTTTCCCGCACGGATGCTGGAGCTGTACGTTAGAGTACTCAGTAACGTACTAGAGCTCTCAACAAAGCTCCACCAGACCCCTAACTACTGGGAGTCGACCCGTAGGGATCCACCTCCCGGACTACCCCACACGGGGTTCCGCGGGCTAGTACTGAGTAGACCTCTACGAGGGCTATGCCGTGATTAGGCTTATCAGGTGGTCCGGTAACCCCCTTCTAAGACCTAGGCCGGGATGCTTCTGGGAGGTCGGAGGTACCTTCAACCCAGCCGCCCTCAGCTACGGTGGGAGGGTCTACCTAATCTATAGGCAGGTATCCCGCAACGGTGTCTCCACGCTAGGCCTAGCGGTCCTAGAGGGGGGCTACGAGGTTGTGGAGAGGGAGTGCGGACCTATCTACGTACCTAGGGAGAGCTTCGAGGTGTACCCGGGTCTCGAACCCTACGTAGGTCTCGACGAGGTCGAGGTGGTAGGTAGTAGGCTGGCCAACCTCTCCGGGGGGTCCCATTTCGGTGTTGAGGACCCCCGGGTCACCGTACTAGACGGTAGGCTCTACCTAACCTACGTAGCCTACAACGGGGTCGACCCCCCTAGGGGGGCTATTAGCTGGATAGACCTCGGGGACTTCCTAGAGTACCGCTGGGATAGGTGGAGTAGGCCCCTGCTGATAACACACCCCGGGGTAGCCGATAAGAGCATCCTAATGCTCCCCGGTAGGGTTAGGGGTAGGCTAGTCTTCCTCCACAGGATCTTCCCGTACATATGGCTAGACTACGTGGAGAGCGTTGAGGAGTTCTCCAGGGGGCGCTACCTATGGGGTAGGCCTGCGATCAGGACTAGGCCCAGCTCCTGGGATAGTAGGAAGGTTGGTGCCGGGGCCGCTGTAGAGTGGAGGGGTAGGTGGCTACTGGTCTACTACGGGGTTACGGGCTGGGACGACTACTACTACTCGGAGGGGCTGACGCCGGAGGTGTTTAGGTACCCCACCAGCCCCTACTACTACAAGGTCGGTGTGATGATCCTCGACCGCGACGAACCCGAGAGGGTACTCTACAGACCGGACTACCCCATAGGAACTCCGACATACTGGTACGAGATGTACCCAGGTGGTAAGCCGGGGGTTATGTACCCCACCGGGGCGGTCCTAGCTGGGGATAGGCTACTGGTCTACTACGGGGCCTCCGACTACTTCGTAGCCCTAGGTGAGGTAGACCTACGGGAACTGGAGGAGGAGCTCGGTAACCTCTAGGTTACGAGCTACCCTACTTAAAAGTAAGGAGTAGCTGTAGCCCCTTAGGGGTGCTGCTTACTGCTGAGGAGGTTCATCGGTAACCCGGTGCTCTACCCGAATCCGCGGAACTGGCTCGAGGCCTCCGCAGTCTTCAACCCCTCGGTAGCTACCTACGGCGGTAGGGTCGTAATGCTCTACAGGGCCCTGTCCAAGGAGATACCTAGGTCTCCCTACGAGAGTATCAGGATCTCCACCATATTCTACGCGGAGTCCTACGACGGCTACAGCTTCGAGCGTAGGAGGATGTTCCTAGGCCCCGAGTTCCCGTGGGAGTCCTACTCGGTTGAGGACCCCAGGGTTACTGAGGTTGGAGGGGTCTACTACATAACCTACACGGCCGTGGCGTCCACACCCCCCAGACCGGACACGGTGCGCCTGGCTCTAGCTACAACCGAGGACTTCAGGAGGGTCTCCAAGGTCGGGCTCATCTGCCCTTACAACTCTAAGGCGGGCTTCGTATTCCCCCGGAAGTACGACGGTAGGTACGTACTGGCCCTAACCCTAAACCCCGACCTACCCCCCTCTAGGGTTGTACTAGTGTACTTCGATAAGCTCACCGACCTCCTGAACCGCGAGTTCTGGGAGGTTGCGCTGAGCGAGGCTAGGGTAGTCCTCCAGGGTACAGCTGAGAAGCCCTTCGTGGAGATCGGGACCCCACCGCTAGAGCTAGACGACCACTGGCTACTCCTCGTACCGGACATAGTCTACGAGGGAGGGCACTTCAGGGAGTTTAGAGTCGGTGCTGTACTCCTAGATAAGAACGACCCAGCTAGGGTCGTGGCTAGGTCTAAGAAGCCCCTACTAAGCCCTACGCTCGAGTACGAGCTCACCTACTCGGAACCCCTAAGGGGCGTAGTATTCCCCTCGGGAATCGCTAGGTTCGGGGATAGGGTCCTCCTATACTACGGCGCGGCCGATAGGTACGTCGCCGTAGCTGAGGTGGATGTTGAGGGTTTGGTGAAGTACCTACTGGGGGGTAGCCCATGACCGTATCCCTCACTAGGTTCAGGGGTAACCCGATACTCAGACCGGACCCCGCGA
>JAJHQJ010000064.1 GCA_020833415.1 Desulfurococcaceae archaeon | reverse complement strand
GTTAGGGAGCTGGAGGGGCTCATCGAGGGAGGCGGCGTCAGGTTCCTGGGTGAGGTGGGCCTAGATAGGGTCTTCACCCCCGGTACCTTCAGCTACCAGCTGAGGGTGTTCGAGGCCGTGCTAGACCTAGCCTCGCGCTACGGGGTTGGGCTGAGCGTCCACGCCGCGGGTGCCTGGAGGGAGGTCTTCGAGATGCTGAGGAGGTACCGTATCGAGGTAGCAGTGTTCCACTGGTACACCGGGCCCCTAGACCTACTCGAGGATATAGTTGGCGAGGGCTACCTGATCGGTATGAACCCGGCACTTAGGCTCCAGAGGAGGCACGAGGAGGTAGCTAGGGCGGTACCGCTGGAGGCTCTGGTAACCGAGTCCGACGGACCCTACGAGTACAGGGGGCTCAGGCTAGGCCCGGAGCTCATAGGTGAGCTGCTGGCCAGGGTAGCCCAGGTGAAGGGCGTGGGGGTGGAGGAGGTGGCCGAGGCCGTTAGGAGGAACTTCTCCAGGGCCCTATCGAGGGTCGGCGTAGACCCGTTAAGTCGGTAGACTTAAAGCTCTAGTACTACCTGTAACCAGTGGTGGAGGGCCCCGTAGGTGGTAGCGTGGGCTTGAGCCTGGAGGACGTTAAGCTGAGGGTGCTGAGGCCCCCGAGTAATGAGCTGAGCTGCGTTGAGAGGTACGCGATACCAACGCCCCAGAAACCCCTGTACTACGTCTGCATCACCGGGGATATGTACGTAGTCTACGACTCGATATCCACCGAGGAGAGGCTACCCGAGATCCTAGCTAGGGTTGAGGAGAGGCTCTACGACGTCCTAGTCGGTGAGGAGTCCATCGCGGACCTACTGGAGAGCGTTAGGGATGAGAGGGTTAGGCACATAATCGAGAGGCAGTACGTAGGTTACGGAGTACTGGAGGCTTTCCTCCAGGACCCCAACGTCACCAACGTCTACGTCATGAGCGATAGGCCCGTACAGGTCCACCACAGGACCTACGGGAGGCTACCTACCAACGTAGTACTGAGCCGCGACGAGGCTATGGAGTTAGCGCTTAGGTTTGCCGCAGCCGCCGGCAAGCCCCTCTCCGAGGCAACCCCCCTGGCGAGCTTCATAGAGCCGCGCTACGAGGCTAGGGTCTCGGTGGTCTTCCTATCGGACGTAACCATGAGGAGGAGCATAACCATAGACATTAGGAAGCCCTCCGAGGCCCCCTGGACCGTGCTGAAGCTCATACACCTCAGGTCCCTGAGTATCGAGGAGACAGCGTTCCTGTGGCTCATGGTGAAGTACAAGGTCCCCGTGCTCATAGTTGGCGAGCTTATGAGCGGTAAGACTACGCTAGCCACAGCCCTGCTAGCCCTAATACCACCTGGGAGTAGGGTCTTCACAGCCGAGGACGCGCCGGAGATTAGGATACCGGCGACCTACTGGACTAGGACGACCACCAGGGAGTTCGGCGAGTACAGGCTCTCCTACTTCGACCTACTCAAGGTCGGTGTGAGGCTGTCCCAGGACTACATCATAGTGGGTGAGGTCAGGGGTGAGGAGGCTAGGGACTGGGCCCACTCGATACTACTAGGGCACGGGGCTATAACAACGTTCCACGCGGAGAGCCCCGAGGCGGCCCTACTGAGACTCCTAGCGCCACCCATATCCGTAGACCCCCAGGTACTCAAGGCACTCAACGTGTTCGTCAAGACCAACGTAATAGAGAGGGAGCCGGGTAGGAGGGTCTTCAGACACGAGGTCTACGTACACGAGGAGGAGAGGATCAAGCCCCTATTCACCTACAACCCAACTACGGACACCATCGAGTGCGTCGTCGAGAACCCGATAGCGAGCCTCAAGTTCATAGATAGGATAGTCCTAGCGCACAGAGTCTCGAGGGAGGCGCTAGAGGAGGAGTACAGGGCCATGGTGGAGGTAATCGACGAGACCTACAGGGAGGCCCTGGCCAAGGACCCAACGCTAGAGACCCCAACATTCAGGGAGCTGGCCGAGATACTGTATAGCAGACTTAGCGAGAGATTAAGGAGGAGAGCCTAGTACCCGGGGGCTCCGACCCCCTCCCACCCTTTGGGGCAGGGCTTCAGCTACAGCTTGGGGGTCATTCCTTCGGTTCCCTAGGCTAAGCTTTTAGCTTCCCTACGCAGATCTAAGTGGTTAAGGAGGCCTCTCCGATGTCCGGTAACCTGAGGAGGTACTTGAGGGGTGTGGTGAGGTACGCGCGCAGTAACGGTACCCTAGTACTAAACCTCGGGGTAGTAGCGTTCGTCTTAGCCGTCTCCAGCTACCTCAGGGCGGAGCCCTACGTAGTACTCCTATCGGCGACCTCAGCTACGATACTGGTAAACCTGAGGACCCTGCCCCGTAGGTTCGAGGAGGGTACCCGGAAGCTGATGGTGGACTCCCTACTACTAACCGGTAGGGGTTTGAGGAGCGGGGAGATCAGGCTCCTAGGCCTCGCGCTGAGGGTGTCCCTAGCTACTGCGCTAGCCCTCTCGGTGGCTACGGTGGTCTACACCCTGCTAGCGGGGTTCAACACCCTACTACTGGTACTCACGGCGGTATCCCTCTGCGTACCTCCGGTAGTCCTAGTACTACCTAGGGTGCTCGTAAGGTCCTGGGCCTCGGAGAGGAGGGTAAGGGCCGAGGTTGAGCTACCCTACCTCGTAATACTCCTCAGGACGCTCTCAGTACTTAGGATACCTATCTACGATATAGTATCCATAGTCGAGAGCAGCGCCGCCCTACCGAACTCAGCTAGGGAGGTTAGGTTCTCGAGGAAGGTCTCCACACTAACGGGTACGTCCCTCCTAAGCTCTCTGGACGCCGTCTACGCGCACCACCCCTCGGATAAGGTCTCGAACCTACTTAGGAGGGTCGTGGAGGCTGCTGTAGCACGCGGGGACTACGGTGACGTAGCTGAGAAGGTCTTCGAGGCCCTCTACAGCTGGTTCGAGTCCAGGGTATCCGGGCTGGTGGGTAACCTAACGATTATAGTGGGTACATCGCTCTTCGTATACCTATTCGTCCCCGTCGTCGTAGCCGCCGTGGCCCCGGTTATTGGTGGTAGCCTACTACCCGTACTCGGGGCATCCCTAGCC
Source organism: Desulfurococcaceae archaeon (assembly GCA_020833415.1). Lineage (GTDB taxonomy): Archaea > Thermoproteota > Thermoprotei_A > Sulfolobales > NBVN01 > DRZP01. The sequence goes on along the minus strand of JAJHQJ010000064.1, from coordinate 884 downwards.
GTCCAGGTATCGGCATTCTTCACCCTCTACGCCCTGATAGCTAGCCTCTACCCGTCGAGCCTCATCGTGAGGCCCTCGAGGAGGCTTAGACTAATGTCCCTAACCTCGCTACTCGCCTCGACCTCGGTGGTCCTGTACAACGTATTCTCCCTAGTAGCCGGTGGGGAGCCCCTGGGTGAGTACCTAACCGTAGCTATACTCGTAGCTACCAACCTACCGACCCTCGTAGTCTCGGAGGCTGAGCTCAGGCGGGTGCGCCTCTACGACACCTTCGTAAGAGCCGCGTCGGACGCCCTCTCGGTAGCTGCGGCTACAGGCGAGAACCCCGTAGCCGTACTGGAGAGGAGTACCCCGAGGTACGGTAGGGGCGTTGCGAGGCTTACCAGGGCCGTCACCACTAGCTACGTATCTGAGAGGCTGAGGAGGGCTACCGTGGCTAGGGCCCCCAGTACGTACCACGCGGCCTTCGTCGAGACCCTGATGAACGTCCTCAGACTCGGGGCCACCCCCGAGATGCTGAAGATCCTCACATCGAGCTACGAGAGGCTGATCACCCAGGTCTCGAGGGTTAGGGGCTTCGCCAGGACACTCGAAGCTCTACTAGCCGGTCTCGTAGCTGTTGTAGGTGGGTTCCTAACGTACATCGATAGGGTCTTCAACGCCATAGCTAACCTAGTTAGGAGCGCTACTGGGGGTACCGTGGTAACACCGGCCCTACCCTTCACCTACGAACCCAGGATATACAGCCTACTGGGTAACCTATCGATACTATCCCTAATACTCATATCTGTATTCGTAGGCTGCGTCCGGGGAGGTTCCTACAACTACAGCTCCAGGTCCTTCCTCCTAATGCTAGCACTATACGTAGTCTTCAAGAACGCTAT
>JAJHQJ010000019.1 GCA_020833415.1 Desulfurococcaceae archaeon | reverse complement strand
GGGGCTGAGTCTAGCGGAGTGTGTAGTGGGCCCGCGGGGATTTGAACCCCGGACCTCCGCCGCGTCAGGGCGGCGTCCTAGCCAGCTAGACGACGGGCCCTCACTTCCATGATTCAACCCGGTTTAATAAACCTTAAGGAGGTAGGGCTTCGGTAGTCAAGTAGGTTGACTGTGTGCCGACGTAACAATTCACAGCTACTATAGCAGGAGTCTCACCCTTTAGGGTGAGTTGTAGAGTGGGTCTTCAGAGGGCCTAGCCTTCCGGGTAATGGTATTTGGTATCGGTAGGTCTCTGAGGGTATTTCTTGACGGGCCTGCGGCTTCGGAAGGTTAGGATGGCAAGCTCTTTAAGAAGCTGGTCTGCATACCCGTAGGGAATAGGTCTGGGCGAGGCTTAAGTTGGGGCTTTTAAATTAAAGCTCAGCTCCACTACAGCCTTAGGTGAAGGAGGTGGGTAGCGAGGTTGAACTGCGGAGGGCTATCCGGAGGAGGTTAATTGAGGAATCGGTAAACCCGTACCCGCATAAACCTAAGTACAGTCCTACGCCAGTGAGGGAGGTAGTTAGGTCTCCACAGGTTGGTGCAACAGTAGCAATAGCTGGTAAGATCCTAGGTATAAGGAGGCACGGAGGGCTGATATTCTTCGATATAGTAGATGACGGTGTACGCATTCAGTGCTCGGTATCTAGGGGTGAGGTAGGTGAGGGGCTGTTCAGCTTCTTCGAGAACTACGTAGACCTAGGCGATATAGTCAACGTTTACGGGACCCTCTACTACACTAGGAAGGGAGAGCTTACCGTAGCTGTTAAGGATCTACAGCTACTGGCTAAGGCTTTGAGGAGCCCCCCGGTTAAGTGGGGCCATAGGGTACTAGACCCCGAGGTTAGGTATAGGAAGAGGTACCTGGACTTAATGACGAACCCCCACGCTAGGAGGGTCCTCGAGGTAAGGTTCAGGACTATCGAGGAGATAAGGAAGTTCATGTGGAGTAAGGGGTTTATAGAGGTCGAAACACCGATCCTCCAGCCAATCTACGGAGGTGCAGCTGCCAGACCGTTCAAGACCTACGTATGGGCTCTAGATGCTGAGTGGTACCTAAGGATAAGCCTGGAGCTCTACCTAAAGAGGCTCGTAGTAGCCGGCTTTAATAAGGTCTTCGAGATAGGTAAGAACTTCAGAAACGAGGATATAGATGTCGAGCACAACCCGGAGTTCACGATGATGGAGTCCTACGAGGCCTACGCAGACTACAACGACGTGATGAAGCTAACCGAGGAGTTAATTAGCACCGTAGCCGAGAGAGTTCTCAGCACTACGGTAGTCGAGTACCCTCTGGGTAAGGAGCTGGTAAAGATAAGTCTATCCCCACCCTTCAGAAGGTTCACCATAGCCGAGGCCTTCCGGGAGTTCGCAGGTATAGATATAGAGGGAATAACCGATGATAAGGTTAAGGAACTACTTGCTAGGTATTCGATAAGCCTACCCGGAGGTTACGATAGAGGTAGGGCTATAGTTAAGCTATTCGATAGACTTATTGGTAGGGAACACCTCATCCAGCCTACATTCATCCTGGACTTCCCCCAATCCTCATCTCCCCTAGCTAAACCACATAGATCTAAGACGGGCTATGCCGAGAGGTTCGAACTCTACATAGCCGGCATGGAGCTGGCTAACGCGTATACGGAGCTCAATGACCCAGAGCTCCAGGCCGAGTACTTCAGGGAGGAGGAGGCCCGCAGAGCTATGGGAGATCTTGAGGCACATCCATTTGACTGGGACTTCATTGAGGCTCTCGAGTACGGTATGCCGCCAACTGGTGGGCTAGGTCTAGGTATAGATAGGTTAGTTATGGTATTCACAGGCTCAACCTCTATAAAGGAAGTAATACCGTTCCCCATGATTAAACCTAGGGAATTCCAGAACCAGGACTCTAAGTAAAAACCTACCGGTAACCTTAGACTCAACCTATCCTAATCTAAACCCAGGTAATTAAGCCCACGTTGTTTAGCTCCGTGAGTACCATGGCTATGATCTGCTTAAGCTCGGACTCCTCTAACGGTTGCTCACCGCTCTCGCGGAGGTCATCCTCAATCTTCTTAAGTATATCGTTTACGGATCTGACACCGTCGCAGAGGTTCCATATGTAGTAGGCTGCTGGGGCGAGGGCGAATACCCTGCTCTCATCTAGACTAACTAGGTATTCGTCACCGCTTATTCCCAGTTCCGAGCCCTGCTTAAGGGGTCTCTTCTCAGCTAGACTTGAGTATACTGCTAGGTAGTCCGGTCTCGGAGAACTCTCTTCACTCAAAGTCTTCACCGCCTCCTCTAAACCCTCTCTTTCTTTGAAATCCTCTCTGCCTCGGTCTCCTAGGTACCTGTCCCTCTGCTTTAGGCTCCTCCTCAGGTATCTCATCAGCTACCGGTACCTGGCCGGTATCTTCAACCACCTTAACGTTTTCGGGACCCCCTACGTTCAGCTGTAGCCTACCCCTAAATACGGTAGTCCAAGCACCAGAGACCTCGACTACATCCCCCTGGCTTAGTTCCTTTATCGACCTACCCCACATAACTAGCTTAACCCTACCGCTTTCGTCTCCGACGATGACCTCTCTAATGGTTCTCTCACCGGCCTTAGTAGTTATCTTCCTAATCTCTCCGGGATCTATTACCCTTACGAGAACGGAGACTCTCTCCATCCCCGGTTTTAGGTCTATTACCTTTACCTTTCCCTCCGACATACGTTCCAACTCCTTCTGTTCTGGACGAACTCTACTGCTTCCGGGGTTTATAAGCTTATACGAAGCAGGAGCCAGCCCTGTCGGGTCGGTGACCCGAAACCCTGCTCACCTATCGCCCAATCTAGCCTTCTTCATCCCAGTAACTAGGGGTTAGCTAGCTTATATCCCTCTACATCTACTGATGCGAAGCTCGGAGTTAAGTCTCTTCAACTTCCGGAAACCGGGGGCTAGAGCTCTATAACCCACCTCTTCCTAGTACTATCGAAGTAGGCTAATCCCGAACTCGAAAGGGCTTTCAGTAACCTTAACTCGCTCTTCTCAAGCTCCCTACTTAAAATGTCATCAGAACTCGATGAAAGCTTTGCTACCCTATCCTTAAACCGGGTGAAGAAGTCCGGGTCTACGGCTACCCTCTCCTTAGCTAACGCTATAACTACAGCACCACCCCTCTTCAGTCTTTCGAAGAAGGCGTCTCTGTTCTTTATCTTACTAGCTATGTCTGATTCGAACATAACCCCCTGCTCTTTAAGGATGTCCAACGCGGACTTTCTAGGTTCCCTCTTTTCTACTTGCTTAGGTTGCTGGACAGTACTGCGGAGCTGCTCCTCTAGGTTCTGAAGTCTTGAGGAGATACCCTCTAGAATCTCTACTACCTGGGAGACCCTTCTGTTAAGCTCATCTATTTTCCCAGTATAGGCGTTTAGGATGTCGAGGAGGGTCCTTAGGGACCTTTCATCAGCTCTCGACTCGGGTTTTGAGGCTCTACCAGATAGGAATTCGTTTACTATTCTAACTAGAACATCCTCCACGGGCTCGTCGGGGAACATCTTACTGAGAGCCTCTAGCTGTTCGGAACTTAGGTTCAGGGCTATTTTCGGCATACCTATCTGGTTACGCTTTGTTTGATAGCTAAAATATCTGCTTAGAGTATTAATTATACGGGTAGCCTCAGTGAGTAGGACTTCTACCTTAAGGTATTTTCGAGGAGTTAGTAACTGCATCATAGGGTACCCTGGATGGTGGTAGAGTACTCAGGGAGACTGGAGTTCCTGAGGAGGTCGTTGATGGAGTGGTTTAGGAGGTCTGGTAGAAAGTTCCCCTGGAGAGGTGAGGTCGGCTGGTACGGCATCTTACTAGCGGAGTTCCTACTGGTTAGGACTAGATCAGAGGTTGCCGAGAGGGCTTTCCATGAGCTCCTGTCCAGGTTTCCGACACCAGAGAACCTGTGTTCAGCGGGTGTCGTTCCTGTGAGGGAGATCTTTGAGAGGATAGGGCTCCCCTCTAGGGCTGAGAGGTTGGTAACTACAGTATGTACTATACTTAGAGAATACGGTGGTAGGATACCCTGCGACTACCAGGAGCTTCTAAAGCTCCCTGGTGTCGGAGACTACATCGCCAGAGTAGTACTGTCTAGAGTATGTGGTAAGCACGTAGCATTTGTTGATAGTAATGTCCTGAGGATCCTGACTAGGTTTCTGGGAGCTAGGTTAAGTGTCACTAAGGCAGCAGAACTCCTGGAGAGGTACATCCCCAAGGGAGAACTACTCTATGTGAACGTAGCTTTACTCGACCTAGGGGCACTTGTGTGTAAGCCCCGAAAAGCCCTATGCTATATCTGTCCTCTAACACCGAGGTGCTCCACTAGCTCAGGGACGGGGAGCTCGCTTTCACGATCGGAAACACTTAGACTCCGTGTTGTTCTAAAGTAGTGTGGTTTTACAGCTGAAAACCTTGCCCTTCAGGGTGGGGATGGATAAGCTTAAAGCTCTCCTAGCTTAGTTATACTTAATGATGAGTATTCGGACACTGTGAGCCTCAGGCGATGATAGTTGGAGTACCCATAACTCAGAGCCCCGAGAGGGGTAGTGGGTCAGAGACCCGACCCGGGGCTACCCTCAGGAAGAGGGGTGTAGCCCTAAACCTCCCCACCCTAGGGGAACCCCAGCCCATCAGGGCGTGGAGGAGGTCATATAACAGAGTAGTGAAGGGAATTCAGCGAGTCGTTCCGGCAATAACCCCATTCTTCAGACGAGCTGTCTGGTACTTCAGGTAGAATAGGATGGAGCTCTAGATCGAGACCTAACCATAGGTGCTTTTTAAAGAGTCTGCAGAGTGTAGATAGGGTTAGGGGATGAGCGGTCCTGAAATAAGTAAGGAGAAGATCAACGAGATGAAACTTAATCAGGTCATAACTCTCCTAAACAGGTTGATAGCCGACTCCGGGGTCCCTAGGAACATTAGGAGATCCGCTTTTGAAGCGCTTAAGATGCTTAACGATAAGTCTCTCTCACCGGGGGTTAGAGCTGCGAACGCCGTTAGTATACTCGATGAGATAAGTCAAGACCCCAACATGCCTTCATATGCTAGGACTACGATATGGAACATAATAGCTCTACTCTCGAGTATTAAAGACTAGAGGAGGGTAGAAACCCTGACGTCGGGAGCGAGAGTTAGAGTTAGGGGTATCTATGCTACAGCCCTCTCCAAGATCCTGAAGGATGAGGGCTTTACTTTAGTAGATGTAAGCGATGTACTTGTAGAGCGGTTGGGGGTACCCCCCAACAGGGGGTTACCAGCGGACGTAACGGTAAAGACGGACAACGAGGATACCTCGAAGGTACTCGTTATAGGGCATCCCGAGCATGCAGAGGCTGTCGCTAGTGTGATATACGGGCGTGTTCCAGCTACCATAGTGATAGCTCCCCCCTTCGGTCTCTACGCTACGTTTGTAGTTCGCGTTAGGGGGCTTAAGGAGGGTAGGTGTTACGTAGACACCCCCTACGGTATAGCAGAGCTAGCTGAATTCAGGGAATGTAAGGAGGGGGCCCTAATACCAGCCTCGGTCATAAAAGTCCCGACCCAGCCAAGGAGTCACGCAGTACTGGTTCCAGGAGCTAGAGTAGTCGGAGACTACGCCGTTGTTTGGAGGGGTTCTAAGGTACTCTTCAGCCCACATATACGGAATAAGGATAGGGTTTCAGAGCTACTTAACCTATCGATGCAGTATGTGAGACGTGGGGTAAGTATTAAGTGGAGGAGCAATGCTGACGAGGCACCTCTTACAGCAATAGTCTCCGAGCTACCTAAGTTAGTAGAGCAACTTGAGAAGGTAGAGAGTAAAGTGCAGGGGTTAGACAGAGTTGCCGCAGTATCCGCCGGGGAGAGAATAGTGTTCATACACCTAACCTACGATGCTAAAGCATACCTGGACCAGGTAAGGAGGGAGGTTACAGCAACTACGAAGTACCACCACATGATTAAATCAGCTAGAGGTCTCTACAGGGACATAGCCGAGCTACTAGACGAACTCTCAACAGACGTTTCTGAAGAGAGGATGGGGGAAATAGTTAGGAAGTTCGTTACCCGTGTTGTAAAGGAGGTTGGAGAGATCACCATAGGGCATAGAAAGATTGATGGTAGTTACATAAAGCTCGGATCAGCTAGGGTTATTAACGTAGGTCACGAAGGTAGGTTGGAACTAGAGCTAGTCAGGAGGATAAAGTCCTCAGGGGTCTACGACGGGTTAGGGATTAGGAAGGAGACTGGAGACCTAGCTAGGACCTTAATTATCGAGGGAAGGCCTTTCATAGTGCACCAGTACTACTCCTCAGATGGAGGCCTTAAAGGTGTGTATGTGAGTTTTGGCACTAAACCTGAGGTAATCCTCCCGGACACCGTAGAATACGTAGATCTAGCAGTAGACCTAGTGAGAGCATCTGGAGGGAGCTGTGAGCTAGTAGACCAGGATGAGTTAAGGTCTTATGTCATAAGTGGTTACATTAAACTTGGCCAGGAAATTATAGAGTACCTAGTTAGTGGAATCGGTTTAGCTGTAGACATCTACTGTAGCTCTGAGTAGCACCTCCTCAAGTCGATCCCTAATCTCTCTTCAACGATCTCTAAGACCCTCCCTAAAACTAAGTGAAGATCCTGGGAGGCGTCTACTAAGACCATCTTACCCTTGGAAACTAGGTCTAGGTAGATCTCCCGAGCTCTCTTCAATCTTTCGATGGTTTCAAAGTACTTCAGCTTAGGTCTTTCACTACCTGCTTTCCTCCTTAATCCCAGCTCCGGGTCTATGTCTAGATATATACAGATATCTGGTTTCGGAAGGTACCTATGAAGAGATTCCAGCCACTCCAAGTCCACACCTATAGATCCTTGGTAAGCTATGGTAGAGTACATGTACCTATCGAGAATTACAATACCCCCCGCATCGAGCTCAGGCTTTACTATCTCAACGTAGTGGGAGTACCTGTCAGCGACCATTAGAAGAGCCTCTACCTCAGGAGTCAGTTTGAGGGTCCCGAACTCGAAGATCTCTCTTATAGCATTACTGTAGGGCTCGTAGGTGTAAATAGATCTAAATCCACAGTTTAGGAGTACTTCATGAAGTGTTCTCGCTATAGAGGTTTTACCCGCACCGTCTAGCCCCTCTATAGCTATTAGTACGCCCTTAAACTTCAGGGTCCCGCTCTCAATACAAGCTATTCTAGCCCCTCTTCTAAAGGGTTCTACTATAGCACTTAGGTTATCGACTTTGTAGAGAGGTATACCGGCTAAAACTGCGGAAGCTACAGTACTAGCATCCACAGTTTCAACTACTAAAGCCTTCGGAGAGTTTCCACTCTTCACCAGGGAGTAAACTACATAGGGACCTACAGTACTTCCAGTAAAACCCTTGATCACCACTATCTTATTAGCTACCCAGCCTACATTCCTCAAGTACCCTCTTTCAGGGTCTAAGTCCCCTAGGGGGGAGATAAGGGCTTCTGAGACTATAACCTCCCCGCAGATGGGTTCTGAAGTACCGTCTTTGAATACGGGAGTAATGCGTACCTCAACCACGCTTAGTCACCCTACGCAGTATCTCGCTCCTCCTCGTGAGGTAGGCTTTAACCCCAGCTAACCTAGGGATGTATATAAGGGCTTTTGCTGAGTCGGTCACGACGCAGTCCACCCCCAGGATATCTAGCTTTGTTGTTACGGCACACCCTCCGCTGATCACCTTAACTCCCCGCTTAAGCCATCCTGTTTGAGGCATCGGATCTCCAACGGTTACCCAGAGCTCACCTCTACCGACGCTGTCTACTGCGGAGATTACCTGCTCTAGCTCTTCAAGTGAGAGATGCGGACATCCGATTAGATATAGGGGGCTCTCACAACTATCTAAGTTACCGTAGAACTCCTCAAGCTCAGACCTACCTATTTGTATCCTCTCAGCTCTAGCTAAACTAACTCTGCTATATCCGGGGGTTACACCCTCTAGGATAGCTATGTGTGTTGGTGAGTAGATGGCGTAAGCTGCTAGAAACTCCTTCACGTAGGGTTCTGCCATACTTGTTAGACCTCTAACTAGGGCTATACCTGCTGATGCTACCCTACCAGCTATAAGGCCGTAGACCCCAGCTTCGGAGGGGTCGCTAGGTTTCTCTATCTCTATTATGTACTCTACCTCCTCAGGAAGACCTCTGTGAGCATCACCTAGGTAAGTCCTACCAGCTATTCCAGCCAGTAGGGATAGTACCCCGGGTTCCCTGTTGGTCATAGCACCTATGACGCTGTTGGCGTAGAGTACCGCGCTGCTCTCAGCCCAGGCTAGGTGCTCCCCAGGTTTCGGAGTTCTCACGTAGTAAGGGGTGCAGGTAAACGCCCTGGAACCCATGGTCCTCAGAGCAGATGCTATCCGCAGTTGTTTTCCGACAATTTCGGATGCTAGAGACCTACCGGAGTAGTCTACTAAAACCGCATAGGGATTTGCGGTCGTGAAGATCGAGAATCGGGCCCCAAGCCTAGCTAGGTCCTCTATGAACTCGAGACCCGGGTCACCTATATTGAAGTATGAGATACCGGAGACATGGGCGTGGGTCACCTCAATGAGTCTTTCAGCTCCTAAGGCCTCCCCAACCTTAACTATGACTTTCATAGCCTTCGCTACAGCCTCACCATAATCTCCCAGAAGCATTCTCTCCTCCACCCTCGTTAGGTACATCCTATCGCACCTACTCCCTAGCTCTAGGTCTTAGGAAGAGCTCCCTAGATTTTATTGGGAAGGTGGCATCTATACCAACCTTATCGGTTAGACCATCCTCGGAACTAGGGTCGAGGGTAGAACCCCTTGCATGGTGTACTAGTACTAAACCCCTAGAGGCCTGGAAACGTGTAGCTATGGCCCACTCGACCTCCTCCGGTCTATCCGGGTCTATATCCTCGTCTACTACGACTACATGCTTTAAGCTTGGGTGAGCCGCGAATGCCGCCATGATAGCCGTCTTACCGTCTCCCTCACTTTCCCTACATATAGATATCACCGCGTGAAGCCACATACCACTCGCTGGGGTTAACCTGACCTTCCTAACACAGGGCACAACCCTCCTTACGGAGTCCCATATGGTAGCCTCGCGAGGGAGGCCCATGAGGAGCATGTGCTCCCAACCTCCCGGGAGTATTACGTGGAAGTAGTCACGGTTCTTAGATACGTATATAGAGTCCACCTTAACGACTGGTTGTTGACGAACCCTATCGTAGAGCAATAGGATATCTACGAAGGGGCCTTCACTAACAGTCTCGAGAGTTATCCTACCTTCTATAACGACAGACGAGTATGCGGGAACAGGTAAACTGTACTTAGGTGTATAGGCGATCTCTAGGTCCTCCCCACTTAAGGCTTTCACAAGTTCGAATTCGAATACCCCGTAGGGCGGTGACATTGAGGATGCCAGCTCGACTACCGGGTGAGCCCCAATAACTATGGCCACCGGGGTTTCACGGCCTTGTTCCCTGTTGAGCTCATATATTCTGTATAGATGTCTTGGAACCAACCTAATTGCTAGGGAGTTTCCGCTTAAAACCATTAACCTATGTATGGAGGCGTTGTAGGAATCCAGATCAGGGGTTTTAGCAATAACTATTGAGGAGGTTATGTAGAGGCCGCCGTCTCTTTCGTAGAACTTTAATGCAGGTAGGCTTAGCACATCGCCACCGTACCTTTCGTAGAAATCACTAAAACTGGTAACGCGAAAGTTCGAGCTCCTCTGAGTGAGTGAGCCGACTAGCTTTTCGTAGGCTTCCTCATCTCTACTTACACCTAGTATGTGGTAGAGTTTCTCCCTACTATTAACGACACCGCTTACAGCACTGAGGGGCGAGGTTCTGACTTTGAATACAACGGTTCTACCTCTTCTATCTGCCTCCCTCATGTACTTGGTCGGCTCCAATGCAGGGTCTAAAACTCTATCCACGAAATCTACGTAACCCAACTCCACCTGGTACTCAACAAGCTTTCTCATTGAGAGCATCTTACTCCTCCCACCTCCTCTAGAGACTCACTTAGCTTTACCCTGCCGAGTATTAAACCACATACCTCACCCTCCCACGGGGTCTGAACACCTATATTCCCGGTATTGAAGTCTACGCTAACTAAAACCCCCACACTGACATCCTTCATTCCGCAGTCTAGGATCCCAACTAAAAGACCTTCTAGGCATTCTGCACGTAGTAGGCGAACTCCCGTGCCTAGGTTAAAATCCTTTAGAGGGGCCGGGTCTCCTCGCCAGATAAGGTAGTACGTATCTAGTACCTTAGACGCGTAGAGTAGATTCTTAACTACGTCATCAGTTAGGTTGAACCTCCTTCTAACCTCGTCTAAACTAACACTACGACCCGTTAAGGCTCCCGAGCTCAGTATTGATAGGTTTGATAGCTTTAGATTCCTCACCCTCCCCCGACCAACGTACTTGCGGTAGGCCTGGGCTCTCAGCTCCCTCCTCTCCTCCCTACTCCTTTCACGAGGAGCGGGGGGTCTAGGTGCCCGTATTACCTTACATAAGTTACCAAAGCATCTGGAGAATACCTCGAAGAGCTCCTCAGAGAGGGTAACAATGTGGGTAGGCTTTATCCACCTAGCTAGGGTTAGTTTGTGCTCTATAGCACTAGGACTACCCACCCAGCCATCTGTATTGATTATTACGACGTTGAAGCCCCTTGCTGCGGCTTCATCGACTAGGTCTTTGATCGCCAAGATGCTCTCCGTAAAACAGTACTGGGGGGATATACACCCGACAAACCTAAAGGATAGGGGTTCCAGCTCCCGTAGCCACAGGATCGGCTTATTAACCTCGGCTAAAGCCACTGTCGCTGGAACTAGGAGGTCCTCCTGACCTACGTCACCCTCAATTACGGCTACTCTAAGACCGGTTTCCCTAGAGTAGTTTGCTAAAAACGCAGCCATGGTAGTCTTACCGGACTCTGGTGGTCCTACCACTAGGATCCTGCAGGGAGAGCTATAGCAGTTAGGTATTAGTTGCTCAGCTATGCTTAGCCAAGCATCTACTACCTCATCAGAGGGGTTCACCTCCTCTACCTTAGCCTCCCCACCTAGGGTTAGTCTTAGCTTGGTATGCTCTAGTGCCTTAGCGCTGTAGGATCTAAGTCTATGTACAACGAAGGAGCTTCCAGTAGGGTACTTGGAGCCTACTATAAGTAGTTTTCCCTTCACTACCTCTACTCTAGCAGGCCCGACGATCCTGATGACCTTACCCTGAGGTAGCTCCAGCTCTGTAGCGGCACCCAAGGATCTCCCACAGGGTGTTACTACTCTAAAAGCTTAAGCATCTAAACGTATACCACTCTAAGGGGTGCCGCGGAGTTAGGTGAGGCGTGTAGGGAGTTAAAGAGGTTGCGTAAACTAGTTACTGTAGTGAAGGCTCTCAAATCACTGGGGCAACACTTCATGGTTAGTTGTAGTCTAGGTGAGGACATAGTTACTCTATTAAGAGAGATGTGCTCAGGGAGTTGCAGTAGTGTTTTCGAACTAGGTTCAGGTCTAGGTTTCCTCACACTCTACCTCCAGTACGTCTCGGAGTATGTAATAGCCTCTGAGATAGACCCAAGGTTTCTAAGAAACTTAAGAAGTACCTTCCAGCAATCCTTAACGGATATCGTAGCCTGCGATGGCGTACCTCTGCTAGGAGCTTTAAGGGAGGGAGTCGTGGTAGTATCTAACACTCCCTACGTTATATCTGCCCAAATTCTAGTAGCATTAGCCCGCTCTAGAGTTAGAAGAGCCGTCTTAGTACTTCAAAGGGATGTGGCTGAAAAGATCTCCGCCAAACCAGGTAGTAAGAATTACGGTAGGATCTCGGCACTAGTTCAGACTTTCATGGAGGTTTCACTAGGTGGTAGCTATCCACCAAAGACCTTCACACCGAGACCTAAGGTATGGTCCTCAGTAGTTGTACTTAAGAGGTTAAGGGAGTGGGTAGACGACTATAGAGGTTACGAGGACTTTCTCAGATGTCTCTTTAGTCAGAGAAGAAGAGTTATAGGTAAGAGACTTAAGGAGTGCTTAGGAGTGGAATTAAACTCACTTACCGAAGAGCTGGGTGCGGAATTCTTAAGGAGGAGAGTCTTCGAGATCGAACCAGAAACCCTCCTCAGGCTCTACACTAAGTTTTGGAAGTTAAAGAAGGGAGCTACCTTAAAGTCCTGACAGTACGAGAATTATATTAGCGAGATGGGGGTCTGAGAGTTACTGTAGCCGGGGCGTTTACTCCACGCCAAGTTGTGCGGGTCTTTCTATTAAAGGGGTAGACCTTTACGTCCTCGAGACCTGAGATCCTCAACTTATTACCGCACCTAGGGCAGGTATCGCCAATCTTAGCGATGAGTTCTGAAGGTGTCGGCAATCCGTAGGAGTCCTGTCCAACCACTAAGAATTCGAAGAGTACATGGCCGCAGTTGCGGCACCTATAGATTACTGGCAAGAGCTTCACCATAGCGTTTTTACTGTGTAATACCAAGATAAGTAGCTGAGCACTAAATACTCAACAATAAGTCAAATCAGGCGTAATAAAACAAGGCTTAGAGTAACACTACGAAACCTAAGAGATCTGAAGGTATTAGGGCAAAGAAGCTAAAACTAAAGTCGTGAAGCAGTATACTGTACGTGGGGGCTTCGATAAGTTTCGATAACCCGAAGAAAGGATGTTACGAGACTGTCAATGAGTTTAAATAGTTGTAAGCAACTTGTAAATACCTATTTATAGAACGATGTTTAAATACTTCCGTACTCAATACAGCTTCTCGGATAATCCGCACTGCAGTGACTCGAGGGACTCAGATGGGGACCTCGTGGCGTTTGGCTTGACAGGTACTCATGAAGTGTGGGTGAAGCTAGTGAACTCACACGAGACCCAACCCTACTAACGGGGGTACGTACCTCCGTTAGTGGGCTGTTTCGTATTTGATGTTCTGGAGTTAGGTTTATAGACCGGTTCTGTTTCTACTACTGGTGCCAGCTGTTCCAGAGTCTTCGGAGAGGTTGCTGAGGCCCAGGGAGGTCTGCCGGAGGCTTGGTATCAGCTACTCCACTCTATCTAGGTGGGTTAGGGAGGGTAGGATCAGGGCTGTTAGAACTGCTGGTGGTAAGTACAGGGTTCCCGAGAGTGAGGTTAGGAGGATTGCTGAGGGACACCCAATAAGCAGGGAGGTTAGGGCAATCGTATATGCCCGCGTAAGCTCAGCCGATCAGAAGAGCGACCTGGAGAGGCAGGTACAGTACCTGACGCAGTACTGCTCCTCTAAGGGGTACAGGGTCGTAGATGTGCTAAGTGATGTAGCGAGTGGGCTGAAGACCGATAGGAGGGGGTTGCTAAAGCTATTCGACTACGTCGCCAATAGGCAGGTGGATGTAGTTGTAGTAACGTATAGGGATAGGCTGACTAGGTTCGGCTTTGAGTACCTAGAGCACTTCTTTAACCAGTACGGTGTTAGAATCGAGGTTGTACTTGGGGAGGAACCTAAAGACACCTACCAGGAGCTTGTGGAGGACTTGATAGAGGTCGTGGCTTCCTTCGCCGGAAAGCTCTACGGGATGAGGAGCCGCAAGAAGAAAAAGCTCGTTGAGGGGTTCAAGAAGCTACTAGAGGAGGTTGAGAAGAGTGAGTGAGGTTGTTAGGACAGTTGTTGTCAAGTCTACGCCTCTATCTAGGAAGCTGTTTAGAGTCTTCGTCGAGCTCGAGGGTATGTACAGGAATATGGTTGAGCAACTAGTCCTATACGCCGTGAGGAATGGGGTAACCAGCTTCACCAAGCTGAAGGCCTTGAAGTATAAGGAGATGAGATCTCTGTATCCGCAACTACCGTCGCACTACGTGCACACAGTATGTCAAGATGTGTCTACTAGGGTTAAGAGCTTCCTTAAACGCAGGAGGAGGGGGTTAGCTAAGAAGGACTACCCGGAGGTTAGGAGGGTCTCTATATGGCTTGACGACCACCTGTGGAGGATGAGGAGCTTGACGAGCATAGAGATCGCTACCCATAGGGACTGGGTCGCTATTGAGCTAGAACCACATAAACGATACTGGGAATACGTGAACAGTGGCTGGAGACTGGCCCCTGGAGTCAGGGTCAGACTCGATAAGAGGAACAGGCGGTTAATCATCTACCTAGTCTTCAAGAGGAGCAGTGAGGCGTATAAACCTAGGGGCTTCATTAGCGTCGACGTCAATGAGAACCACGCGGCTGTGTTAGTTGATGGCAAGGTATACCTATTCGAGACGGGCTTTAGAGACATAGTCTTGGGCTACTACTACCGTAGGAGGAGGGTTCAGGAAAAATATGATAAGCTCTATGGCGTTAACTGCAGGGTTAAGAGGAGGATCCTTAGAAGGCTGAAGGAGAGGAGAAAGAAGAGTGATTTGAGGTGGAAGTTGGCGAACATAGTTGCTAGAGCTGCTAGAGAGAGGCAGTACGCTATTGTCTTAGAGGAGCTAGGCGAGGAGCCGGCTAATGAGATGATAAACCACGTCAGGGACGACCAGCTCAGACACAGAATATACCAGGCGTCCTTCAAGGGTGTTCAAAAGACTGTTGAGGAGAAGGCTAGGGAGTACGGTGTCCCGGTAGTCTACGTAGACCCGAGGAACACCTCCAGGACGTGCCCAGTACACAGTGCTGAGATAACCTACAGTAACGGTAGTAGAGTTGGTAGGTGCTCTAAGGGTGGGGAACTATGGCATAGAGACGTTGTGGCATGCTACAACCTACTCCTCAGGGTCCGCCTAGGCGATGGGAGCTCTGCTCCAAGCCTAGGTGGGTTTAACTTAGATGGGAGCCCCGTTCCGTTGGGCTCGACGGCCACCCATGACCCCATACTGATCACCCATGAGGTGTGGGCAAGGTGGAAGTCCCTAGATGTAATGAATAAACATGAATTAAAGAGAATAAACATCTAGGGACAAACGGAAACGCGTAGCAGTTAAGAGTTTAAAGTTTTAAGCTCTGTTAGCACCACTTCTGCGGAGCCGGGGTGGCCGAGCGGTCTAAGGCGGCGGGCTGCAGTGGTGATCGTGGTGACCCGCTACTCTCGCGGGTTCGAATCCCGCCCCCGGCTCCATGAAAGTTGAGGGTTCTATGGTTCTATAGCACGTAATTTCTGAAGTAGCTAGAGTACCTTAGTCCTCCTCAGCTTCTCCAACTCTGCGATGGCTTTCTCCAATGCTTTAGAGGGGGTTAGGGCGATCACCTTAAGGTTGAGCTTCCTTAAGCTCTCCAGTGAGCGTACCTCCCTACTAAGTACCCCGAACCTAAGTACCCTGTATAGGGAGTCCTCTACAGGACTCTTAGCGCTGAAGAACGATGCTATGGGTATAATTACCAGTAGCTCATTACCATGTCCTCTTAAGAAGTTGTGCAGAGCTTCTAGCTCGTTCAGCCTGACATTACTACCTAAGGTACTTGTAAGTACTACAACTACGGAGGCTGAGGCTAGAGAATCCTGCAGAGCTTCTATAGCTTTACTCATAGGCCTAGGCTCTACTACAGTATACGGACTCGTCCTAGGCCACCGAACGTTTGCTAGAACCTCTAACACCTTGTGAAGCTTCGTTACCGACCTTAGCTCTCCGCTACGCCTAACTCCATCCTCCGAGACCACAGCAACTTCGACCGTATCACCCCTCCTGAGCAGGTAGTTAGCTATGGCTACTGTCAAGTCAGCGCAGTACTCGAAGAGGGTTTTAGGACCTCCAGCAAACATGTGTGGAAGAGCATCTACAAGTAGAAAGACCTTTATCGGAGTCTCGACTTCGAATGTCTTAACAAACAACTTGCCTATTCTAGCAGTAGCCTTCCAGTCTATCACGCGTAGCTCATCCCCTGGCTCGTAATCCCGAGTACTGTGGTACTCCAAGCCGTGTCCCGGGGTCAGCGTTCTAGCACCAGATGAAGCCCGCATTATACCGTACCACCTAGCTAGGGGTGCTGTGGCTACCTCCGGGGGTATCCTAACTACTAGGGATTCCTTCACGTAGACAGTCCCCTTAAACAGACCTAGAGGGTCGACCGCGGCTACTACTAGGGGACCGACTACGTGTAAGCCTGTACGCCTAGCTATCGGAACGTTTAGTACAAGCCTACCCGAAGTCTCTGTGAATACGACCTTAGCTCGGTATGTAGAAGTCTCTACCACTAGCTGAGGTGGGAGGTCGAGTGAGACCTCGAACCCGTAACACGTAGGTCTACAGCTTAGTTCAAGCTCGACCTTTAGTGTGGCCCCCCCATTGCTCAAGCTTACGCTAGTGTCGGCAAGGTTGCAGGAGGTTCCACTAGAGATAAGGGTTACGTAGCTGTAGCATAGGGCTACCACCACGAGGAAGTAACCAGCAATACCTACGGCCGCAAACCTATAGCCTAGTAGAGGTAGTACTACAAGAAGAGGTAGGAGTAGGTAAAGGATAGTACGTAACCTACGCGTACTCTCTACAGGTGACTTACCCCTCAACACCGGTACCTAGGGATTTTTCTAGGAAGTCCACTAATTCCCTTGAATACTTAACGGCCTTCCTTATGAGTAGAGGAACTATAGGTGTAGAGCTTAGTAATCTGCTTCTTAAAACAGCCTCAGATCTCCTTAGAAACCTGGCGAGCTCCCTGGATTTACTGTAACCTAAACCTTCCAGGCACGGAATTAGCTCACGCTCTTCGGTGGGGCATCCAGAGATCTCCAGGATATCTAAGATAGCTTTACGTATCTTAGCTAGGTCTCCGGCACCCCTCCACATCGGGGTCGTGCGGGCTGTGACCTCTTTCGAACCAGTTAAACCCACCTTAACCGATATGAATACTAGGACCGTAAGAGCTAGGATTAGGGCTAGGAACTCCTCTTCCAGACCGCTAGGGTTACTTACGAGGATCTCCAGTAGGAACTTAATTGAGTATAGGACTTGGTTGAGGTATACCTCTACGGATTCTCTGTCCCTTCCCTCTAGGAGCATCCTCTCGAAGAGAGCTCTATCGCTTAAGTACTTACCAGACTCAACTAAGGCTACACACCCGCTACCGCAGTGCCTACTAACCTCGTGCGCTACTGCGGTGGCTAGGTCAGCGTACGAGCCCCCGAGTCCTATTACCTGGTTGGTTAGTAGAGTTCCATCACTTAGAGCTAGTACAGTTATGCCTTCCACTACCTCTAGGCAGGCGACAGATTTTAGCTCCATAGCTACCCTAGGGTAAGTGTAGGACTCCGCGTAGCCCACGGTAATACCGTTGCAGTTAACTAGTTCCGAGGCTTTATCTAAGCGGACACCAATAGACCTACCGCCTACATAGAATATGGCCCTAGGATGGAGGTCTCCATACTCATCCAGGAGCCTTCTCCCACTTACTCTTACGGCAGTGCCGACCTCCTCGAGGATTCTATTAGAGTTCACGTCCTCATCTGCTACTAGGAGTACTCCTCTTTCGGAGTTTCTGAGGAGTTCAGCTATTCTCCTAGCCTCTCTATCCGTGTAGGGGATTTCGGGGGATACTATGACCACAACAACCCCACGTGCACCTGCAATATCCAGGGTACTCCAGTTAGATACGTAGGTAACATCCATTCCCAGCTCTCTTAGTATCTGTACAAACCGCGAGGTTCCGAACTTACCTGGGTTTATAGGAGACGAACCGGCAGCGTAGGGTACTGGTATGGCGGTAGCATCATACAGAGACGTAAGCAGTATAAGCGTTAAGCTGACAGCGAAGAAAGATGCTAAGACCTCTCCTCGCACCTTTCTCCACCTAGATAAAGGCCTAACAACTGCAAGCCTCCTGAGAGTGCTGCTAGGCCTGCTACGAGAGACACTAGCGAGGCTGCTATCATAGCGTAAACCATTAGAGCTACGGAGAGGACTAGTAGAGCTACGGAGAGTAGTACGAGCATAATCCCCAAAAACCTTAGCTCGCTCCTACCGGTGCTCACTGTCCCCACGCCTAAGTGGAGAGCAGGGTTAATATAGGAGGGATTCAAGTTATTGCAGGATTGATGATCAGGATCGACTCCGTAGGTAGGTCCTACCTTTTGTCTAGAGAATTTCCCACTAGCAGTACCTGGCAATGTCTACAGGTATCTCTACCTCCTTAGCAGGGCTAGGCTTCAATGAGAGTTCGCAACCTCGTATACCACGGACCTTCGTTGAGTCCAACACCATGGGACACCCATTTAAGATCCCTAGCCATCACAGTGCAGACCATCTGAAGAGTTAAAGCTATAGTGAAAGTAGTCGAAGTACTCTAAACCACAGATTAACAAGTCTGTAACAACATACTTAGGCGAT
>JAJHQJ010000063.1 GCA_020833415.1 Desulfurococcaceae archaeon | reverse complement strand
AGCTTCTTAGCAGCTATACCTACGGTGTACATTATCCTGTTATCTACGTTATGTATCGAGGCCGTCTTCACGGCTGAGCCTACGGCTATACCTAGGTTGACTAGGCTCATAGCTAGGTTTAGGTCTACCTCCAGCTCTTTCGGTTGCCTAAGCTTGAAGTCAGCGATCCTACACCCTATTAGAACGACCGCGTCAGACCTCCTAACGCTAGACGCATCCCTGGCGAAGATGTCTCCGTACTCACCCGAGAGCTCCTCCATGGTCTTAGCTAGGAGCTCCAGCTCCTCCCTACGGTCTAGGATCCTAGCTAGGACGTTATCCACCCCACGCCCCTTAGGGGCTGTAACAGCACTTAGAACCATGAGCTTAGCTACCTGGATCACCCCCTCCCTAATAGCGTCAGACCTCTCTATCACCTAGACCACCCAGCCACCTAGGTAGGTCTAGGTAATTAGGTTAGGTACGGTGAGGCCGCCTCCTACTTATACTCCCTAACCTGCATGGATTCTCCGGTACCGCTGCATGAGGGTCGTCGTTACGGGTGGTGCCGGCTTCATAGGTAGCCACCTAGTTGAGAGGCTCGTAGAGCTGGGCTACGAGGTTACCGTACTGGATAACCTGAGCAGCGGTAGGGTTGAAAACCTATCGAGGGTTAGGGGCAGGGTTGAGCTCGTAGTTGGGGACGTAAAGGACTTCGAGACCTGCCTTAGGGTTCTGAGGGGTGCTGAGGTCGTCTACCACTTCGCGGCAAACCCGGAGGTTAGGGTAAGCGTTACGGATCCGGAGGTGCACTTCAGGGAGAACGTAGTAGCTACATTCAACGTCGCCGAGGCCTCCCGGAGGGCCGGGTCCGTGAGGACCCTCGTATTCGCAAGCTCCTCGACGGTGTACGGGGACGCCCCCAGGCTACCTACACCCGAGGACTGCGAGCTGAGGCCTGTAAGCGTCTACGGAGCCTCCAAGGCTGCTGCTGAGCTCATACTCCACAGCTACTCCCACCTATACGGGATTAGGGTGGTGGCCCTGAGGTACGCTAACGTAGTCGGCCCTAGGCTACGCCACGGGGTTATCTACGACTTCCTCATGAAGCTCTCCAGGAACCCGGAGGTCCTCGAGGTCCTCGGGGACGGTACTCAGAGGAAGAGCTACCTCTACGTATCCGACGCTGTTGACGCTACCCTACTAGCTGTCGAGAGGGCTAGTAGGTACTTCGAGGTCTTCAACGTAGGTAACGAGGACTGGATCACGGTACTCGAGATAGCTAGGGTAGTCTCCGAGGTGCTAGGCCTTAGACCTAGGGTAGTACTTAGGGGAGGTACCCCGGACGGTAGGGGGTGGCCGGGGGACGTTAAGCTAATGCTACTCAGTATCGAGAGGCTGAAGTCCCTTGGGTGGAGGCCTAGGTACAGTAGCTACGAGGCTGTTAGACTAGCTACTAGGGCTGTAGCTGAGGAGCTGAACCTACTGAAGCCGGGTACTACTCGGGGACCAGCTTAACCAGTACACCGCACTCGCGGAGCGTTCTGTAGACTAGTGAGGCTACCTCAACGAGGGACTCGGGGTCCTGACCCTCTACGAGGGCCCTTAGGGCCCCTACCTGCGGGATCTCCTGGATGTACTGGGGCCTTACTACCTGGGGGGCTAGCTTAACTAGGCACCCCCTAAGGCTGCAGACGAACGTTGTGTGAGTACCTACACACCTACCACCTGAGCTTAGGGTGGCCCAGAGCCTACCCACGCACTCAACCTCCTCCGGAAGCCCCCTTAGCATAAGCTCGTACACTACCCTAAACACCTGCGTAACCCAGGGTACGCCCGGACCTAGGTTAATATCCTCCTTTAAAGTCTGGAGTACTTTCGAACCACCCCCAGGAGCTCCCTAGGTGGTTTAATCGCTATGAAGGCTGCACCTAGTAGTACCACGTCGTCACCCAGGGGTGTTAGCGATATGGTGGGCCTCCTATTCACTATGTACCTACCGATTCTAGCTAGGGATAGCTCAATGAAGTCCGGGTTCCTCAAGGCTATGGAGCCCCCTAGTGTGAGTACCTCAGGGTCATATACGTTAACTACCGAGGCTATACCAGCTGCATTCACCTCCGCTAGGAAGTCCACCGCGAACTCCGCAAACCTATCACCACCCCTCCACAACCTGAAGAGCTCCTCGGGGCTTAGGCCACCGTCTAAGGCCTTCCTGTAGGCCTCGGTAGCCTCACCCGCCCACTCCCTAGCCAGTACCTCCAGGGTTCTCGGGATGTTAGCCCCCGAGGCTATAGCCTCCCAGTGTCCGAGGCCCCCGCAACCACATCTAAACTTACCGCTGAGGTCTAGGACTATGTGCCCTATCTCGTGGGCATTACCATCCTTACCTAGGAGGAGGTGTCCATCGACTACAGCCCCACCGCCTATACCTGTACTTAGTGTTACATAGACCACGTTCCTAAACCCCCTACCAGTACCTACTAGGTACTCAGCCCATGCAGCTGCTACGCAGTCGTTAACTACGTAGACATCTACCCCGAATAACCTCTCTAGGGGTTCTCTAACCTTAAACCTCCCTATTGGGAGGTTCGGGGCCCCGGTAACGTCACCTGAGGCGATGTCTAGGGGGCCTACCGTCCCGACACCTATAGATATTAGTGAGCCGCCCCACCTAGAGAGGAGCTCCTCGATAGCTCTAGCTACAGCTGAAGCTACTGCTAGCTCTCCACCAGCTCTAGGAGTCTCAAACCTAACCCTCTCCATTAGCATACCATCGGTTGTGAACAGACCTACCCTAGTGTAGGTAGCCCCTATGTCTACTCCCGCAACGTAGCTAGTCACAGAGCTCTAGCCCGGGTGGTTAGATAAGCTTCGGAGAGGATTTAAGGTCTGTTAGCGTAGTCTCCGTGGCTATGGCTGGGACTAGGGTACTGAGGGTAGATCCGCTAAACCCTGACGTAAGGGCTATAGAGGAAGCTACAGAGGTACTTAGGGCCGGTGGTCTAGTAGCCTTCCCAACAGAGACCGTCTACGGCCTAGGTGCTGACGCGTTTAACGTCAGGGCCGTTCTCAGAGTCTTCGAGGTCAAGGAAAGACCCCCCGATAACCCCCTGATAGTACACGTCTCAGGTATCCACATGCTTGAGGAGGTCTCAGCAGACGTACCAGAGGAGGTACTGCGGGTCCTGGAGGTTGCCTGGCCCGGACCTCTAACCGTAGTACTCAGGAGGAGTAGTAGGCTACCCAGTGTAGTCAGCGGTGGGCTGGATACCGTAGCTGTTAGAGCACCGGCACACCCGGTAGCCCTGAAGCTTATAGAGTCCTTCGGTAGACCGGTAGCAGCCCCCTCAGCTAACCTATCCGGTAGACCGTCACCTACAACAGCTAAGCACGTCCTCGAGGACCTGGGTGGGAGGGTTGACCTAGTACTCGATGCTGGCGAGACCTTCTTCGGTGTGGAATCAACGGTAGTTGACGTACTGAGGGACCCCCCGAGGGTCCTGAGGCCAGGCCCTATAGGGCCCGAGGAGCTCGAGAGGCTATTCGGAAAGCCTGTTGAGGTACCCGACTACGCCCGCGGCCTGGAGCTCTACACCGGAGCACCACCGTCGCCAGGCCTTAAGTACAGGCACTACGCACCGGAGAAGAGTTTACTACTAGTTGAGAGGGGTTCCTGTAGCGATAGGGACTACCTAGAGTACCTCAAGGGGGTAGCTACCCGGTTGGCAACCCTAGGGGTAGCCCTGATAGCCTCCTCCGAGACAGCTGGGGAGCTGGGTACGATCCCCGGTGTCGAGGTGATCGTCCTCGGCTCTAGGGCTAACCTATACGAGGTAGCTAAGAACCTCTACACAGCTCTGAGGGGACTGGACAGGCTTACCGAAGCCTCGGTAGGGCTTGCCGAGGCATTCGAGGAGAGGGGTATAGGGCTAGCGGTAATGAACAGACTCAGGAAGGCCTCGTCCAGGAGGCTCGTATGCAGTTCCGCACCTCCGTCAACGCTTATTTGAGCTGGGAGTACTTAGTCCGTTGGTGTAGGAGGTGGTACAGCTAGTTAGGGAGCCTAGGTACATCCTCGCCACGGATGTAGGTAGTACTACGACTAAGGCTAGGTTCTTCGGTAAGGTC